>NZ_JAAXKY010000085.1 GCF_012911925.1 Pseudonocardia xinjiangensis | reverse complement strand
GGAAGTACAGGATCAGCCCGACGATGCCGAGCCCGCCACCGCCCAGCGCGACCCGGCCTCCGACACCCCCGCCACCGCCACCCCTCAGGTCGTCGATGTTCGACGTGTCGAGATCGGCGTTCTCGTCGAACCGCATCGCTACCTCCCGCGCTCGGGCGTGATCCCACCACATGGGGTGGGTCCCCTGCCGGGTCGGCGGTCACCGTGCGTCCGCGAGCGTCGCCGGGCGGGTGAGATGGGTGGACCTGCCGCCGCGTCCCGAAGCCCCCAGCTACCCTTCCGGGCGGAAGCGTGGCAGAGCGGCCGAATGCACTCGCCTTGAAAGCGAGAGTCCCGAAAGGGTCCGGGGGTTCGAATCCCTCCGCTTCCGCCAGGTCACGGCGCTGTTGGTCGATCATGGTTCGATGGTCGGCTGACAACAACCGGAGACATCAACCCGTCTGAGACTGCCTCGCCGAGCTGGGTCAGCGCTGCGGCCTTCTCTGTCACATTACCGTGTCGGTAGACCATCACTGTGACCTTGATGTCGCTGTCCCCGGCGATTTCCCAGACCACGTGCGGCCAGGCCGAGGGCGAGCATCAGGGACACGGCGGCGTGCCGCAGGCGATGGAAGCGCAGCGCTCCGTGACCGCTGCCTCGCGGACATCGTCCCACTACTTCACCAGCGGGTAGAGCGCCATCTGGCGGCCCTGCCGGGTGGCGAACACGAACCCGGTGTCCTCCGCTTCTCACCGGCATCGGCCCGATCGGCGTCCTGGCGTTTCCGGTGCTCGCGCAACGCCGAGGGCACGCTGTCGGGCAGCGGGATCACCCGTCAGTACGCCCTGGCCTTCGGTGGCTAAATCACCGCACGACTGTCGAACCCAGATTAAGGGCGTGTCGCACCGCGAGTCGGCCACCGTCCAGATCGACCGCGTCCCAAGTCAGCCCGAGCAGCTCCCCCCCGGAGCATCGCCAGCACGATCGCGCAGAGCTAGACCGTGAACAGCCGGTCGGCGGCGATCTTCATCAGCAGCGCCCGAACCGCGCCGGATCGAGGCTGGCACCGACGGCGTATGCGGGTACGACTTGTTGACCATCTTCGCGAGTTGCGGCTGATCAGCTCCTCGCGCAGGGCGTTCGGCAGTACGTTCCGCACTACCGCGTGGGCGGACTGGACCATGCGGGGCGAGAGTTTCCGTCGGCCAGCGCCGTGCCCTGATGCCTCCTTCTTCCGGAGCGCAGCTGGCAGCCGCCGCATGTCGGTCGGTCGGAGCTCGTCGACCTTGTTTCCTGAGCACGGACTTGATGTGGACTCGCACCGTCGTCTCATAGCCCTTGTAGGTGCTCGCCTGGCGTTCGGGTTTCACGACCTGTTCGAGCCAGCAGCCGAGATACTCCAAGGGTCTGCTGCTTGGGCGCCCACGCACCCCGGCCTTGGCATCTCGGAAGAGCCATCGGGCGCCTCTCGGGCTTCTTCGCACGTGCGGCCGTAGACGTAGCAACGGCGGCGACCACCAGCCGCGACCGGCAGGAATTCCGATCGATGTACCGGTCGCCAGCACGCTTGTAGATGGAGTGCTCGCCGTTCGCGCACTTCGTCACAGAGGTCATTAGCTCGTCTCTCGTTCAACCTGGACGAGCCAGCCGTTACCGGCGCCAGATGGAGGTGTCCGGGGTGATGCTGAAGCTGTCGCGGATGTCGCATGAGCCGGAGCTCAAGCAGCTGCTGCAGATGGCGGTGGTGGTTATCAGGGACATTCGGTGCTGGTGGTGGCCTGCTTTCGGGCAGGGTGCAACCAGCGCGGAATTGCGGTGATTTCGCCGGTCAGTAAGGGGCCGGCTGCCCCGAGCCCGAGCGCGGCCGGTCAGACCGCCGGGAGGTCGGCTGTGTGGCCCAGAGTGTTACTGTCACTGTTGGGACGTGGTGCCGCGGAAGAGGCGCGTGCTTGATGTCCATGGCCCGCCACGCGAGTCCGGAGTTGACCCGGCCCGCGGATTCGAGTTGGTAGGGGAGACGCGGACGTCGATCAGTTCGACTTGCATGTCCGCCCCGAAGTGCAGGCCGGGCCCGGTCGCCAGTGTCACCTTGATCTCCTCGCCCTTCGGTGCCCGCCGTCCCGGCCTGGCCGCAGCTTCGCGAACAGCGACACAGTGAACTTTGTGGCGCGGTGGCGGTCAGCCACCGGGATCTGGGCCGTTGGCGTCATCGCGCGTCTTCGGGCGTCGACCCGACGACCGTCAGCTTGTAGCTGCCGAGGTCCACCGGAATTTCTTGCATCGCTCTTGCTCCTTCGCCAGTTCGTGTAGACCCTAATCATTAGAAGCAGTGATGTTGAGGGGAACAATCCGATGGAGTTGAGGAGAACAATCCGAGGGTGGTATGCAGCGCGCCTACTTGTCAAGGGGCCTAAACTCGTGGGCGTGGATGAGGAGTTCGAACGTCTGCGCCGGGAGCCTGCCCCGCCGCGCCGAGGGCGTAGGGGGACCGAGCTCCTGGCAATCTACCAGCAGCGCTCGGTGGAACTGGCGCGCCTGAGGCGAGCGGCGCTCGGGGAGGCACGGGACCAGTTCGGCGACAGTTGCACCGAGGTCGCAATGGGTTTCGGCCTGGCCAAGGGTCGCACCACCCAGATCCGCAACAGTGCCCGCCCGCGACTGGGCGTTCTTCGGTGTCGGCTCGCTCGACGTCGCGGTGGTCGGCCTGCGGATCCTGGAGCGCTAGGACATGGTCGTCACCGCCGAGGACGACGGCGTGAGCGCACACCTGATCGCCGAGGTCGACCAACTTCCATTCACCGCCGAGAGCCTGGTCATCAACTCCCGCGAGGAGTGGGGACCGACCCGAGACGCGATCGTGGTGGGCGGTCCGGCCTCGGCCTACATTGGCGACGCGCTGATGAGCGGAGACCCGATACTCGGCATGACCATCGCCGACGCGGCCGGTGGTACCTCGTGGACAAGTTGAGGGGGGAGCGGTTCGCCTCCCTGGTGGACGACCCCGAGCCATTCCGGGCAGACGTCGCCTACATCGCCTGCCATGTCCGGGACGGCCAGGTCATCACGCACATCGCCGGTGTCCACGCGCTCGGCTCGGTTGGGGCTGCGCACTACCTCAGCAAACACGTCGCTGAGCTGTGCGCCGAGATGGGCGAGAAGCCGTTCAGCATGGCGGTGGCGGCTGAGCTTGACTGCCTCACACCCAAAGTCACCGCCGTCTCCGCAAGTCGGCGAGCATGGGTCTGACCGTCCACGCCGCCACGCTGCCCGGGGGAGAGCCGCACGGCGATGCGGCCGGCCGGTCCCGCCACGCCGACCGCTGCCGCCTGAGCCAGGCAGGGGACAGGCCCCCGAGGTCCAACAGCTCCCGAGAGGCACTTATCCACAGGCTGATCTCGAAGATCACTCATGTCCATTGAGACCCCTACTATGTACCGAGATCGGTCTGAACACCCTGTCCTACTGTGAGCAAAGATCGGAGGTCGGCAGTTGAGCAACACTCCCCATTTCACCGTTGACACCGGCCTCTTTAGGCAACTCGGCGAGCTGCTGGTCGGTCGCGACGCCACCGCCCTGATTGAATTAGTTAAGAACTCGTACGATGCGGACGCCACCGAAGTCATAATTGCCGGGCGCGATCTCGAGCATCCGACGAGAGGTCGAATTAGCGTTATCGACAACGGAGTCGGAATGACGCCAGGTCAGTTCGCTAGCGGCTTCCTCAGCGTTGCAGCCCGATCGAAGACCGTAGACGGGCGTGCCAGCAAGGTATACCGTCGGCGCTTCACTGGCGAGAAGGGTGTTGGCCGGCTTGCGGCACATAAGCTAGCCGGACACCTGTCGGTTCAGTCGATCGCTGCCGTCGCTGATGGCACAGACGCTCCATTACTGGATGATCTTCGCTCACGATACCCAGAAGTATCCACCGAAGAACTCCTCGTGGCAACGGCAAAGGCAAGTCGGTCGCTCGTTGACGCAACCATTGATTGGGACGCGATCGAGACATTTGTGACACTCGACGACGTCGACGAAACCGCGCTCCAAGTTGCTTCTCGCAGACTTTCGAACAGCTCTCCTACTGGCACGACGATTAATCTAGCTCGCCTGAGAAGGCGATGGCGTGAAACAGAGCTTGTGGAACTATCTCGGCAGGTATCCAACTTCGCGCCCGCGGACATCTTGGCTAAGCCTCTGTCGGCGCGAACCATAGCAGCTCCACTCCTATTTGATGCGCCTACGGTTCGCGATACCACGCGAGACGACCCAGGGATGATAGTCAGGTTAGAAGGTGACTTCGGCGTTCCCACTGATCTATGGGAAATAGTCGAACGCTCGACCGAATGGGTTCTTGAAATTCAAGCAATAGAGGGTCTTGACGTCGAATTCGCCGTCGCGCCTTCGAGAACTGAGCTCGAACGCAGGCCCTTCAGTCGACCAATCCGTGCCACCGCGCCGCACCCCGCACCGTCGAGTGGCCCGTTCTTTAGCGCGCGCATACTGGTGAGGAGTGGGCCGATTCGAAGCCTTGATGAGCGAGCGAATGAACGGCTTTCGGGGGTCCGTGTATATCTCGAGGGATTCCGTGTCCTCCCGTACGGAGACCCGGGCAATGATTGGCTGCGGTTCGACGCGGACTACACACGCCGAGGCGGAAGGTTTAATCTAGATCCTCTCTTTCCAGGATCCCTCGAGGACGCGAAGGCTCTGTCGACTCTCACGAATCGTGACTACAGCCTACGGCTTCTTCCCAACCGGAATTTCTATGGCGCCGTTTTCCTCACTGATCGGGGGGCCAGTAGTCTGCGCACTTTAGTGAATCGCGAAGGTTTCGTTCCCGATGAGCATTTCGAGACTATGAGAAGCCTCGTCCGTCGCGGAACAGAATTTTTGATGCGTGCGCGCGCGCTCGCTGGCGTGCAAAGTAGGGCTGCTGAAGATGCGCGAAAGGGACAAGAGCGCACTGTGAGCGAGGCAAAAGCCGCATCAGCGCAATCGTCAACAGGCGGCGAAAGTACAGGTACTGGTACTAGTACTCGTGATCCAGATGGCGGCGGAGAGTCGTCGAGCGAGGGCACTGGCGATAAGCAAGATGAGACAACCGACGACGGGTCCGACGACTCCGACCGAGTTTACAGCGGTTCGACCGCCGACCCAGAAGCTTGGCGTAACGGAGACGCTGGCTCCGCGAGCCGACTGCTGGCTGCAATCGAGCAGCTACGACTCGCGATGCCGGACCCAACGGAGCGCCAACTCTTACATGCATACGAAGAAGTCAAGCGTGCGGCGGAGTCGTTAACTTCCGACACCAGCCTATTGCGGGTACTCGCAAGTGTCGGAGCACAACTAGCCTCGTTCAGCCACGAAATTCAACACATGGTCCCGACGGCACGTGCCGTCGAGACCTTTCTTACGCCTCGGCCGGACGTCCGGCTACCAAACGGGGCAGGGTCGGTCAGACGGCAAGCAATCGATTTGAGGCGCGGCCTCGAGAGACAGGCTTCTTACCTTGCTGATGTGGCAAGTACAACTGCCCGTGAACGACGTACAAGGCAAAACTTGCACATTCGGTTCGATGTGGCTGTGCGAACAGTGGGTTCCGCTGCTGCGCAGCGCGACATCCTTATCATTAACGAGATTAGTTCTGACATTCGCACACCGCCCATCTTTCCCGCCGAGCTTCTCGCCATTTTGACGAACCTGCTAACCAATGCCGTAAAGGCAGCTGGCCAGAATGGTAAAATCCGCGCGTGGGCGCGGAAGAGTCAGGACGGGGATGTCGAGATGACAATCGAAAATACAGGTGTCCGTGTCCGACCTGAGGATGGAGAGCGTTGGTTCGTGCCGTTCGCGAGCGGTAGTGCCGAGTTAGATGCAAATTTGGGACAAGGTACCGGGCTCGGCCTGCCGATTACACGAGACATCCTGGCGGAATACGGGGGAAAGGTGGGCTTCGTTGAACCATCCACAGGATTCGAGACTGCGGTCCGGGTGGTCTTCGGTGACTGATATGACGCGACCTCGAATTCTCCTCGTGGACGATTCCGCTGATTCAATCACCCCTCTGCGTGACCGATTTTCCGAGGCGGCAGTTGTCCAGGTTCGGCATCCAGAAGAGGTCGACGAGCGGGATCTTTATAACGCCGACCTAGTTGTGGTCGACTATTTCTTGTCTGCGTGGACGGAGCGCGACAGCGCACCGTTGGCGCGTGCACCACGTGATGGACTGGCCGTCGTTTCGACTCTCAGGTCGATTCTCCTTCCAACCTTTTCGAATCGCCCCGCGCTTGAATCCGACCTGCCCAAAGTTGCATTTGCTCTGTGGTCGGCTAACCTAAATGAGGCAACATTAGGTCTGCCGGAAGCGCTAAGAGAACACGTCTTCGCGCGCGAGAATAACCTAGAATGGGCATTTAGTAAGGAAGCTATAGAAGAGGGTTCAGGCAGCTCTCAGATGGTAGAGCTGGCGTCGGCCGTGCAGAGTCTTCCCCACGCTTGGCCAGGGCGCGCCCAGGGAGATGCAGCAGTCGAGGAGGTTCTAGCTCTACTCGGTCTCGAGGGAAAAGATACAATCTGGATGGATCAAGCGCGAGCGGAAACTCTTCAATGCCGGCCCCCAGTATTCGAGATGAGCCAAAGGAACCACGGACTGGCACTTCTTCGTTGGCTTCTCCATCGAGTCTTGCCGTACCCAACTTTTTTGATCGATGAGCAGTACTTGAGGACACGGCTCCGACTTTCCGAGGATGAGATCCCGGTCGAATCGCCTCTTTGGGTGGAACTATCCGAATGCGAGTATCAAGGCGTGCTGGCGACATTTTCTGGCCGTCGTTGGTGGCGTTCCGGCGTTGAGAACTGGCTATGGCGTCAGACTGATGGAAGATCCGGCGATCCGACGGAGATTGCAAGAGTAATAACGGACCTTGGATGCGTGCCGGGAAGCTTGCGGCACCCCGTAGTTGTCATTGCGACCGATCACCGGCGGCGTAAGGAACCAGCCGAGCTCGAGGATGTCGTGCGCGTGAGGCCTGATGATTGGCCTCCCTACGCGGATACTGCCTACGCAGACCGAAGGTTGGCCGCTGAGGACCCCGCGCTGGGTGCTATGGTTGAAGACGATGATCGCGGTCTAATGGATGCTGTCTGAACTTCTTGAGGGTAACTGGTGCCGCTAGTCTTCGAGGTCCAAGAACTCCAGCGGGAGTTGCGCTCCTTTCAAAAGTTGTCCCGCAGCTTCTTGGATCTGTCAAGTATCCCTGCGATCGAGCAGGCGTATCAGAGCCTATCTCAGATCGCCTCGTCGTCAGATGGCATCTACGACTGGGAAGTAAGAGAGCGTCTTCCGATTCGGACTCGGATGAGCACAGGTGAGTATATGCCGGATGCTCGTGGCGAGTTGCATGTTCATGCCGTCATTACGTATATCTGGCAGCTGCGGCCGGTCCGGGTGAAAGGAAACAATCGCGCGGCAAAGAGGGTAGAGCTTGCCGGCAAAGCCAGTACGTGTATCCGACTCCTTGAAGGTGATCCTGTCGCCAATTCGCAGGAAAGTGAGGTGGCGATGTGGCGCATGGAAGTCGCCGATGACTCGTCACCTGGATCATACTTTCATGTGCAGATTCTCGGCCGCGAGGAAGACGAGAAGTTTCCTCATAGCCTTGACGTCCCCCGACTACCAGGAGCGCTCGTTAGTCCATTTGCCTGTGCCGAGTTCATACTTGCAGAACTCTTCCAAGAACGATGGTCGGCGCATGCGGACCGAGATTTTCAAGATGTTCGTGACTGGCGAACCGTTCAAGCTAGACGACTGCGACGGCAGCTGAATTGGCATCTAGAAGAAATTGAGCGTACTGCTGGTTCGCCTTGGTCTTCTTGGAAGAGGGCCAAGCCTCCTTCAACCTTGTTTCTCAAACAACCTTAGAGAGGCGTCATTTCGCCTGGCGGCGCTCTTCGAGCGCAAGGCAGGCATGTCGTATCTCGTCAAGAAGGCGGTCTTCTATTCCGAGATCCAAGCAGATAAGCTTGTTAGCAATTTCCTGTATACGCCTCCTATTGCCGCTTGCCGAGGCCGAGCGAGCAGCTTCGAGTAGGTCGCCATGCAGGCTCTTCGATGCACGAAGGGGCAAATACATGCCGCGAATGGAGGCCGGCTCCAACTTTAGCACCCCGCCTCCGTACGGGCGTCCCAAGAGTTCGCCCTGCAACCTCCAGACGTCGGACCAAGTCGCAAGTACTCTATAAAACCTAGTATCGGGATCTGCATTATCAGTCCACCATAGATGATGGATTGCGTTGGTCGACGTAGCGTTGCTTGAATTCTCGACGGCGCGCCCTGCAACGCGACCCATGCAGGGAAGAAAGACATGCGGAACTTGTGGATCAGGTAGCGCGTACCAGACTGGCCGACGAGAAGTGTGACTCCTCTCGTGAAGCTTAGCTTCCTCCGCGGCCGCTACTTCGTCCGCCAGATGGCTACCGGGTGAAGTAGAGGTCGCCAGTGATGCCAAAAGAAGTTGCGACGGTAGGTCGTGAAGTTGAATTCTTGCAACGTCGGCATTGGTCCACACAGGCCGATCTAGCCAGGCGGATCTCGAGATTATCGGCTTCCAGGAGACGCCGTCCTCCTGCCATGTGGAGGAGGGCCGCCGCACAAAGAAGGAATTAGCTCCGGTAACGACGCCAATTCGAACGCGGGCAAGCGAGCCGACATCGGCGAATCGACCAGATTTGACTATGCGATTCTGGACTAGTTCGGCTATGCCTGGAACTACTCCGCTTCGGTCTGGCGACTGAGTTTTGGCGGGACTGGCCCCCTGATCGTAGCTGGCGAGTTCGTGTCGCAGGCCATCGATATCATCCACGTCTACCAGTCGGGGATCCGTCCATACGGATGGGCCTCGACTTGGTGTGACTGCTAGGAGAACAACACTTTCTTCGGACACGCCTTGAAACAGCCGTTCTCTAACTCTGATGAATCGAACATCAACGCAGCGCCGGGATAGCTCTGCGCGAACCTCGCCTGCATATCCACCTGAGTGGAGGATGGAGCTGGGCAGGAGCAGAGCGAGGCGGCCACCTGGTCGCAGGAAGCTAAGACTGTGCAGGACAAAATAGGCCCACGCATTAGCACGGCGGCTTAACGGCGTGTTCACTCGAAGCCGTCCATATGCCTCGATTTGATCGGTTGAGAGCAGATGATGTCTGACATATGGCGGGTTGCCCACAACGGCGCTGCAGAGAGGAAGCTCGACTGAGGGATGGGTGAGCAGGAAGTCGCCCTCGTGGAGGCTCGTTTTGGGAACGCCTTGAGCTACTAGATGGGCCCGCCAGGTGGCGGTGGCGCCGTCGATATCGGCGCCGAAAACTTGGTTGTGTGGGTGCGGCGAACCGATCGTGGTGAGATGGTCGATTGATTGCCGCAGAAAAGCGCATCCGCCGTACGAGGGGTCCAACACTAAATCGTCAGGCTCGCGTACGGCCCATTCGACCAATACGCGAGCGACGGACTCCGTCGTATAGTACGCGCCAAGGCGACGTCGCTGAGTCGAAGGCTCGTGAGTTGAGCGCCCGCTGGCAGCGAGCCCGTCTGTCTGGCTCAGCATCTGGTCCCTTGCGATGGTTAGGTTGTTGGAGGTTATCGTGTCGGCTGCCGAAGCGGTGAGCTGTGCCGACGAGACCAGACGATGTGGGCCTGTCGGTGATGGCGGCGACCATCGGGGCCGGCTGCGAGGGCGGAGCCCTCGCCGGGCGGGACAAGGGTCTCCGGAGGTGGCCCGCGCCGTCCCGGCGACCCCCTGGAGAGCTGGAGGGCTACGGCGCGTCCACTCGTGTGGGCGGAGGCTCTGTAGGTCGGCCAGCGGTGGGCTCGAGGGCCGCTGCCCACGGGCGGACGCGCGGTCGGGGCTGCGCTCGAGGCCGACCGGACGGCGTTCAGAGCGCTCGAGGAGGCGGCAGGCCACGCCGATGTAGGAACCCGGCCCGGTCGGCTCGTGCACGCCTGGACGCCGATGAACGCCTGAACAGCCATTGGGCGCGACGACCACGCGCTCAGTACACCTTGAAAGCGAGAGTCCTGGGAGGGTCCGGGGATTCGAATCCCGCGGCTTCCGCCAGGTCGCGTTGATCGATGCGACGGTCCAACTCGATCAGGGCGTTGACGGCGGCGATTGACGGCAACGTGCTTTATCGAGCAGTTGGATCTACCTGCCGGTGACCTCATTGATGATGGCCGCAACCTCAGGGGTGACCCTGAAATACTGCTTCCCGCCGACCTGCTTCTTCTCATAGGGCGTGTTCTGGCGGCAGCGGCGCTCCGCTGCTCCGAGCATGCCCGCAGCCTGTGCAGGCTTGAAGTCGATGAGCCTGCAGAGTTCCGGCCACTCGACCCAATCGCCCGGCTGCCGAACGAGAATGTCGAGGAACGGCCGCCACCGGATGCTTTCGCCGCCCAAGTAGGCTTCGCGGATCCCGACTGCATCCTGTTCGGACGTAGTGGGGGCAATCTCACCCTTGGGTCCGCCGCCTGTTGACCTTGCCAGCTCGGCGGCAAAGGTGAGTAGGTCGCCCACCCGGTCTGCCGGTACTGATACCGAAACCACCTGGTAGTCCATCGTCGCGCTCCTGACGGTCACTCATCTAAAGATCAGGTAAAGCTAGCATATAGGGTGGCTGAAAGCTAGCTTTGGCAGGCCTGAGTGCAGAGAGGTAGCGGGAAGGGCCTTGGAGCCAGCTAGTTTAAGGCTGGGCCTAGTGGACCGGGTGCTAGCTTCTTGTGCGCTTCGGCCTTGTCGCTCCGCTCCCGGCCGGCACTTCCGGGCCGCGCAGTACCCACGGGCCAACGGGAGACGACAAAAGAACGCCGAGTCGGGGGAGCGGCGCGTGAGAGGGGCTACCTCGTCCTCAACCAGCGTCATAGACCGCGCCGACCGCATCAACCCCGCTGGGCACCTCAACGCTCAACGTCCGCAGCAGATGTCACCCCGAGGCTGAAGGGAACCGGGGCCAGTGTCGAGGTGCTCCAGGGTTGACCCGCGGTCTTGCCGCTCTCGTCCGGCGCGCTGGACCGCGCAGTTCCAAGATCGCCGTCCTAGGGTCGCCGGATGACGCATCTCGACCCCGGACCGGACACCCCTGACCGTCCGGTGGCGGCACTCGGCGAGCTTCTGAACGCCTGGGACCCGATCGGCGTCGTCGGAGGCGGTGGGCCGCAGGATGAGTACGACTGCTTGATCTCGCCGATCCTGGATCGGCTGGAGGGCGGCGCGGACGCTGCCGAACTCGCGGTCTTCCTGCGCTCCGAGCTGGAGAGTCACTTCGGGCTGAGTGCTGGATCCGGCGACACCACGGCCATCGAGGTGGTGGCGCAGGGTGCCGTGACGCTGCGGGCTCGTGGTGAGGGCGGGTAGTTCGCCCTCCAGATTTTGGACTTGCAGGTCCATTTTTGTCTCGCCGCTGTGGGCGAGGCGGCCCGATCGGGCCGTGAACCAGGTGGGGAGGCAGCTGTGAACGACTACTACCTGCTCGGGCGGTCCGGACTCCGGGTGAGCCGGCTGGCGTTGGGCACGATGAACTTCGGCGTCGACGGCTTCCACGCCGCGTACGGGAAGACCGAGGAGGAGTCGGAGCCGATCTTCCGGCGATACGTCGAGGCGGGCGGGAACTTCATCGACACGGCGGACTTCTACACCGCAGGGCAGAGCGAACGCATACTCGGCGCGCTGATCGCGAAGGCGGGTAACCGGGAGCGGCTGGTGCTGACCAGCAAGTTCACCAACACCATCGACCCGACCGATCCGAATGCCAGCGGCAACGGCCGCAAGCACATGGTGCGGGCCCTGGAGGAGTCGCTGCGCCGGCTCGGCACCGACCATCTCGACCTCTACCTGCTGCACACCTGGGACCGGATCGCCCCGGTGGAGGAGGTCGTGCAGACCTTCGACGACCTGGTCCGGGCGGGCAAGATGCGGTATGCCGGGCTGTCGGACGTGCCGGCCTGGTACGCGACGCGGGCGCAGAGCTACGCCGAGGCGCACGGCATGACTCCGATGGTCACGATCCAGCTGCCGTACTCGCTGAAGAACCGGGTCATCGAGCCGGAGTTCGTGCCGATGGCCCAGGCCATGGGGATGGGGGTGACGGGCTGGAGCCCGATGTCCGGTGGCCTGCTCAGCGGCAAGTACAAGCGGGCGGCCACGGGTGCGGCCGGTGAGGGCCGGCTCGGCAACCCGGACTCCCCCGTCTCGATCACGGAGCACGACTGGCGGGTCATCGACGGCCTCGACAGCGTGGCGGCGGATCTGGGACGCCCGATGTCGCAGGTGGCGATCAACTGGGTGGTCACCGGCCCGGCGTCTCCTCGGTGGTCATCGGCGCGAGCAGCGTGAAGCAACTGGACAGCAACCTCGCCGCGCTCGACTTCGAGATCCCGCCGGACGCCCGCCGCAAGCTCGACGAGGTGAGCGCCCCGCCGAGCACCTCGCTCTACTCGATGTTCACCGCGCGGTACCAGTCCTGGATCGTCAGCCCCGGCCTCGGCATCGGTGACAGGCCGGCGACCTACGCACCACCGGTGTTCAACGGCGCCGCCGGGTAACCGTCCTTCGGGTCTGCCGGTGTGTCCACGGTGATGACCGGCCGACCGCCGTCGAGGTCGAGACCGAACCGCCGCGGGGCGCCGTCGTCGGAGTCCTCCCGGAGCACGAACTCGGTCTTGCGCTGCTCCAGCTCGTAGTGCTTCGTGGCGTAGAACAGCGCCGTGACCTCGTCCATCCCGGTCGCGAGCACGGCCTGCGTGCGCTTGTTGCGACGCCAGGGAAGCCAGCTGCGTCCGCTGACGGCGAAGCCGATCCGGTCGAGGACCACCAACGCCATGAGCAGGCATACGAGGCCGGTCAATGCCACTGCCCAGACAACGCCCATCCCGGGATCGTAGGGGTGGCGAAACCGGTGGAGGCGCAGGTCCGGGTTCCCTTAGCCTGACCGGTATGCCCGGTTGACGCACGCTCCCGCCCCCGGCCCGCCCGCTCGCCCGCCGCATGTTCGGGTGGGCGCTGCTCGCCGACGTCATCCCGCTCTACCCGCTGTACGCGCTCCTGTTCTCCGATACGGGTCTGTCCGACGCGCAGATCTCCGCGCTGTTCGTGATCTGGTCCGCCGTCGGTGTGCTGGCTGAGGTGCCGTCCGGAGCGCTCGCCGACCGCTTCTCCCGGCGGGCCTGCCTGGTGGCGGCCGGTGTGCTGCAGGCCTGCGGCTACGCAGGATGGATCCTGCTGCCGAGCTTCACCGGGTTCGCCGTCGGGTTCGTGCTGTGGGGCCTGGGTGGGGTGCTCGTGTCCGGTGCGAGCGAGGCCCTGCTCTACGACGGGCTGGTCGCCGCGGGGGCCGAGGAGCAGTACGCCCGGGTGAACGGGTGGGTCACGGCAGCGGAGCTGCTCGCGCAGATCCCGGCGGCTGCTGCCGCTGCCGTGCTGTACGCCGTCGGCGGTTATCCGCTCGTCGGGTGGGTGAGCGTCGGCGTCTGCCTGGCCGCGGCGGCGGTGGCGTCCCGGCTGCCGGAACAGCCCCGCGGGACCGGCTCGGCCGACGGTCCGGACGACGAGCCCGGCTACCTCGCGACGTTGCGTGCCGGGCTCGCCGTGGCCGCGCATCGCCCGGGGGTGCGCGCCGTCCTCGTGGCGGCTGCGGTGCTCGGCGCGTTCGACGCGGTGGAGGAGTACTTCCCGCTCATCGTCGCCGGGTGGGGGGTGCCGACGGCGTTCGTCCCGGTGGTGGATCTGCCGATCGTGCTGGCCGGCGTGACGGGCGCCGCGCTCGCCGGCCGGGCCGCCCGGTTCAGGCCGTGGATGCTGGCCGCGGTGCTGGGCGGCGCGATGCTCCTGTTCGGCACCGCCGGGTTCGGCGGCCTTCCGGCGGGCATAGCCGCAGTGGCCGTCTTCTACGGCGCGTTCCGCTGTGTCCTCGTGGTCGTGGACGCGCGGCTGCAGGAGCGGATCGACAGCCGTTCCCGGGCCACGGTCACCTCCGTGGCCGGGGTCGGGACGGACATCGCCACCTTCGGGTTGTACGGCGCCTGGGCGATCGGCGCGGCGCCGCTGGTGGCGGTGCTCGGCGTCCTGGTGGCCGGGGCCCTGCCGCTGCTGCTCCGCCCCCCGGTCGTGCCCGGCGTGGGATCGAGCCGGTAGCGGCGGCGCCGTCGGGCGTCATGCTCGCGCGGGGCGGGCCGCCGGTTCCCTCAGCTCGACCCGTACGCCACGGGCGATGCGGTAGGGCTGGCGCTGCAACAGGGGGCCCAGGGTGCGGCGCAGCCGCGACATCTCCGCGCGGACGGTGACGCGGCTGCCGCTGTCGCCGAACAGGTCCGCCGCGAGCTGCGCGGCCGAGCGGCCCTCCGGACTGCGGGCGAGCGCCCGCAGCATCTCGGCGTGGCGTGGGGTCAGGGTGTGCTGCCAGCGGCCACTCGGGGTGGTCACGTGGACCTGAGGCGACTCGCCCGTCAGGTCGAGCAGTAGGTGGACGGGCTCGTCGGGGGTCACGCCGCCGGGCACCCCCGGGCGGAGCAGCCATCCTCCGAGCAGCGGTTCGGCGGTGCAGCGACCGAGGCCCGGCAGCCACACCTCGCCTCCCTCCAGCGAGTCGGGCAGTGCCACCCTGGCGGGGACGGGGAGGTCCAGCGCGGCCGCCGGAACGCCGTCCTGGCTCACGACGAGCGCCGGCCCGGTGAGCCGGGCGAGCAGCGGTGCCGCCACCACCCGCAGCCGCTCGATCGTGCGGTCGTGCGCGAGCCGCAGCTCCAGCTCCACGAGCCGGGCGACGGCGTCGACGAGGGCCACGGTGCCGGCGTGGACGGTGTGCACGGGCCCGCTCAGGTCGACCGCACCCAGGAGGCGGCCGGTCACCGGGTCGTGCAGCGGCGCGGCGGCGCAGGTCCAGGGCTGGTGGCCTTCCGACCAGTGCTCCCCGGCGAAGACGTGCACGGGTGCGCCGACCACGAGACTGGTCCCGATCGCGTTCGTGCCGACGGTGTTCTCGTCCCACGCCGAACCCTCGACGAACCGGAGGTCGTCGGCCCGGCGGCGGACGGAAGCGCCGCCCTCCCGCCACAGCACGTGCCCCTCGGCGTCCACCACCACCATGATCTGGGCGGCTGACTCGGCCACCGGGAGCAGCCGGGCCCGCAGCAGCGGCAGGAGTGGCGCCAGACCGCTCGCCGCGCGGCGCTGCTCCAGGTCGGCACTGTCGAGCAGCGGCAGCTCGCCCGACCCACGGGGGTCGAGCCCGGAGTCGCGCACGCGCCGCCAGGAGGCGGTGATGACCGGGCGCAGGGCGACCGGCGGGTCGACCCCGGTCAGAGCGGCGTTCCGGACCCGCCCGAGCACCCGAGCGTGCTCGCGGGGGTCCTCACCGGGACGCAGGGCGCTCTCGGGTGGCGGTGACGGCATCGGTACCTCCGCCGTCATGGTGCAGGGCGGCCCGCGCAGATCACAAGGACCGGCTGCAACCCCCTGCAACCCTGCTGTGGCGGCCCGGCGCAGTGTTTCCTGCAGGTCGGGGCGCCGTCGACGAGGAGGGCGCACGACGACGGGAGCTGACAATGACGCAGACCCTCGAGCCGGCGCCTGCCACGTCTGCGCGCGGTCGTGTCGATGCGTGGCTGGCGGAGTTCGAGGCGGCTCTCGCCGCGCGGGACGCCGGACGGGCGGCCGACCTGTTCGCGACCACCTGCTTCTGGCGGGACCTCGTCTCGTTCACCTGGAACATCACCACGGTCGAGGGTCGTGACGGAGTCACGGACCTGCTGCAGGCCACGCTGGACACCACCGACCCCCGCGGCTTCCGCACCACCGAGGAGCCGTCGGAGTCCGGTGGTGTCACCGAGGCGTGGATCGAGTTCGAGACGTCGGTCGGCCGGGCCCGCGGGCATCTGCGGCTCGTGGAGGAGGGCGCCTGGACCCTCCTCACCACGCTGTACGAGCTGAAGGGCCACGAGGAGCCCCAGGGCGATGCGCGGCCGAAGGGTGTGGAGCACGGCGCCCGCCGGGACCGGATCAGCTGGAAGGAGGCCCGCGAGGCGGAGAACGCCGAGATGGGTCGCACCAGCCAGCCCTACGTCGTGGTCGTCGGGGGCGGTCAGGGCGGCATCGCACTGGGTGCACGCCTGCGCCAGCTGGGCGTCCCGCACGTGGTGGTCGACCGGCACGAGCGGCCCGGTGACCAGTGGCGCAGCCGCTACAAGTCCCTCTGCCTGCACGACCCGGTCTGGTACGACCACCTGCCCTACATCGACTTCCCGAAGAACTGGCCGGTGTTCGCGCCGAAGGACAAGATCGGCGACTGGCTCGAGATGTACACGAAGGTCATGGAGATCAACTACTGGTCCTCGACGACCTGCACGAGCGCCTCCTACGACCAGCAGGCAGGCGAGTGGACCGTGGTGCTCGACCGGGCGGGCGAGCAGGTGGTGCTGCACCCCGAGCAGCTCGTGCTGGCCACCGGCATGTCCGGCAAGGCGAACGTGCCCACCATCGCGGGCCAGGACCGCTTCCGCGGCGAGCAGCACCACAGCTCCCAGCACCCCGGACCGGACGCCTACGCGGGCAAGCGCGCCGTGGTGATCGGCTCGAACAACTCCGCGCACGACATCTGCGCGGCGCTGTGGGAGCACGGCGCCGACGTGACGATGGTGCAGCGCTCCTCGACGCACATCGTGAAGTCCGACTCGCTGATGGAGCTGGGGTTGGCCGACCTGTACTCCGAGCGGGCGGTGGCGAACGGGATCACGACGCAGAAGGCGGACATGATCTTCGCGTCCCTGCCGTACCGGATCATGCACGAGTTCCAGAAGCCGATCTACGACGCCATCCGCGAGCGCGACGCCGACTTCTACGAGCGGCTGGAGAAGGCCGGGTTCTGGCTCGACTTCGGCGACGACGACTCCGGCCTGTTCATGAAGTACCTGCGTCGCGGCTCGGGCTACTACATCGACGTCGGCGCCGCCGACCTGGTGGCGAACGGCGACATCACGCTGGTGCACGGGACCGTCCGCGAGCTGACCGAGGACGCGGTGGTGCTGGACGACGACACGGAGCTACCCGCGGACCTGGTGGTCTACGCCACCGGCTACGGCTCGATGAACGGCTGGGCCGCCGACCTGATCAACCAGGAGGTGGCCGACAAGGTGGGCAAGGTGTGGGGCCTCGGTTCGGGCACGGCGAAGGACCCGGGGCCGTGGGAGGGCGAGGAGCGCAACATGTGGAAGCCCACCCAGCAGGAGGGGCTCTGGTTCCACGGCGGCAACCTGCACCAGTCGCGGCACTACTCGCTCTACCTGGCGCTGCAGCTCAAAGCCCGCCAGGAGGGCATCCCGACGCCGGTGTACCGGCTGCAGGAGGTGCACCACCGCTCCTGACGCGGCCGAGGCGGTGGGTAGCGACGCCCCCGGTGCCGCTACCCACCGGTGGGAAGAGGAGCCCTCCGCGGTCCTGATACATCCCGTTTCTCCCGAACGAGCCGGCGCGCCCGCTCGATCTCCGGCGGAGCCGGCACGTCGGGCAACAGGTGGGTGGCCACCCGCAGGGTCCGGAGGGCGACGGTGACGCCGAGGTCGGTGGTCGGCACCCCGGGCAGGCCGTACATGCGTCGTGCCCAGCGGGGCAGGGTCGCCAGCGCCACCGAGGCGATGGCGGGGATGGCCAGCTTCGTGACCGTCGGGGCCTCGCCCTTCGGGGCGAACAGGTTGCCCACGGCGCGCCGGGCCTCGTCGGTCAGCCCCAGCTCGGGACGCATGCGCTCGAGGTAGGCCTGCATCTCCCTGCGGGACGAGGGGGCGGCGAGCAGCCCGACGACATGGGCCGCCCTGACGCTCTCGGCGATGTACCGGTCGACCTCCTGGTCGTCGAGGATCCCGGCCCGACGGGCGATCTCCGCGTAGGAGTCGATCTCCGTGGAATGCACCCACAGCAGGCCCGAGGGCTCGTCGATCCGGAACGTCGCGCCGGTCTCGGGGTCGTGACCGCGCAGCGAGGAGTGGAGCTTGCGCACCCGGGCGGCAGCGACCTCGACAGCGTCCGTGGAACCGAACGTCCGCACCCCGACGAACTCCACTGTGCGCTGGAACCGCGACCACGCCTTGCGCGGGTCGAACAGGGCCGAGTTCTGGTACGTGCCGCGCATCACGCGCGGGTGCAGCGACTGCAGCAGCAGCGCCCGGAACCCGCCGATCCAGAGCACCGGTTCGATGTGCACGCGCCACGTCACGGAGTCCGGCCCGAACAACCCGTAGTCCTGCGGCTTCTCGGCCATGTCGCCCCCTTCGCCCGGCGGGGCCGCGGCGAGGACGGGCGCCGCAGCCTGCTCCAGCACAGCACCATCTGCGCCGGGGCGCGACCTGACCGTTCCGACCGGAAGGCCGGGAGCGAGACCTCAGCCCGCGTCGTCCGGGCCGTTGCTGAGGTCCCCGTCGCGGATGTCGTCGGACGTGTCGTCGTCCGGGACGACGATCCCGGGGCCGCGGAGCCGGTACTCGCCGCCGTGGCCGGCCACCTCGTGCAGGTCGTAGAGGTGGACGATCTTCGGCCCCTCGTGCAGGTGGGTGTAGCGCACCGTGCACGGCGCGGGTTCGGCCGCCTCGCGGGTGTGCACCCGGCCGTCGAGCGGACCTCCGACGAACCAGTAGACGTCGCGTCCGCCGTCCAGGGACGCCTCCTCCGAGGTCACGGCCGGTGTCTTCCGTGCAGGAGCTCCAGTATCCGGCGAGCTCGACGACCCGTGGCGGTGGCGTGCGCCGACCGGCCACCTCGCGCGGTGGCCGGCTCGTCGGTACGTCCGTCGCGCGCGGGGTCGAACATCCGGTGCGCGAACGCCGGCGTCTCGGCGTCGAGATCGCCCGCGGGGGTGGGTTGCTCCGGTGGCACCCCCGACACGGTACGGGCGTCACCGCCCGTCCGCCGTATTTGATCAAGAAACGGGCCCTGGCGATCAGGGCCCTTTTCGTCCAGGGCGTGCCATGGTCACGCCGTGGACGAACCTGTGACCGACACCCTGGACGTGCCGGGAGCCCGGCTGCATCTCGAGACCCGCGGGGCCGGTCCCCTGTTGCTGTTCGTCGTCGGCGGCAACGGGGACTCGGCGATCTACGGCGGGGTCGCCGCCGCTCTGGCCGACCGCTTCACGGTGGCCACCTACGACCGGCGCGGGTTCGCCCGCAGCCCACTGCTCGCGCCCATCGAGGACGACGCGCGGATCGACGCCGACGCCGACGACGCACGCCGGCTGATCGCGCACCTGGGCGGTGGCCCCGCTCACGTGTTCGGCAGCAGCTCCGGCGCGATCGTGGTGCTGGAGCTCGTGGCGCGCCATCCCGAGGTCGTTGTCACCGCCGTGGCGCACGAGCCGCCGATCGCCACGCTGCTGCCGGACAGCGCCGAGTGGCTGGCCTTCTTCGACAGCGTCCAGGAGACCTATCGCGCGGAGGGGCTGTGGCCGGCGATGGCCCGGTTCGGCGCCGCGGTCGGGTCGGGGGGAGCCGCCGGCGGCCCGCCGCCGGACGTGGAGCTGCCGCAGTCCGTCGTCGAGATGATGGCGCGGGTCGAGACCAACATGACGTTCTGGATGGAGCACGAGCTGCGCCAGTACCCCCGCTACGTCCCCGACCTGGACGCACTGGGCGCCGCCCGCGACCGGATCGTGCCAGCCGGCGGCCAGGAGTCACGCGAGCACATGCCCTACCGCCCCAACCTCGTGCTCGCCGAACGGCTCGGCCTCCAGGTCGTCGACTTCGTCGGCGACCACGTCGGGTACGCGACCCATCCCGCCGAGTTCGCGTCCCAGCTCGGCGCCCTGCTCACCGGGCCGGGGTCGGTCAGACCGGGTCGGTGAGGAACGCCGTGGCCGCCGCGGCCAGGTGGCCGGGGTCGCGCACCCCGCACAGCTCCCGCGCCGAGTGCATCGACAGCACCGGGATCCCGACGTCGACCGTGCGGATCCCCAGGCGCGTGGCGATGAGCGGTCCGACGGTCGTGCCGCACGGCACCGTGTTCTTCCCGACGAACACCTGCGTCGGGACGCCGGCGTCCCGGCAGGCGCGGTGCCACGCGGCCGCGCCGGGGGCGTCGGTGGCGTAGCGCTGGTTGGCGTTGACCTTCAGCGCGGGCCCACCGTTCGGCAGTGCTCGGTGCGTGGGGTCGTGGTGGCCGAGGTAGTTCGGGTGCGCCGCGTGCGTGACATCCACCGACAGGCATCGGGAGCCCGCGAAGGCGGCCCCACGGGCGTCGAAGCCACCGGCCAGCCGGGTGAGCACCGTCTCCAGCAGGGGGCCGGCCGCACCGGTTGCCGACCCGCTGCCGATCTCCTCGTGGTCGAAGCCGACGAACACCGGGATGACGCCGCCGGCGTCGTCGGCAGCAGCGAGGAGCGCGCCCAGGCCGGCGTGCGCGGACGCGAGGTTGTCCAGCCGGGGCGCGGCCAGCAGTTCCTCCTCCTCACCGAGGCGCGCGGGCGGGGTGACGTCGTGCACCACGAGGTCGTGTGCCGCCACCTCGTCGGGGTCGACGCCGACCTCGTCGGCCAGGAACTCGATGAGGTCGCCCTCGGCGGGGGAGCCGAGGCCCCAGACCGGGAGCAGGTGCTGCTGGGCGTCCAGGCTGAGGCCCTGGTTCACCTGGCGGTCGAGGTGGATGGCCAGCTGCGGCACCCGCAGCAGCGGCCGGTGCACGTCCACCAGCACGGTGGTGCCGTCGTAGAGCGCGAGGCGTCCGGCCAGGCCCAGGTCGCGGTCGAGCCACGAGTTCCACAGCGCCCCGCCGTAGACCTCGACGGCGACCTGCCGCCAGCCGCCCGCACCGACGTCCGGGCGGGGCTTGACCTTCAGCGTCGGCGAGTCGGTGTGGGCCGCGAAGATCCGCATCGGGGTGCCGGGCGGCGCGGCCTCCGGGACGAACCAGGCCAGCAGCGTGCCGTCCCGCACGAGGTAGCGGCCACCTGAACTCCCGTCCCACGGGCCGGCCTCGGGCTGCTCGGAGAACCCGGCGGCGGACAGGCGCCGCACCCCCTCGGCCACGGCGTGGTACGGGGTGGGCGCGGCTGCGATGAAGTCGGCGAGGTCGTGCGCGAGATCCGTCATCAGGTGCATCCTCTCCCACGTGCCCCGGCAGGAGTTCGACGTGGTGGTCGTCGGAGCCGGATCAGCCGGCTGCGCGCTCGCGGCCCGGCTGGCCGACGATCCGGCGCGGCGGGTGCTGCTGCTGGAGGCGGGTCCGGGCGGGCCGGCACCCGACCTGCTCGACGTCGGGTCGCTGGCGGCCACCCGGCCCGGGCATCCGAGCAACTGGGCCTATCCCGCGCAGCTGCGTCCCGGCTGCGTCACGACGGTGCCGCGGGGGCGCGGGCTGGGCGGGTCGAGCGCGATCAACGGGGCCAACTGGGTGCGTGCCACCCCCGCGGACGCCGACGGGTGGGGCGTTCCCGGCTGGACGTGGGCCGACCTGCTCCCGCACTACGTCCGCAGCGAGCACGACCTCGACCATCCGGGGGCGCCCTGGCACGGGGACCGGGGTCCGGTGTCCGTCCGGCGGCCCTCCGGTGACCTGCTGCACCCGGCCACGCCCCGGTTCCTCGACGCGGCGCGACGTCTCGGCTTCCCCGCGGAACCGGACAAGAACGCGGGCGGGGCCCCCGGTGCCGGGCTCGTCCCCAGCAACGGCATCGACGGGGTCCGGGTGAGCACCGCACAGGCCTACCTGCACCCGCCCCGGGCCGGGCTGGTCGTGCGGCCTGATGCGGCCGTGGCCCGCGTGCTGTTCGACGGCGACCGGGCCCGGGGCGTCGAGTTGCTCGACGGCACGGTGGTCGAGGCCGGGGAGGTCGTGCTCGCCGCTGGCGCGATCGCCACGCCCCACCTCCTGCTGCTGTCCGGGATCGGTCCGCCCGACGACCTGCGAACGGCGGGCGTGCCCGTGGCGCGCGAGCTGCCCGGGGTGGGCCGGGACTGGTCCGACCACCCGGTGGTGTACCTCCCGTTCGCCACCGCCGACCCGCCTGCCCACCCGCACGCGTCCTGCGTGCAGGCTGCGCTCGACCTGGACGCCGGTGCCGACCCCGCCGGTGACGTCGAGGTCATGCTGTTCGTACGACCGTTCGACGGCGGGACCGACCTGCACCTGATGTGCGCGCTGCAGCACCCCGACAGCCGCGGGACGATCACCCTCACCTCGACCGACCCGCGGGTCCGCCCGCGGATCTCGTACGCGTACCTGCGCACCGAGCACGACCGCCGCAGGCTGCGGCACGCGATCCGGGTGGGGGCCGATCTGCTGCGCGCCGGGCTCGGCGTCCGCGCCGCCCCGGCCGGTGACGTCCTCGGCTCCGACCATGCCCTCGACGGCTGGATCGCCGCTCACCTCGACACCGCCCAGCACCTGAGCGGGAGCGCCGCGATGGGCCCTGTCGTGGACGCGCAGCTGCGCGTGCACGGCGTCCCGGGTCTGCGGGTGGCCGACACGTCGGTGCTGCCCGTGGTGCCCCGGCGCGGCACCGCCGCCACGGCCGTGGCCGTCGGCGAGAAGGCGGCGACGTTGCTCTGCGCCTGATCCGGACGACCGCCGCTCACGCCGGGGCGACGGCGTCCAGATGCGGCCAGAGCGCTCCCGGCGGCCCGTCGAGAACGATCCCGAACCGCTCGGCGAGCAGCGTCCGCTCCTCGTCGGGAGACACCGCCCGCTCCGAGCGCACGCCGTCGACGATCTCGGAGAACACCCCGTTGAGCAGCGAGATCCGGCGGTCGGGGAGCGGCAGCACCGCGAACCGGCGGGCGCGGAAGTACGAGTCGGGATCGTGCTCGTGGTAGTCGGAACGTCCCGCGAAGTCCGCGAGCTCCCTCGGCGTCGCCTGCCACGCCCAGCTCCGCTCCCACCGGCCGTCGGAGTGGCGCTGCACGGTCCACCACAGGTCGTCCTCGTGGTGCACCTGCACGTCGCCGTGGGTGCCCGGCTGCTGGGGCACCGGCTCGATCCAGGTCCCGCCGTTCCCGACGTCGGCGAGCCACGGGCCGTCGACGGTCTCGACGAGCAGCCGCAGGTGGTCGAAGTCGGGACCGCGGGTGCCGTGCTCGTCGAGGAAGAACGCCGAGAAGAGGGTGACGCCGAAGCCCAGCTCGCGCAGCAGCGCGGCGAACAACCCGTTGAGCTCGTAGCAGTAGCCACCGCGTTGCCGGTGGATCAGCTTGTCGGCGATGTCGTCGAGGCGTAGCGAGATCGGGACGCCGAGGTGGATGTCGTAGTCCTCCGACGGCACCGTCCAGGCGTACGCGCGGTGCAGGGCGGCGAGTGCTGCGCTCGTGGGGGCGGCCGGGCGTTCGGCCCCGATCTTCGTCAGGAGGGCGTCGACATCCATGCACTCGAGTCTGCGCCCAGCAGGCCGGTGTCGAGGCAGTGCCGCAGCGGTACGAACAGCTCGTCGCGACGCTCCCGCAGCTCGTCGAGGGTGAGCCAGGCGAGGTCGGTGGCCTTCTCCGGCTCCATGAGCCGCAGCTCACCACCGGTGCGCCTGCACGCGAGGAAGAGGGTGACGTAGTGGCGACCGATGTCGGGCATCGGGTCGTCGGTGAAGCCCAGCCGGGCCGTGACGTCGACGACGAGGCCGGTCTCCTCGGCCACCTCGCGCACCGCCGTGTGCTCCGGGGACTCGCCGAACTCCTGGTGGCCGCCGGGCAGCCCCCACAGGCCCGCGCCGTGCGCTCCCGCCCGCCGCATCACGAGCACCCGCCCGTCCTCGACCACCACTGCGCCGACACCGACCCGTACCTGCGTCACGCACCTATGCTCGCGCGCGTGAGCGCCAACCCGTTCCTCGCCCCCAGCCCGTTGCCCTTCGAGTTCCCGGACTTCGACGCCATCCGGGAGGAGCACTTCGCGCCCGCGTTCACAGCGGGCATGGAGGAACAGCGCGCGGAGGTCGACGCGATCACCGGCGACCCGGCGCCGCCGACGTTCGCCAACACGGTCGTCGCGCTGGAGCGCTCGGGGGCGGTGCTGCAGCGGGTCTCGGCGGTGTTCTTCGTGCTCGTCAGCTCGTGCAGCACACCGGGGATCCGCGCCATCGAGGCGGAGTTCGCGCCCCGGCTCGCCGCGCACTCGGACGCGATCATGCTCGACCCGGCGCTGTTCGCCCGCCTCGAGACGCTGCACGAGGCGCGTCACGAGCTGGGCCTGGACGCGGAGTCGCTGCGGTTGCTGGAGCGGCTCCACCGCGACGCCGTGCGGGCGGGGGCGCGGCTGGGGGCCGTCGAGCAGGAGCGGCTGCGGGCCCTCAACGCGGAGCTGTCGACGCTGTCCACGGAGTTCGGCGCGAAGCTGCTGGCCGGTGCGAACGACGCCGCGGTCCTCGTCGAGGATGCGGCCGAGCTCGCCGGGCTGTCCCCGGACGCCGTCTCCGCCGCGGCGCGGGCGGCCACCTCGCGAGGACACGACGGCGCGTACCTGATCACCCTCGTCCTACCCACCGGGCAGCCGGTGCTCTCCTCGCTCGCCGACCGCGGGCTGCGCGAGCGCGTGCACCGCGCGTCGGTCACGCGCGGCCTCGGCGGCGAGCACGACACCCGGGAGATCGTGCTGCGCATCGCCGCGCTGCGTGCCGAGCGCGCCGCGCTGCTCGGGCACCCGCACCACGCCTCCTGGGCGGTGGAGATCGGCACGGCCGGCACGGTCGACGCCATCGACGCGATGCTCGGGAAGCTGGCCCCGGTGGCGGCGGCCAACGCACAGACCGAGGCCGACGAGCTGTCGGTCGCGGCCGGCCACCTGATCGAGGCGTGGGACCGGGCGTTCCACGCCGAGCGGGTCCGCCGCGAGCGGTTCGACCTCGACGCCGACACGCTGCGGCCCTACCTCGAGCTGGAACGCGTGCTGCACGACGGCGTCTTCCACGCGGCCGGCCGGCTCTACGGGCTGCGGTTCAGCGAGCGCCACGACCTGCCGCGCTACCACCCCGAGGTGCGGGTCTTCGACGTCTTCGACGAGAACGGTCAGCTCGGGCTGTTCGTCGCCGACCTCTACGCGCGGGAGTCGAAGCGCGGCGGGGCCTGGATGAACTCCTTCGTCACGCAGTCGCGGCTGCTGGGCACCCGGCCGGTGGTGCTCAACACCCTCAACCTCGCGCGCCCCGCCGACGGGCAGCCGACGCTGCTCACGATCGACAACGTCCGCACGCTGTTCCACGAGTTCGGGCACGCGCTGCACGGGTTGTTCTCCGACGTGCAGTACCCGACGTTCGCCGGCACGAGGGTGCCCCGCGACTTCGTCGAGTACCCGTCGCAGGTCAACGAGATGTGGCTGGAGGACCCGGAGGTCCTCGCGAACTACGCCCGCCACCACGAGACCGGCGAGCCGCTGCCGCCCGAGCTGGTGGCGCGGCTGGCGGAGTCGCGGCAGTTCGGGGAGGGGTTCGCCACCACCGAGTACCTGGCCGCGGCGCTGCTCGACCAGGCGTGGCACCGCCTCGGCCCGGATGAGCAGGTGACCGACGTGGAGACGTTCGAGGCCGACGCGATCGGCGCGGCCGGGGTGGCCGTCCCGACCGCCCCACCGCGCTACCGGACCACCTACTTCAACCACATCTTCGGCGGTGGCTACAGCGCGGGCTACTACTCCTACATCTGGAGCGAGGTGCTCGACGCCGACACCGTGGAGTGGTTCGCCGAGAACGGCGGCCTGCGGCGCGAGAACGGCGACACGTTCCGGCGCGAGCTGCTCTCCCGCGGAGGGGCGGTGGACCCGATGGAGGCCTACCGTGCGTTCCGCGGCCGCGACCCCGAGATCGCGCCGTTGCTGGCGCGCCGCGGCCTCGCGAGCTGACCGCCGGAACTGGGGAGACCGCCGTCGGGCCCCCCGGTACTCTCCGGGCGTGATCCTCTGAGCTCGCGGATTCCGTCCCCCACCCCCATGATCTCGGAGGTTCCCATGTCCCAGTCCCAGCCGCTCCCGCCGAAGCAGTCGGAGTCCGCCGACGAGCCCGCCCCCGACGCGACGGAGGCCGAACCCGCCGTCGAACCGGAGGAGCCGCTCAACCGGGCCGCCCGGCGGGCGAAGGCCAAGCAGGTCGACCCGTCCCACGTCGGGCCCCGCGCGGGCCACGCCAGGGAGGGCCACGGCGCCCGCAGCCACACCAAGCGCCGCATCAGCTGACCGGGCGCCGCCCGGAGCTTCCGACGCGGAATTCCTCCTGAGCGGCGCGTGTTGCCGCTCATGATGTTTCCGCAGGTGCGGCTCTCGCTCCTGGACCGGTCACGGACCAGGTCCGGAGAGCCCGACGAGGCTGCGCTGGGCCACACCGTGGCCCGGGCCCGACGCGCGGAACAGCTCGGCTACCACCGGTTCTGGGTGGCCGAGCACCACGCCGTCCCCGGCATCGCGAGCGGGAGCCCACCGGTCCTGATCGCCGCCGTGGCTGCTCGCACCGATCGGATCCGGGTCGGCTCCGGCGGGGTGATGCTGCCCAACCACCAGCCGATCGTGGTGGCCGAGCAGTTCGCGATGCTGGAGGCGCTGTTCCCCGGCCGGATCGACCTGGGTGCGGGCCGCTCGCTCGGTTTCACGCCGCCGGTCCGCAGAGCACTGCGGCGCGACGCCGCCGGTCCCGACACGTTCGCCGCTGATCTCGCGGAGCTGCGCGCCTACCTGGACGGCACCGCCCCCGTCACGGTGCGGCCCCGCCTCGACCGGCCCGTCCCGCTGTTCGTGCTCGCCACCGGCCGTGGTCTGGCTGTTGCCGGGGACGCCGGGCTGCCGGTGGTGCTGGGAGGGCCGGCGCTCGACCGCGACGGGATCGGCGAGGAGCTGGCCGACTACCGGGCCCGCGTCCGCGCGGCGGGGGCACAGCCCTACGTCGTGGTGTCGCGGGACGTGCTGGTGGCCGACTCGGTGGCAGCGGCCCGCGAGCTCGCGCTGCCGGAGGCGTGGGCGCTGGCGGCGGCCCGCACCACCGGGCAGTTCCCGGCGCTGGAACCCGTCGACCCCGGCCGTCCGCTGTCGGCGCGGCAGCGGACCGTGGTCGAGGATGCGGTGGGGCGGACGGTGCACGGCGACGAGGCCGCGGTCGCCGACGAGCTGCGTGACCTGCTCGCCCGGACCGGCGCCGACGAACTGCTCGCGTCGACCTCGACGTTCGACCGGGCAGCGTTGGGCGAGTCCGACGCGCGGCTCGTCCGGATGTTCCGGCGGGACGGCTGACCCCTCACAACACAACGTCCCGCCCGGTGGGGAGCGCCGGGCGGGACGGGTGTGCGACGGGCGGCAGCGGCTACTTGTAGATCCGCATGTAGTCGACGAGCATCTCGCTCTGCTTGGGCGTTCCGCCGTCAGGGAAGTAGTCGAGCTGGATCGTGGCGTGCATCTTGCCGGGAGGCATCGTCTTGGAGTCGGTGCTCTCGAACCACTTCTCGCCGTCGATGTAGCCGGTGATTCGGCCGTCCACCCACTCGACGGCGTAGTTGTGCCACTGGGTGATGTCGAGCTTCTTCGTGGCGGACTTCTGCTGGTTGCTGGCGCTGTAGTGCAGGAAGAACGACACGTCGTCCGAGGCGCTGGTGGTCTCGGCGAAGTCGATCTCGCCACCCTCCGGCCACTCGTGGTCGCTCGGCCAGAGGATCAGCACGGGGTGGTACTGCGAGTCGCCCGCGGGGAACTTCGCGCGCATCTCCCACTTGCCGAAGCGCTGGCCGTCGCTCCACGCCATGCCGCCGCTGTTGCCCTTCGAGTCACCCCGGATGACGAGCGAGCCGTTCTCGACGCTGACCTGCTTCTCGGAGCGGGTGCCGTTGCCGCCGTTGCCCGCGCCTTCGTACACGCCCCACTTCGAGCTCATGCCGCCGTTGAACTCGTCGCCACCGACCGGGGTCCAGCCGAGGCGCTGGGCGGCCTGCTTGCCGTCGCCCACGGCCTTGACGACGGGCGGCGGCGGAGCCGGCTTCTTCTGCGTGCTCTTCGTGGTGGAGCTCGATGCCTCCTTGGACGCCGGAGCGTCCTTGGTGGACTCGGGTGCGTTGCTGGTGGTGGGGATCGGGAGGGCATCGGTGGGAACGGCGAGCGCCGTGGTCGGGTCGGCCACGATCACCGTGCTCAGCTCGGGCGCGGCGAGGGAGGTGTCGTCTGCAGGTCGCAGCACGGTGGCGACCGTGGTGGCCACCAGCATCACCGTGGCGCCGATCGCGAGCGGAGCCAGCCTGCGCGTGAGGGAGCGCTGGGGAAGCGGGTCGGTGGTGACTACGGCGTCGACGTTCTCGCCCGCACGGCGGCGGTGACGCCGACCCTGGGTCACGGTGGGGGAACCGTGCTCTGCGGAAATACGTGCGATCAGCTCGGTCGGGGATTCCGAGCGATCTTCCGCAGCGGAGGTTGTCCGTCGCATGGGGCGGAACCATAAAGAAGGAGGAGCCCGATGATCAGCAAACCTGAGAGGTCAGGTTGCGCGTACGCGCCAGCAGGTCGGTCACGCGCGCCAAAACGACGTCAGACGGACGGATGGGGCAGCTCGGGTACTCCATTCGGAGTACCTGGGCTCTCAGGCGACCGGGATGTACCTCTCAGAACGTTCAAGGTTGCTCCGTTAGAAGATTGTTATCGCGGCCCGGCTGCGAGAAGCTAGGCGCGATGCTCCCCGCTGCTCCCCCGGGGGGTGCGTCCTCGTACGTCTCGACAGCCCTGTCGACACGTGTGTCCGTACCCCCGAACGATCATGTCCTGTTGGCGTTGCCCCCGACGGCCGCGTCGGCTGCTGTGCTGCGCAGCCTCCGGTCCGAGGGGGTCTCGGTCAGCCCCGTCAGCGACGGAATCGGTGTCCTCGACGCCGTCCGCGCGCGCGACCCCGCGCTGCTGGTGCTCGACGTCGAGCTGCCCGGGCCGGACCAGGCTGCGGTACTCGCGGCCGTCCAGACCGAGGCGCCGAACGTGCCGGTCATCGCGGTCACCCCGCGGGAACGCCGCGCGAGCCTGCTCGGCCAGCTGCGCGGCGACCGCGACGACTACCTGCTGCGGCCCTTCGCCGTCGACGAGCTCGCGGCGCGGATCCGGCTGCGGCTGCGGCTCGGTGCCCCCGTCGAGAACACCGTGATCCGCCACGGCGAGCTGACCGTCGACACCGAACTGGGGGAGGTGACCGTCGACGGACAATCGGTTTCGCTCTCTCCCACTGAATTCGCGATGTTGATGGCGCTGCTCGCGGATCCGGGTGAGGTGGTCTCCCCCGACAAGCTGGCGAGCGCCGTCTGGTCCGAGCCGGCGTCCGCCAATCTCGTCCAGGTCTACATCTCCTACCTACGCCGCAAGATCGGCGCGGAGCGCATCCGCACCGTCCGTGGTGAGGGATACGTCCTGGAGCCCTGAGGCCCTCCAGGTGGCCGTGACCCTATGGGGCGATAACGCTTCGGGTGTCATCCGGTCTCCAGGCGTGCAGGGCCGCTCACCCCGTGCTACCCAGTGCACACGCGGGTCGTGTGGGGTCGGCCCTGAGGAACCTCGGGAGTTGCAATGACCGTGACCGGGATCATCACAGCGATCGTCATCGGTGCCATCATCGGCTTCCTCGGGCGGCTCGTGGCGCCCGGAAAGCAGAACATTCCCATCTGGCTGACCATCCTGGTCGGAATCGTGGCGGCGTTTATCGGCACGTTCATCGCGAGGCTGTTCGGAGTGGCCAGCACGGGCGGCATCGACTGGATCGAGCTCATTCTGCAGATTGTCGTCGCCGCCATAGGTGTCACCATCGTGGCAGGTGCCTACGGCAGGCGCGGCGTCACTCGCTGACGCTCGCGCACGCAGCGGCCCGGTCCCGACAGCGTCGTCGGGACCGGGCCGGTGTCGTCTCCGGGGTCAGCCCGGGAACGAACGAGCCGCGGCCAGGAAGGCGTCGTTCTCGTCCGGCGCGGACACCGTCACCCGCACCCCGTCGGAAGCGAACGGACGGACGACCACCTTGTGGTGGTCAAGACAGTGCGCGGTGAACGGACCGGTGCGGTCGCCCAGCGCGAGCCACACGAAGTTGGACTGGGAGACCGGCACGGTGTAACCGGCCTCCAGCAGCGCGTCGCGCACCCGGCTCCGCTCGGTGACCACGTCCTTGCACCAGGCGAGCAGCTCGGCCGCGTCGTCGAGCGCCGCGATCGCCCCGGCCTGTGCCACGGAGCTCACGCTGAACGGCGAGCACACCTTCCGCAGAGCGGTCGTCACCTCCGGCGCGCTGACGGCGTACCCCACCCGCAGCGCCGCGAGGCGGTAGGCCTTGGAGAACGTCCGCAGAACCACCAGGTTGGGGTGGGCGTCGATCAGTGCCATCCCGTCGACGGCCTCGGGGTCCGTGACGTACTCGTAGTATGCCTCGTCCAGCGCCACCAGGACGTCGGGACCGACCGAGACGAGCAGCCGCTCCATCTCCTCGCGCGTCACGACTGTGCCCGTCGGGTTGTTCGGGCTGCAGACGATCACCAGGCGCGTCTGCGGGGTGACGGCGGCGATCATGGCGTCGATGTCGTGCCGGAAGTCGTCGTCCAGCGGCACCGTGCGGATCGTGGCGCCCCCGATCTGCGTCACGATCGGATAGGACTCGAACGAGCGCCACGCGTACACGACCTCGTCCGACGGCTCGAAACAGGTGGCCTGCACGAGCTGCTGGCACAACGTGACGGACCCGCACCCGATGGCGATCCGCTCGGCGTCCACGTCGAGGTACTGCGCCAGACGTGCCGTGAGTCCCGTGACGGCGAGATCCGGGTACCGGTTGCCCCCTGCGGCGGCCTCGGCGATCGCGGCGAGCACCCGCGGTGTCGGCGGCAGCGACACCTCGTTGCTGGCCAGCTTGATGGCCCCGGGAATCGCGCGGCCGGGGACATAGGCCGGGAGCGTGTCGAGATCGGGGCGGATCAGCGTCATGTGGACACCCTATGTCTGTCGCCCCGTCCGCGTGCCCGCCGCTGTCACACTCGCCGAGCCGTGCAACCCTTGGGGTCATGACCGAGATCAGGACGGAGACCGTCCCGCTGGTCGATGGCAGCTCTCTGCGACTCACCGTGGCGGAGCCGGACGGTCCGGTGCGCGGCGGGATCGTGGTTCTGCACGAGGCGCGGGGGGTCACCGACGCCGTGCGCGGGCTCGTGCAAGGTCTCGCCGGCGACGGCTGGCTCACCGTGGCGCCGCACCTGTACCACCGCGACGCGGCCGACGAGCTGGACGGCGCCGCCGACGACGAGGTCCAGCAGCAGGTCGACCGGCTCGAGGGCGAGCAGATCATGGCCGACACCGACACGGCCTTCGGCTGGCTCGCCGAGCACGACATCACCGCCGACCGGATGGGCGTCATCGGCTTCGACCTCGGCGGCTCGGTCGCGCTGGTGGTGGCGGCCAACCGCAGGCTCGGTGCCGCGGTCACCGTGGCGGGCGAAGGCATCGCCGACGCGGCCTCCACGGGTCTCCCGTCTCTGATCGAGGCGGCCCCCGGACTCACCTGCCCGTGGCTCGGGATCTACGGCGAGACGGCCGACGGGGAGCCGGACCCGGGGATCAGCCGGCTGCGCGACGCGGCGAGCTCCTCGGAGGTGGCCACGGACGTCGTCGTGTACCCCCACAGCGGCCACCGCTTCGACGACGACCCGAACTCCGCCGCCGACGCCTGGCAGCGCACCCTGAACTGGTTCGACTCCCACCTGCGCTGACCCACCCCCGCGAGTCGCCCGTTTCCCGCGCGCGAGTCGCCCCGTCCTGCACCGCGAGTCGCCCCGTCCTGCCCCGCGAGTCGCCCGTCCAGCTCGCCGGCGGCTTGCGGGAGCGTGCGCCGAGGGCGGCCACGAGCGGACCCGCGTGAGGGCATGTGGGGATGGGGCCGGAACCCACATTCGACGCGCACCGACACGCCGTTCCGTGGTGTGTGAGCCCACCACCGGGTCGGGCGGACGCGCCCGTCCTCTCCCCGCCCCGGACGGCCCTGGCGCGACCCGGCGGCGGCTTGCATGCTGACCGTCATGGCTGCGTCCGAGATCCCCGACGTCCTGTGGACTCCCGACCCGCACCACGCCGGCCCGATGACCGAGTTCATGGCGTGGGTCCGTGAGCACCGCGGGGTCGACGTGCCCGACTACGCGGCGCTGCACAGCTGGTCGGTCGAGGACCTCGAGGGTTTCTGGTCGGCCGTCGCCGAGTTCGAGGGTGTCCGGTTCCACACGCAGCCGAGCGTGGCGCTGGGCGGGAGTGAGATGCCGGGCGCGGAGTGGTTCCCGGGGGCCACGCTCAACTACGCGGAGCACGCGCTGACTCCCGGACCGGGCCGGGAGGACGCCGACATCGCACTCGTGTTCGCCCGGGAGGACGGCCTGGAGCGGACGGTCACGCACGCCGAGCTGCGCGAACTCGTCGGCCGGGCGCGGGCGGGCCTGGTCGGGATGGGGGT
>NZ_JAAXKY010000084.1 GCF_012911925.1 Pseudonocardia xinjiangensis | reverse complement strand
GTGTCGCTGTCGACATCCGCGGGGCCGGCGGCATCCTGCTCCGCGCCGGATCGGGCGGATCCGCTGCTCTGCAGCGCGCGGGCGCACCCGAGCAGGGTGCTCATCGCCTTGCGGTCGCGGGTGCGGATGGCAGCCTGGCCCGCCAGCTTCCCGCCCTCCCAGGCCAGCCCCACCGCGTGCAGACCCCGCGCCGCCGCCTCGACGGCAGGCGCGTCGACCTCCGAGTCCAGCAGCCGCACCCAGTGGGGCGCGGCCGTGGCCATGGCCGCGGTGTACCGGCTGGCGCCCGCCGCCGCCTCCAGTGCCACCGCGTGCCGTTGCGCGGCGTCGCGGCTCTCCGACAGGATCGCGGCCTGCAGCGCCGACCAGTGCAGGGGTGCGGCCCACAGCGCCGGATCGCCCAGGCTGGCGAGCAGCTCCGCGGCCTCGTCGAGGTGCGGACGGACCCAGCTCGGCTCCCGCAGCCTGGTGGCCGCGATCGACAGCTCGCCGAGCTGCTGCAGCACGAACAGGTCCACCGGGTGCCGCACGATCGCCTCCCGGGCGCGGCCCCACGCGGGCATCAGCGACGCGAGGTCACCGGTGCGGCGGGCGAGCGCCACCTCCAGCGCGGCGGCGAGGAACTCGTCGCGGGGCTCGAGCTGCGTGCCCGGGGGTGACACCGACACGAGCGCCGACCGGGCCGCCGCGGTGGCCCCGCGGAAGAGTGCGATCCAGCCGAGCAGCAGGCGGTGCCGCGTGGCCGCGCTCCGGCCGCCGAGCCCCACCCGGACCGCGCGCTCCAGCACCGACTGGGCGACGTCGAGCTCCCCGCAGTGCACCGCGACGAGGGCGGCGAGCGCGGCCGGGGTGTCCGGCAGCAGCGCCGCGCGGTTCGAGGACTCCAGCAGGGACGCTGCGCGGGTCAGCTCCGACAACGCCGCCGTGGGGGATCCGGCGACCGAGTCGTACACGCCCCTGGCCATCAGCTCCTCGGCGCCGGCGAGCAGCGTCGGCGGACGGGACGGGACGCCGGAGACCCGGACGGGCCCACGCAGCACCTCGCGCGCCTCGTCGAGCGCCCCCGTGCCGATCAGTGCGGGCACGGCCAGCACCGCGGCGCTGCCCATCGACGCCGTGCCCATCCAGCGGTACAGCTCCGCGCTGCGGGCGAGCATGCCCCGGCGGGCGAGGACGGCCGCCGCCACCGTGCCGGCCCGGACGGCGTGGTCGGGTGGCACCTGCCCGGGGTCGGACAGCACCTGGTCGGCCTGGGCGAGTGCCTGGTCGAGGTCGCCTGCCAGCACGGCGGCCTCCGCGCGGCGCGCGGCCAGCTCCAGAGCAGGCGATCCGGCGCGCACGGCGGCCTCGAAGAACTCGCCCGCCACCGGGGAGGCCGTCCGCAACGCCTCCTCCGCCGCCGCGATGAACACGGCGGCCACCCGGGCTCCGCTCGCTCCCGTGCCGAGCAGGCCCCGCGCGGCGACGAGCAGGTTGCCCCCGCGGTTCAGCTCGATCTCCGCGAGCGCGCGGCGCATCTCCACGTGCGACGCCTGCGGCGTGTGCGCGAGCACCGCCGCGGAGACCAGTGGGATCGCCAGCCCGTCGGACGTCAGCAGGCCGGCCGCCCGCGCCGCCTCCACCAGCTCGTCCAGCCGGGCGGCGCCGTCGCCGTCCGACATGGCGAGCAGGGGCACCAGTACCTCAGCCTCCAACGGTGCGCCGAGCGCGCGGGCGAGCAGCAGCCCGCGGACCCCGGGGCCCAGTGCCTGCACGACGTAGCCGAGCTGCGCGAGCAGCCCCGCCGGCGGGCGAGCAGGCAGGGCGACCCGGCTGCGGTCCGGTCCCGCCTGCTCGATGAACGCGGTCAGGAGCCGGTCGACCAGTGCCGGAACCCCTCCGGTCTGGGCGAGCACCCGGTCGACCAGCTCGGCGGGCGGGTGCTCGAGCGATCCGGACCGGGCCCCCAGCAGCAGGCCGGCACGCGCTGCGACGCCGGTGCGGTCGAGCGCGTCGAGCACCACCGGTGGCCTGGCCGACGCCAGCGCCGCGCCGAGGGCAGCGGTGCCGGTCGGGCGCGGCCACGGCCGGTGGGCCACCACCAGGTAGCCGTCCGGGCCGGCGGCCAGCTGCGCGAGCCGCTGCAGCTCGGCCGGGGGCAGCAGATGCGCGTCGTCGACCAGCAGCGCGACATCCGGCGCGAGCGGCTCGCCCGCGGCCGGGACGTCGTGCCGGACGGGGATGCCCGCCTCGCGGAGAGCTCCGGAGATCGCTTCGAGGAGCACGGTCTTGCCGTGGCCGCCGGGGCCGATGATGTCGACCCTGCGTACCCCGGTGGTGCCCGCGGCGGCCTCCCTGACGAGGCGCCGGGCGGCCGGAGATCCGGCCACCGATGCTTCCGATGCGACCTCGGGGATCGGCTGCGTTCGCGTGGACACCAACCACAACCCCCGTCATCGGTCGTTCGATGGGCGCAGGCGAGCGTACTCAGAGTGGCGCGCGTCTCCTCGGCGCAGTGCGGTGAACAGCCTTGACTCCGCCGTTCGGGGCAGCGTGATCCACCGATCAGTGGCAACGGAGCAGAGCCGTCCGGCCACCGCCGGGTGGCAGAAAGTGCACAGGGTCACACGTCAGGACTTGCCGCGTGATCACCCTGTGCACTACGAAGTGGTCGTTCTCGGCGTCATCCCCAAAACGGACAGAGCGCTCCAGACACGGCGGAGGGAAAAGCTCCCGGTGGAAGCAAATTCCGACATTCCGGTCGTCATCCTCTGTGGGGGACAGGGGACACGCATCCGAGAGGTCAGCGAGCGGCTGCCCAAGGGCATGGTCGAGATCGGCGGCCGCCCGATCCTGTGGCACATCATGAAGCTCTACAGCCACTTCGGGTACCGCAGGTTCATCCTGTGCCTCGGCTACAAGGGCTGGGAGATCAAGCAGTTCTTCCTCGACTACCGCGCCCACACGTCCGACTTCACGCTCTCGCTCTCGCAGGGCGACCACCAGCCCCAGTTCCGCAACGGGGTGGCGGACGAGAACTGGGAGATCACCTTCGCGGAGACGGGCCTCGCTGCCGGCACCGGCGCCCGGTTGCGCCGGATCCGCCACTACATCGACACCCCCCGCTTCATGGTCACCTACGGCGACGGGGTGAGTGCGGTGGACATCCACAACCTCATCCAGGTTCATGAGGCCGGCGGCCGCATGGGCACCGTCACCGGGGTGCACCCGACGTCGAAGTTCGGCGAGATGCAGGTCGACGGCAACGTCGTCGCGGAGTTCAACGAGAAGCCCACGCAGGTCAACGGCTGGGTGAGCGGCGGATACTTCGTCTTCGAGCGCGCGTTCCTCGACGACTACCTCAACGACGACGAGGGACTGTTCCTTGAGAGCGAGCCACTCCAGAAGCTGGCCCGCAACCAGCAGCTCACGGTGAACAGGCACGAGGGCTTCTGGGCCGCCATGGACACCTACAAGGACTACGAGTGGCTCAACACCTACTGGGACACCGGCAACGCGCCGTGGAAGGTCTGGGGGGACGGCACACGCTGGTGACCGGCGCCACCGGGTGCCGCCCGGTGGCGTCAGCCCGCCAGTGAGGTGGGGGCCGAGAGGAGCCGCCGCCAGTCCTCGGCACCGACGAGGGACTCGGCGGGACGGGCGGGGGCGCCGGACGCGAGCAGTGCGCGCACCGCGCGTCCCGCCTCACCGTCGGCTCCCGGCCGAACGGGGCGCACCAGCAGCGGCCACGACTCGCCGCCGATCATCCCGTTGACCTCCTCGGTGCGGTGGACCGTCTGGAAGCGCCGGACGGCGTCGGCGGTCCGGCGGTCGAAGGTGCCGTCCGCGGCGACGCCGGTCATCCCCACCTCGCGGAGGAGGTGCTGCGCCGCGAGCACGGCGGGGCCACGGTCGGCCACCCGCAGCAGGGGCCACGACTCCTTCGCGGCGATCCGCCGGCTCACGTGCTGCCCCAGCACACCCGCGACCTCGGTGCGCAGCTGCGGCAGCCTTCCGTAGAGGACGTCGCCAGGGCAGGCGGTGTCCTTGAAGTCCCGGTGGCCGAAGATCTCGGTCGGGTCGATCCCGTACTGCTGACAGATGTAGGCACACAGGTCGCGCAGGCGGTTCCAGAGGACCGCGGGCGGGTCGGCCGCGGTGTAGGTGCCCTCGTTCTCGATCCCGACGGCCACGACGTTCTGTCCGGTGCAGTGCGCGCCCTCGACCTGTCGCTCGCCGATCCGCAGCACCTCGAGGCTGCGGTGGCGCCCCTCCAGCACATAGCCGCCGCGGCTGATCGTGAAGTGCTGTCCCGAGTCGAGCCAGCCGCGCTGGTCCATGTGGAAGTTCTGGATGCCGCGCGCGAGCCGCTCGCCCGCTCCGCGGCTGAGGTCGGTGACGTTCGGCGTCGCGGTGTGGTGCACGAGGATCTTGACCGGGCGCTGGTTCCAGACCGGCACGACGTCGCTGTTGGGGCGCGCTCCCCAGGCGTCGCAGTCGATGACGTCCGGCTCGGCGCCCCAGGCGTTGCTCGTGCCCGCCACCCCCGTGGCGGCGGCGGCCACAGCCAGCCCTCCGAGCAGGAGCCCCCGACGGGACATGCCTTCCGGACCCACCGCCACCCCCGGTCGTCTCGTACCACTGATCACAACTGCCCCATATGAACCATGCGTCACGCCTGCGGACGGCACAACCGCCGCACCCGAAGGTGTGAGGCCGCGAGCGGTCCCCGCGGCGGTCTTGCCCGGGTTACCGACCGGTAATATGGTCGTAGTTACCGCCGAGTAGGTCGTCAGCGTGATGAGGAGTCCAGGGACATGGGCCACTTCAGGAGCAACCTGCGGGACCTCGAGTTCAACCTGTTCGAGGTGTTCCGGGTGCAGGACCGGCTGGAGAGCGCACCCTTCGACGGGGTCGACGCCGACACCGTGCGCGGCGTGCTCAAGGAGCTCAACGCCGTGGCCACCGGCCCGCTGGCGGAGTCGTTCGCCGACGCCGACCGCAACCCGCCCGTCTTCGACCTGGCCACGCACTCCGTCGCGCTGCCGCAGTCGCTCAAGGACGCCTACAAGGTGCTGTGGGACGGCGAGTGGTGGCGCCTCGGCCTGCCGACGGAGCTCGGCGGCTACGGCATCCCGCCCACCGTGCAGTGGGCCGCCTCGGAGCTCATCCTCGGCTCCAACCCTGCGGCGTTCCTGTACATGGCCGGCCCCAGCTTCGCCGCGGTGGTGCACCGCAACGGCACCGACGAGCAGAAGCGCTGGGCCGAGCTGATGATCGACCGCGGCTGGGGCGCCACCATGGTGCTCACCGAGCCGGACGCCGGTTCCGACGTGGGCGCCGGGCGCGCCAAGGCGATCCAGCAGGCCGACGGCAGCTGGCACATCGAGGGCGTCAAGCGCTTCATCACCTCGGCCGAGCACGACCTGACCGAGAACATCATGCACCTGGTGCTGGCCCGTCCCGAGGGCCCGGGGGTCACCCCCCGGCCCGGCACGAAGGGTCTCTCGCTGTTCCTCGTGCCGAAGTTCCACTTCGACCCCGAGACCGGCGAGCCAGGAGAGCGCAACGGCGCCTTCGTCACGGGCGTCGAGCACAAGATGGGCCTCAAGGCCTCCACGACCTGTGAGCTGACGTTCGGCCAGCACGGCGTTCCCGCCACGGGATGGCTGCTCGGCGAGGTCCACGACGGCATCGCGCAGATGTTCGAGGTGATCGAGTACGCGCGGATGATGGTGGGCACCAAGGCCATCGGCACGCTCTCGGCCGGCTACCTCTCCGCGCTGGAGTACGCGAAGGAACGCGTGCAGGGCGCCGACCTGCCGCGGATGCTCGACAAGACCGCACCGCGCGTCACGATCACCCACCACCCGGACGTCCGCCGGCTCCTCATGCTGCAGAAGGCGTACGCCGAGGGGCTGCGCGCCGTCTACACCTACACGGCCACCTACCAGGACCGGATCAGGATCGGACAGGCGGCGGGCGAGGACGTCTCGCTGGAGGAGCGGGTGAACGACCTGCTGCTGCCGATCGTCAAGGGGGTCGGGTCGGAGCGCGCCTCGGAGCAGTTGCTGCTCTCGCTGCAGACCCTGGGCGGGTCCGGCTACCTGCAGGACTACCCCATCGAGCAGTACATCCGCGACGCCAAGATCGACTCCCTGTACGAGGGCACCACGGCGATCCAGTCGCTCGACTTCCTGTTCCGCAAGATCGTGCGGGACAACGGACAGGCGCTCGCCCACGTGACAGGAGAGATCCAGGCCTTCCTCGACGGGGAGCCGGGCAACGGGCGGCTGAAGGAGGAGCGCGCGCTGCTGGGCGTGGCCCTCGCCGACGTCCAGGGGATGCTCGGGAGCCTCACGGGCTACCTCATGGCCTCCGCGGAGGACCCGTCGAGCATCTACAAGGTCGGCCAGCACACCGTGCGGCTGCTGATGGCGGTCGGAGACCTGCTCATCGGGTGGCTGCTGCTGCGCCAGGCCGAGGTCGCGCTCGCCGCGCTCGGCGGGGACGGGCCGGTCACGGCGGCGACGACCAGGGACGGGGCCTTCTACGAGGGCAAGGTCGCCGCGGCCCGGTTCTTCGCCAGGACGGTGCTCCCACAGCTCACCGCGCAACGCGCGGTGGTCGAGACGGCCGACAACTCGCTCATGGAACTGTCGGAAGCGGCGTTCTAGCCGTTTCGGCGCGGGAGAGACGTACACCACTCGGGCATGCCTGGTCTCCGGATCATTTCCGCGACAAACTGTGCCTCGGATACGACCGCCGGATGCAGAGGACACACCCCGCATCTCGGCCGTATGCCGAAAGCTGAGAGGTAACCAGGACCAGTAGACCGGCCCCCACCGGCAAAGCCGCAGGTGGGGGCCGGTGCTCCTCCTACTGGATTCGTCCGGAATTTCGCCAATCGGGCATTTCCGAACTTCCTCGCCTCATTCCACAGGAACTCGCCTCGGAGGTCGAGCATGAAGGTAGCCGTCATTCTCGGAAGTACGCGCCCCAACCGCGTCGGAGCGGTTGTCGCCAACTGGGTGATGGAGGTGGCGGCCAAGCGTGACGACGCCGAGTTCACGCTCGTCGACCTGGCCGAGATCGACCTTCCGATCCTCGACGAGCCGCTGCCCCCCATCGTCGGCCGGTACGAGCAGCCGCACACCAGGGAGTGGTCCGCGCTCATCGACGGCTTCGACGCGTTCGTCTTCGTGACCCCGGAGTACAACCACTCGACCTCCGCGGTGCTCAAGAACGCGATCGACTTCCTGCACCGGGAGTGGAACGACAAGGCGGCCGGATTCGTCGGCTACGGGGCCGCGGGAGGAATCCGCGCGGTCGAGCACCTGCGGCTGATCCTCGCCGAACTGCAGGTCGCCACCGTCCGGGCGCAGGTCACCCTCGACTCGTACCGGGACTTCGAGAACTTCTACGACTTCACGCCGACGGAGCGGCACGTCGCGACCCTCACCGACGTGTTCGACCAGGTGCTCGCCTGGGGTGGCGCACTCAAGACCCTGCGGTAGCGGGCCCCGGGCATCATCCGGCGATGTAGCTCTGCAACTGCTCGCGCTCGGACTCGAGCAGGTCGATCCGGGCCTTGACCAGGTCGCCGATGCTGACGATGCCGGCCAGCTCCCCGTCGACCACGACCGGCAGGTGCCGGAACCGGCGGTTGGTCATCACCGCGGCGATGTCGGCCACGCTGTCGCCGGGGGCACAGGTGGTGACCCCGGTGATCATGATGTCCCCGACCCTGGCATCGAGCAGCTCCGGGCCGGCGTCGTGCAGTCTCCGCACGACGTCGCGCTCGGAGACGATCCCCACCAGCCGGCCACCGTCGACGACGGGCAACGCCCCGACGTTGTGGGTGGCCAGCTCGGAGATCAGCTCGGCGACCGTGGCCGTCGGGTCGACGGTCGCCACGCTGCTGCCCTTGCTCCGCAGCACGTCCGCGATTCGCATGTCGATCCCTCGATCCCCTTCGACAGCAGTGGACCGAGAGTACGAACATCCGGTGTCCCAGGGAAGACCAGATCGTCGAGTGGGCTACTGAGGGCCTCGGTCGCTCACCCTCCGCACACGACGATCGGCGACGGGTTGTACCGCACCGTGCGGGTCTCGTGCTTGGTCTCTCCGGTGCTGACGTTGCGCAGGGTGCGGGTGTCGGTGACGGTGAAACCGGGCGCGCCCTGGCTCGGGCTGCACGGCTCTCCCGGCGGGATCGTGACCGTGTTGGGGTTCGTCGGGTTGGTACGCGGCCCCGGCGTGGACGTCACGTCGTAGACCTTGGTGCCGTAGAGCCGCACGGTGAGCGAGCTCGGTGTCCACACGGTCTGGATCAGCACACCGGTCGGGTTGTCGTTGCGGAACTTCAGGTCGATCGAGCCCTCGAAGACCGTGGCCTCACGACCGGCCGGGTAGCGGCTGATGTAGAAGCTGTGCTCCTTGTGCGCCACGTCGACCATGCCGGCGAAGTACGCCGCGTTGTAGAGCGTGGTGGCGACCTGCGAGACACCGCCGCCCACACCGCGAGACGGGTGGCCATCGGAGATGATGCCGGCCTCGACGTAGCCGTTGCTCGCGTTGCGCGGGGCCGTGGCCTGGTTGAGGCTGAACGTCTCGCCGGGCTCCACGATCATCCCGTTGATCTGCTCCGCCGCCCGCTTGATGTTGCGCCCGGAGTCGGCGGCGAACCCGCCGGTGGTGAACTCGCCGACGACCCCGGTGATGCCGAGGTCGTTCAGCTCCTCGGTGGTGAGCTCGGCGGGCTGGTCGGCGTAGACGGCCGTGATCTCCCGCTCCCCGGTGCCGGTGAGCACGTCGAGCAGGGGGGCGAGGCTGGCCTCGTAGTCGACCCCGCGGCCGTCCTGCGAGGGGACGACGACGGGCCTGCCCGAGGAGAAGTCGAGCGACGCATCCCGGCCCGGGCGCTCGGACGACGCCAGCTGGGGCTTGAGCGCATCGGTGACGGCGGCGGGGTTGATCTCCGGGAGCAGGTCACCGCCCTCGGCGCGGAACGAGAGCGCTGACGCGATGACGTCCGGGGTGACGGTGCCGCTGGCCCCGCCCTCGCCGACCATGGTGACCGGCTCCGACACAGCGGGCCGGGCGACCTGGTCGATCGCGGCGGCGACATCCTCCGGCGTGGTGGACGGCGGCAGCACGGTGAGCGGCAGTGCCACGGGACGGCCGGTGGCCCAGTCGTTCATGAGCACCCCGGCGGCGGCGGGGACGTCGAGGTTCTGGCCCGGCACCGGGTCGACCGGGACGGGCGTGGTGCCCTCGAAACGCACGGACCCCTCGGTCGGGGGCTTGTCGACGATCGGGGACAGCTCTTCCAGGGCGGCGTCGAGCTTGTCGGCGTCGCTCGTGGTCACGACGCCGACCTCGCGCTGGGTGAAGAACGACGTGATGCGGGTGATCGGGTTGAGCGGCTGGGAGCCGGCGTTGGCCAGCGTGGCGTCCCAGTCGACGGCAAGGCCTGCGGCTGCCGGGTCGATCTCGCTGCGCGCCTCTCCGACCGTGACCTGGATCGGCTGCCGGGTGCGCGGTTCGATCTCCGTGCGGAGCCGCTGCTCGGCATCCTCGAGACCGAGGCCGCCCACCGACACTCCCGCCACGGTGACGCCGCGCGGCACCGAGCCGGAGTTGATCACCAGGTCGCCGACGTAGATCAGGGCCAGCGCGCCGACCACACCGGTCAGCAGAAGGATCCGGCGCTTGCGCTTCTGCGGAGGACGCGCGCCGGAGTCCGAGCCGCCCGCGCCGTTGTCGCTCGGCGGCGGCGGAGGCGGCGGTGCGGTGATCGAGGTGGTGTTGATCGCCGCGGTCGGAGGCGCGACCGAGGAGGAGAAGCCGGGGCCCCGGGTGACGGGGATGCGTTCGGTGGGCGGATCGACCGGGCTCGGGGCCGGGGCAGGCGGCGCGGCGGGAGCGCGCGGGATGACCTGGGTGGCCTCGTGGTCGACCGGGTTGAACCAGGCGGTGGCCGGGGTGGGCTGGCGCGTGGCGGGCCGGGCCGGTGCCACGGCGGCGGATGTGCCTGCGGGACGGACGGCGACCGTCGACTGGTCCCCCTGTACCGGGCCGCCCTGTACCGGGCCCCCCTGCACCGGGCCCCGCGGCTGCCGGCCGTTCGTCGGGGCGCCGGTCGCGGCCGTGTCACGGGCCGGGGCTCCTGCCGCTCGGGGCTGACCGGCAGCGCCGTTGCCGGGCGCGTCGGGGGTCGGTGCGCCGACGGGCGTGCGGACCGTCGGACCCTCACCGTCGGTGGCTCCGCCGATGGCGGTGCGGACCGTGGGGCTCTCGTCGCCGTCGCCGGCCTCGGGGGCCGGCTGCAGACGCGGCTGCGGCCGCGCTGCGGACGCTCCGGGCGTCTCGGCAACCCGCACCGGAGCCGGCTGCTCCGCCGGACCGGCAGCAGGGCGTGCCGCTGCACCTGCAGTCCCCTCGGGGGCCGCCGTCGCGATCTCCACCGCGGCGGTGGCGTCCAGCACGGGTTCGGCGCCCGTCGGCGCGTCGGCGGCGGGTTCCACGGGGCCGGGTTCGGTCGCATCCGGTGCTGCCGCGACCTGTTCGGCCACCTGCTCGGCCACGGAGTCGGAGCCCTCCGTCCCCCCGGTGGCATCGGTCGGGCGCCCCTGCGCCGCCGATCCCCGGTCGATGTCGTTCTCCGGCACATCCGTTTCCGGACGGGCCGTCACCTCGCCGGGCGAGGACTGCCGCTCGGGCATGAAGTCCGTTTCCCCTCACAACTCGGACCGGGCCTGAAGCAGACCCGGTTCGTCACAGGTAGAGCCCCGTGCCGTGCTCAGTGCGTTCGGTGGCGACAGCGTGCAACTCACGTTCCCGGAGGACCAGGTACGTGACCCCCTGCACGTCGACCTCGTACTGGTCGTCGCGGGCGAACAGCACCCGATCACCTACCTTGACCGTGCGGACGTTCGCCCCCACACCGAACACCTCCCCCCAAACCAGACGTTTGGCGACCTCGGCGGTTGCTGGAATAACGATGCCGGCGCCGCTTCGGCGCTCACCACTCGTCTCCGGCTTCACCATCACACGGTCGTGCAGCATCTGGATCTCGAGCTTCGGGTCCTGCACCGGCCAGATGGTACGACCTTCACCAGGCGCCCTTATCGCTGACCTCACAGCTCGCCCGGTCGCGCCCCGGGAACGAGAAGACCCCGCGGCGCTGTCAGGTCGGGGGTCCGACAGCACCACGGGGCTGTACAGGCAATCGAACGAAAGGCGCAGTCCGTTACTTCAACGGACAAGAACCACCGCGTTCACCCGATCGGGTTACCGGCGTCACGCTTGGGTGAGGAGGTAGCGGCCGAAGTGGGGCACCGTGAACGCGATCTGACCACGCTGCGCCGAGAACACCAGCCCCTTCTTGAGCAGGCTGTCCCGAGCGGGTGAGAGCGACGAGGCGCGGCGCGCGAGGTGGTCGGCGATCCCGGCCGTCCCCACGGGCTCGTCGCGGCCCTCGGTGAGCTCGGCCATGGCACGCAGGTACTCCCGTTCGGCCGGGGTGGCCCGCTCGTAGCGGGAGCCGAAGAACCCCACCGCGAGCTCGGCCTCGGCCTCCGGGGCCGCCAGCTTGACGTCGGCCGCGCTGATCGGGCTGCGCGGTGCCGCGTCCCACGCCGCCTTCCCGTACGCCTGGACGAAGTAGGGGTAGCCGCTCGAGGCCTCGAAGAGAGCGTCGAGGGCCTCGTGATCGAACGAGGCGTCCTCCCGCTCGGCGGGCGCGAGCAACGCGAAGTCGGCGTCCGGCCGGTCGAGCTGGCCGATCCGGACGTACTTGAACAGGCGCTCGGAGTAGGACTTGGACGCCGAGAGCACGGCGGGCAGGTGCGGCAGCCCGGCGCCCACCACCACGAGCGGAGCCCGCGACTGGGAGAGCTCGTGGCAGGCCGCGCACAGCGCCGAGATGTCGTCGGGGCGCAGGTCCTGCATCTCGTCGATGAGGATCGCCACGCCCGTGCCGACGTCCGCCGCCAGCTCGGCCACCTCGGTGAACAGCTCGACGAGGTCGATCTCGATGTCCCCGGAGTCGGCGCGTCCCGCCTTCACGGGCACGTCGATGCCGGGTTGCCAGCGGTCGCGCAGCTTCGCCCCGTCCGGCGCGGAGCGCAGGGCGAACGCCTTGAGGATGCCCAGCACCTCGTCCACCCGGTCGGGAGCGCGGTGCCGCACGGCGAGATCGCGGATCGCCCGGTGCAGGGCCGCCGAGAGCGGCCTGCGCAGGTCGGCCTCCGGGCGGGCCTCGATCTTGCCTGCGCCCCAGCCGGCCCGGACGGCCATCGAGCGGAGCTCACCGAGCAGCACCGTCTTCCCGACGCCGCGCAGGCCGGTGAGCACCAGGCTGCGCTCGGGCCGCCCCCGGGAGACCCGTTCGAGCACGATCTCGAACGCGTCGACCTCCCGGTCGCGGCCGGCGAGCTCGGGAGGGCGCTGGCCGGCGCCGGGGGCGAACGGGTTGCGCACGGGATCCACGCATCGGACGGTATCGGCGATTCTTGCCTGCGCCGTAGAGGCGGCTAGCAACCACGATGGCGTGTCGCGGATCGGAGTGTATCCAGCTTTCTCGGAGAAATCCGAGAATCAGATAGAGAGCCTGATCAAGCGCGCCGGGTCGCGGCGTCGGCCAGACAGAACAGGCCGAATGCGGCGAAGCCGACGGCCACCACCACCAGCAACGACGAACCGAGCGCCGTGGCGCTCAGGGTGCGGAGCGCGGCGTCGAGCCCACCCGCCCGCGCCGGGTCGGCGAACAGGGCGGCGCTGCCGGCGAGCACCCCGACGACGCCCAGCGCGAGTGCGCGCGCCAGGTGCCCGGCCGCTCCGACGAGCTCGATCACCCGCCGGGCGAGCGGACCGAGGTGGCGCACCTCCAGATCACCCATGAACGTGCGCCGCACCCCCGTGTAGATCATCGCGCCCGCGATCACCAGTATCGTGCCCGCGCCGAGCCCCAGCAGCAGCCGCCCGGCCGGGAGCGCGAGCACCCCGGCCGCCAGCGTCTGCGCGGTGGTGCCGGAGGAGCCCACGTCGAGCAGGTAGTCGACGATCAGCACGGCGAGCGACGACATGGCGATCGCCTTGGCGACCGCACCCACGCGCTTGCGCACGCGCTCGTTCCCGTCCACCCACCTGAAACCCACCGCGGCGGCCGTGACCTGCCATACCGCGAACGCGATGAGCCCCACGGCGGCCACCCAGAGTGCGAGCGACCCGCCCGGGGTGCGGGCGATCGTCCCGACGGCACCCTCCGCGTCGGCCGGGACGTCCGGCACGCCGAACGCGATCTGCAGCGCGAGCCACGCCACGAGCAGGTGCACCACCCCGTACCCGACCAACCCGATCCGGCCGAGGACGTCCACGAACCGGCCAGGCGCGTCCGACCGGCCTTCGTGGACCAGAGTGCGCAGGCGTTCGCCGGGACCAGACATGGGATCTCAGTATCCCGCCGGTGTTGATCGCACACTCTCACGCATTCTCGCTCAGTTGCTAGATGAGCTGATACAACCCGATCTGGTTTCCTGACGGTCGTGACCGAGACTCCGATCGACCCGCACTCCCCGGAGATCGTGACCGAGGGGACCGGGCATCACGAGCAGCTGGGCGACCGGGCCGAGCTGGACGTGAGCTTCACCGGGTTCGCGGAGAACCGGGCCGACGCGGTCCGCGAGCTCGGGCGCCGGGTCGCCGCCGCCGGGCCGGCACTGGAGCTGCCGGGGCTCGTCGTCCGCAACCGGCAGTTCTGGGTGCACAACGAATGGCAGGGCGACCGGGTGGTGGGCTGCCGGGCGGGAGAGGACATCGCTCTCATGCTGACCGACACCGCCGCGCTGGAGGAGGTGCTCTCGGCCCTCGTCGGCGCCGAGCCGACCGGTCTGCACGGCCCGCGCTGGGCGCTGGCCGATCCCGCGGCCGCGCAGCGCGAGGCCCAGCGCCGCGCGGTCGAGGACGCCCGGCAGCGGGCCGAGGGGTATGCGACGGCGCTGAACGGGCGGCTGGGCGCGCTGCGCAGGCTGTCCGATGCGCCCTCGCACGGCGGTCACGTCGCGCTGGCAGCCCGGGAGTCGGGCGGTCCGGACGTCCGCGAGCTCGGCCTGGAACCCGAGCCGGTGCGGGTGACCGCACGGTGCGTCGCCAGCTGGACGCTCCTCACCTGACGTGGAACGCGACGCCACTACCGGGTGGCGTTGACGGCCGAACGGGTGGATACCCGACAATGAGGCTGTGGATGTTCCCACGCCGCGTGACGACGACCCCGGTCCGTCCCTCCTCCGTGCCACCGATCGTGCACGTCAAGCGCTGCGCCGAGCCCAGCTCGTGCTCGGCGCGCTGGCGATCGGCGTCGCCGTGCTGGTCGGTGCGGCGGCGAGCGGGCACGAGGTCACCACCGCCCCTCCCGGCACGACGCTCGCAGAGGCCGAGCTGCTCGAACCCTCGCCGCTGCCGGAGGCGGCGATGCTGAATCCCACCCTCGCCACCCGGGCCCGGTGGACCACGAGCGGCGGCCTTCTCCGCACCGGCTCGCTCCGCGTGGACGCCGGGCTACCCCAGGGCGCGATGATCACCGTGGCGATCGACGCCGCCGGCGAGGTGGTCGACGCACGCACCCGGATCGCCGACTCCCGCGTGACCGGACTGACAGCAGGGCTCAGCACGCTGCTCGCCTGCTGGGCCGTGCTCGCTCTCTGCGCCGTCCTGTGCCGCGCCCGGCTCGACGCCCTGGACGCCCGGCAGTGGGCCGACGACTGGGCGCGCGTCGAGCCCGAGTGGACGGGCCGCGCCGGTTAGCGCGGCTCGCCCGGCCCCGGCACGGTCCGGCCCTCGATCACCAGTGGCCCGTCAGCGGGGCGGTGCTCCTCGACCACCTCGCCGTCCACGACCGGCCCCCGCTCGCGGATGCGAGCCGTCCGCAGCCCGGGCGCGCGCCGCTCAGCCGCACGGATGAGCCTCCCGCGCACCAGCGACCGCGTGGGCGGCAGCAGGAGAAGCAGCCCGGCCACGTCGGTGACCAGGCCCGGGACGAACAACAGCACGCCTCCCGCGGCGACCAGCATGCCGTCGGTGACCTCCGCGGTGGGCACCCGCCTGTTGGTGACGGCCTCGCCGATCGCCTGCGCGGCGCGCAGTCCCTCCCGGCGGGCCAGCCACAGGCCGAGGATCGATCCGGCCAGCAGGACGAGGAGCGTCCAGCCCAACCCGATCACGGATCCGAGCGCGACCAGCGCGACGATCTCGACGACGAGGTACAGAAGGACGAACGCCATACACCAGTAACGCACGAGACGGCCTGTGTGCTCCCGAACTCGTGGTCACGGATCGGTCACCTGGCGGCGGAGCCCGTCCCCGCCGCCAGGCAGGTGCCTCACCAGGTGAGGGCGAGCCCCGGATCGGTGAGCAACGCACCGATGTCGGCGAGGAACCGGGAGCCCTGCTCGCCGTCGACCAGCCGGTGGTCGAACGACAGCGCGAGCTGGCACACCGTGCGGACCGCCAGCTCACCGTCCACCACCCACGGCGAGGGTTTGATGGCGCCCACGGCGAGGATCGCCGCCTCCCCCGGGTTGAGGATCGGGGTGCCGGTGTCGACCCCGAAGACGCCGACGTTCGTGATCGTGAAGGTGCCGCCCACGAGGTCGGCGGGTGGGGTCCGGCCCGACCGTGCCGTGGCGGTGAGCTCGCCCAGCGCCGCGGCCAGCTCCCGCAGGGTGAGCGTGTCGGCGTCCCGGACCTTCGGGACGATCAGCCCTCGTGGAGTGGCCGCCGCGATCCCGAGCTGCACCCGGTCGTAGTAGACGATCTCGCCTGCCGCCTCGTCCCAGGAGGCGTTGACCTCCGGGGTGCGCCTCGCCGCGAGGCACACCGCCTTCGCGACGAACGCGAGAGGCGTCAGCTTGACCTCGGCGTACTCCCGCGTGCCGCGGAGCCGGTCGCGCAGGGCCATCGTCTCGGTGACGTCGACGGCGAGGAACTCCGTGACGTGCGGCGCGGTGAACGCGCTGCTCACCATGGCCGCCGCCGTGGCCCGGCGGACCCCGCGGATCGGCTCGCGCCGCACCCCGCCCACCGTGGGCGCGGCGGGCGACGCCGGCGGCGCGGGCTCGACGGCGGACGTGGCCGCGGCCGCCTCCACGTCCTCCCGCGTGATCACGCCGCCCGCCCCGGAACCGGTGAGCGACCGCAGGTCGATCCCGAGATCCTTGGCGAGCTTGCGTACCGGCGGCTTGGCGAGCGGCACCGGGCCCGCTGCCGGGCTCTCGGCCGCAACGGGCGAGCCCCGGTCCGGGAGGTCCGGCCGGACGTGGCGTCCGTTCGGCACGGCCGGTGGCGGTGCGGCGGGAGGAGCCGACGGCGAACGACGGGCACGCCGCTGCACCGAACCCGGCCGGGGCCCGTAACCGACCAGGGTGGCGATGCGGCCGTCCTTGCCCGCCTCCCCGATCTTGGCGCCGGCCTCGTCGGCGGGCGCCGCCTGCGCGGGCGCCGCCTCCGCCGTCTCGATCGCGATGATCGGGGCTCCGACGGGCACGGTGCGGCCCGGCTCGACCAGCAGCTCCCCGACCGTTCCGGCATAGGGACAGGGCAGCTCGACCGCCGCCTTGGCCGTCTCGATCTCGACGATCACCTGGTTGACGGTGACGGTGTCACCGGGCGCGACGTGCCAGGTGACGACCTCGGCCTCCGTCAGCCCCTCGCCGACGTCCGGCATGGCGAACTCGCGACGCATCCCCGTCACCAGGCCAGGGACCGGTCGACGGCGTCCAGCACCCGGTCCAGATCGGGGAGGTAGTCCTCTTCGCATTTCGACGGCGGATACGGCGTGTCGAAGCCCGTGACCCGGATGACCGGGGCCTCCAGCGAGTGGAAGCACTGCTCCTGCACCCTGGCAGCGACCTCCGCGGTGACCGAGGCCTCCGACGGGGCCTCGGAGACGACGACCAGGCGGCCGGTGCGGCGCACCGACTCGATGACGGGCCCGAGGTCCAGCGGGGACAGCGCCCGCAGGTCGATCACCTCGATGTCGTGGCCGTCGGCCTCGGCGGCCGTGGCCGCCTCGAGGCACGTTCGCAGCACCGGGCCGTAACCCGCGAGCGTCAGCGTCGAACCCGCGCGGGCGACGCGCGAGGCGAACAGCGGTGGCGGGGCAGCGTCCAGGTCGACCTCGGCCTTCTCCCAGTAGCGCCGCTTCGGCTCGAAGAAGATGACCGGGTCGTCGCAGTCGATGGCCTGCTGGATCATCCAGTAGGCATCGGCCGGGTTGGAGCACGCCACGACCTTGAGCCCCGCCACGTGGGCGAACAGCGACTCCGGCGACTCGCTGTGGTGCTCGACAGCGCCGATCCCGCCGCCGAACGGGATACGCACGACCACCGGCATCCGCACCTTGCCCTGCGAGCGGAAGTGCAGCTTCGCGAGCTGCGAGACGATCTGGTCGAACCCGGGGAACACGAACCCGTCGAACTGGATCTCGCACACCGGGCGGAAGCCCCGGATCGCGAGCCCGACGGCGGTGCCGATGATCCCGGACTCCGCGAGCGGGGTGTCGAGCACCCGCTGCTCGCCGAAGTCCTTCTGCAGGCCGTCGGTGACCCGGAAGACCCCGCCCAGTTTGCCGACGTCCTCGCCCATGACGAGGACCTTCGGGTCGCGCTCCATCGCCGCGCGCAGACCGTCGTTGAGTGCCTTGGCCATCGTGAGAACGGTCATCTCAGACCCCCTCCCCGCCGGCGCCGGCGAGCGATCCCTCTGGCTCGAACGACTCGAGGTAGGCGAGGTACTCCGCACGCTGGGCGTCGATCGTGGGCGAGCCCTCCGCGTAGACGTTGGCGAACATCCGGTCCGGCGCCGGCGGTGGCATCTGCAGGCAGTGCTCGCGGAACCGCGCGGCCAGCGCGTCGGACTCGGCCTGCACGTCCGCGAAGAACTCCTGGCCGACGGCGTGCTCGCGCACCAGGTTGACCCGCACCCGCTCGATCGGGTCCTTGAGCTTCCACAGCTCGAGCTCGTCGGCCAGCCGGTAGCGCGACGGGTCGTCGGAGGTGGTGTGCGCGTCCATCCGGTAGGTGAAGGCCTCGACGAGCACCGGTCCGTTGCCGGTGCGGCACTCCTCCAGCGCCCAGCGGGTGACGGCGAGGCAGGCGAGCACGTCGTTGCCGTCGACACGGACGCCGGGGAAGCCGTAGCCGGCCGCCCGCTTGTAGAGCGGCACCCTGGACTGACGTTCGGTGGGCTCGGAGATCGCCCACTGGTTGTTCTGGCAGTAGAAGACGACGGGAGCGTCGTACACCGCGGCCCAGACGAAGCCCTCGTGGACGTCGCCCTGGCTGGTGGCACCGTCGCCGAAGAAGCAGACGGTGGCCTCGTTCATCGAGCCGTCGTCGCCCGCGCCCACCGCGTTCCCGACCCGGCCCTCGAACCGCTGGCCCATCGCGTAGCCGGTGGCGTTGAGGCACTGGTTGCCGATGACGATCGTGTACAGGTGGAAGCGGGTGGCCAACGGGTCCCAGCCACCGTGGTCGGTGCCCCGGAAGATCCCGAGCAGCTCGGTGGGGTCGATCCCCCTGGTCCACGCCACCCCGTGCTCCCGGTAGGACGGGAACACCATGTCCTGGGGCTGCATGGCCCGGCCCGCGCCGATCTGCGCCGCCTCCTGCCCGAGCAGGGGCACCCAGATGCCCAGCTGCCCCTGCCGCTGCAGCGCGTTGGCCTCGCGGTCGAAGCGGCGCACCAGCACCATGTCGCGGTAGAGCTCCTGCAGAGCCGCGCTGTCGACGTCGCCCGCGAAGTGGTCGAAGCGGGGGTCGGACACCCGCTCGCCCTCCGGGGTGAGCAGCTGGACGAGGTTCGGATCCCCCTCGTCGGTGGCTTTCAGTGCGGCGAGGACGTGCTCGCGGCTGGGGCGCTTGTCGGGTACCGCCGGAACGGACGGGGCCCAGTCGTGCGGATCGGACACGATGCCTCCTCATGCTCGGGACCCGCGACCGTTCGTGGCGGCACGGGGCGGGCGCGTCCGGATCCCGGCACCCGGGTGGGGGCACCATGTCCGGCGTAGCGCAATCCTGGCACGAGGGGCCGAAAGCCGGGAGCGACGCCCGGATGCGCCCGCGACAGACCAGCGGCACGTCCCCGAAACGGGGACGTACCGCTGGTCGAGCACCGGCGGTTCGGTGGGTTCTAGCGCTCCGGCGTGCCCGGGTAGGGCTGGCCGGGCTGGGCCTGCGGAGTGGTGTGGCCCCCGGTCGGACCGAAGTTGTTGGTGCGGTCATAACCCTGGGTGTAGCCGTTGCTCCCGGAACCCGGGATGTGCCGGATCCCGGCGACGCTCTTCGCCTTCTGCGCGGCGCCACTGATCTGGCCCGAGTACTTGCCCTTCGTCTGCTTGTCGACGAACTTCGCAGCCTGGTCGACGAACTTGGCTGCCTTGTCCGGGTTGCTCTTCGCGTACCGGCGGGCGGCCTCCGCGACCGTGGCCAGCGTGGCCAACTTCCTGAACAGCGGCATTGCGCTCCTCCGTCGTATGTGGTGCCGCCGCGACAGCGTCTGCGCGGCGTCTTGGTTCTCCTGTACCCACCCTAGCGCCGGACCTCACCTGAGATCCCCAACGAATTACGGAGCGTGACGTCACACAACGGTGACCATCTCGAGGATGTCCGAGCGGTGTCGGAATGGCAGCATCCCCGCGTACTCGCCGTCAGGTACCGGAGGTCATCGTGCACGCCACCACCCGTTCGCTACCGGCCGTGCTCGCCGCGGCTGCGCTGACCGTCGCCCTCGCGGGGTGCGGCTCCGGCGGGGACGGCAGCGGCGCCACCTCCGGTGGCGCTCCCACCACAGCGGCGGCCCCGGCCGTCACCAAGGACGACGCGCTCGCCGCCATGGTTCCCGCTTCGGTCTCCTCCGACGGCAAGCTCGTGTTCGGCACCGACGCCTCGTACCCGCCCAACGAGTTCACGGCCCCGGACGGCACCACGATCATCGGGCTGGACGTCGACCTCGGCACCGCCGTGGCACAGAAGCTCGGGCTCACCCCCGAGTTCCAGAACAGCCAGTTCTCCGGGATCATCCCGGGCATCGAGGGCGCCCGCTACGAGCTGGGCATCTCCTCGTTCACGATCAACGACGAGCGCATCAAGACCGTCGACATGGTCAGCTACTTCTCCGCGGGCACCAGCCTGGCCGTGGCGTCGGGCAACCCGGAGGGCATCACGCCCGACAACCTGTGCGGTCGCGCGGTCGGTGTGCAGGCGGGCACCGTGCAGGTGGACGACGTGGCCGCTCGCAGCCAGGCGTGCACCGCGGCGGGGCAGCCGGCGATCGCGGTCACGGAGCTCCAGCAGCAGACCGACGTGACGCTCGCGCTGACCTCGAAGCGCATCGTCGCGATGCTGGCCGACTCCCCGGTCGTCTCCTACGCCGTCACCACCACCAGCGGCGCGGTCGAGGTGGTCGGCGAGCCGTGGGACACGGCGCCGTACGGCATCGCGCTGGGCAAGAGCCAGGGACAGTTCGCCCAGGCGGTGCAGGGTGCCCTGCAGGCCATGATCGCCGACGGCAGCTACGCCGCGATCCTGCAGAAGTGGAATGTGTCGAACGGCGCGATCGCCACCTCAGAGGTCCGGAGCTGACGTCGCGGTGACCGCTTCTCCACCCCTCGACACGGCTCGGCGCCCGCCACCCATCAAGGCCGTACCCGTGCGGCACCCCGGCCGGTGGCTGGCCGTCGCGGTGCTGGCCGTGCTCGCGGCGATGCTCGTCAACACGATCCTCACCAACGACGGCTTCCGCTGGCCGGTGGTCGGCGAGTACCTCTTCTCCGGACCGGTGCTGAACGGCCTGCGCAACACGCTCGTGCTCACCGTGCTGTCGATGGCGATCGGCATCGTCGGTGGCATCGGCCTCGCGGTCATGCGGCTGTCGCCCAACCCGGTGCTCTCCAGCGTCTCGGCCGTCTACATCTGGCTGTTCCGCGGCACCCCGCTGATCGCGCAGCTGCTGTTCTGGAACTTCCTCGCCGCGCTCTACCCGCGGCTCGCGCTCGGCATCCCGTTCGGGCCGGAGTTCATCTCCTTCGACACCAACCAGCTGATCAACCAGTTCGCCGCGTGCCTGCTCGGGCTCGGGCTCAACGAGGCCGCCTACATGGCCGAGATCGTCCGCGGCGGCCTGCAGTCGGTGGACGACGGGCAGACGGAGGCGGCGGGCGCACTGGGCATGTCACGCTCGCAGACGTTGCGCCGGATCGTGCTGCCGCAGGCCATGCGTGTGATCATCCCGCCCACCGGCAACGAGACCATCTCGATGTTGAAGACCACCTCGCTGGTGGTCGTGATCGGCTACTTCGAGCTGCTCACCTCGGTGCAGCGGATCTACTCCACCAACTTCCAGACGATCCCGCTGCTCATCGTGGCCGCGGCCTGGTACCTGGCGCTGACGTCGCTGCTCTCGATCGGGCAGGGGTTCGTCGAGCGCCACTACGGGCGCGGCACGAGCCGGGGTCCGACGGGCTCGCGGCTGTTCTCGCGGGCACCCGAGCAGGGGACGGCGACCGGATGACCACACCCATGGTGGAGGCCGTCCAGGTCCACAAGAGCTTCGGCCGCGTCGAGGTGCTGCGCGGCATCGATCTCACCGTCATGCCCGGTGAGGTCGCCTGCGTCATCGGGCCGTCCGGCTCGGGCAAGTCCACGTTCCTGCGCTGCATCAACCACCTCGAGCGCATCGACGCGGGGGCGATGCGGGTGGACGGCGAGCTCATCGGCTACCGCGAGGCGGGGGGCAGGCTCCACGAACTGCGCGAGTCGGAGGTGGCGAGGCAACGCCGCGACATCGGCATGGTGTTCCAGCGGTTCAACCTGTTCCCGCACAAGACGGCCGCGGAGAACGTCATGGAGGCGCCCCGCACGGTGCGGCGGGAGCCGCGCAGAGCGGCCCGCGAGCGCGCGATGGCGTTGCTGGACCGCGTCGGCCTCTCGGACAAGTACGACTCCTACCCGGCCCAGCTCTCCGGCGGACAGCAGCAGCGGGTGGCGATCGCACGGGCACTGGCGATGCAGCCGCGGCTCATGCTGTTCGACGAGCCCACCTCGGCCCTGGACCCGGAGCTCGTCGGTGAGGTGCTCGACGTGATGCGGGGGCTCGCCGGGGAGGGCATGACGATGGTCGTGGTGACCCACGAGATGGGGTTCGCCCGCGAGGTCGGCGACACCCTGGTGTTCATGGACGAGGGCCGGATCGTCGAAGCCGGCCAGCCCCGTGACGTGCTGGGCAACCCGCAGCACGAGCGCACGCAGGCGTTCCTGTCGAAGGTGCTGTAGCCGGCCGGGGTCAGCCGCCCGCGCGCTCCGCCCCGCGCGCTCTGCCTCGCTGCGCAGGATGCAGAACTCAGCGGCGGGCGCTGCGGCGCAGCGCGTGCACGGTGGCGTCGGCCCGCCCCCTGGCGCCGATCTTGGAGTAGATCCGCGTGACGTGCTGCTCCACCGTGGACACGCTGATCGCCAGCTGCGCGGCGATCTGCTTGTTGGCCCGGCCGCCTGCGATGAGGTCGAGGACCTCCACCTCGCGGGCGGTGAGGCCGTCGGGATCCATCTGCGCCGGGCAGGGACCACGGTCCAGCGCCAGCGACAGCACCTCGGCCGGGGACAGATCCTGGCCGGTGGCCCAGGCCGAGGCGAACGCCGCCTCACCCAGCTCCGCCCTCGCGGAGGAGACGGCCCGGCGCATCCCCTCCTGGTCCGGCCCGGAGACGTAACCACCCGCGTCGACCCGGGCCAGCAGTGCCTCCGCCGCCGACCAGAGCCGGACGGCCCGGGCGACGTCGGTGTCCACGGTGGCGAGACCCTGCAGGCAGAAGGCGACGTTCGGCGCGTCGCCCACCTCGGCCGCGAGGCGCAGTCCCTCACGGAAGTGGACGGCGGCATCGGCGTCGTGCCCCTCGTCGACGGCGATCCCGGCCAGCAGGTGCGACGCCATCGCCGCGCCCTCCCGATCACCCACCGCCCGGGCCAGGTCGAGCGCTCGGCGGCCCAGCGCAGCCGCCCGGTCCCGCCGCCCCGCCGCCTGGGCGACCGTGCCGAGGAAGCACGACATGAACGACGCGGCCCACAGCTCGCCGGTGGACAGCGCCAGGCCCACGCCGCGTTCCAGCAGCTCGACGCCCCGCTCCTGCTCGTCGAGGCCGATCGCCGCGAACCCCGCGCTGCTCAGCGCGTAGGTCTCGACGGCGGTGTCGCCCACCTCGCGCGCGATCCGGATGCTCGCGTCGAGCAGGTCGGCGGCCGTGCGGTAGTCGGCCTGCCCGCAGGCCATCGTGCCGGCGACGAACGCGGCCCGCGCCCGCGCCCGGGCCGACAGCGGGGTGGCGAGGGCGTGCTCCATGGCCAGCCGCCCTTCGGTGAAGCGGCCGCGCAACCACCAGAACAACCAGGTGTTCCAGCCGAGGTCGGCGAGCTGCTCGCCGTCACCGGCCGCCACGAGCGTGCTGGTGGCCCCCCGCAGGTCGGGTTCGGCGTCGTCGAGCCTGCGCAGCCAGTCCAGCTGGCCGGGACCGCGCAGTCCCGCGGCCGCACGCCCGGTCAGCTCCAGGATGCACGCGGCGTGCGCCGCGAGAGCCGCGTCCATCGCCCCGTGCTCGACGAGCAGCGAGAGCCCGAACTGGCGGACCGGTTCGAGCATCCGGTACCGCGTGGCGCCCCCGACCCCGGTCTCGGCCACCACGAGGGACTGGTCGACGACCACCGTCAGGAGGTCGAGCGGCCGGTGGTCGGTCATGGCGGCAGCGCTCGCCGCGTCCAGGCCCCACCAGCCCGAGAACACCGACAGGTGCGCGAAGAACTGCCGCTCGGGGTCGTCGAGCAGGTCGTAGCTCCATCGCAGCGCGGCCTCCAGGCTGCGGTGGCGGGGCTCCGCGCCACGGTCGCCGCCGGCGAGGAGGTCGAGCTGGTCGGACAGCATGGTGGCGATCTCGGGGGCGGCGAGCACCGAGACCCTTGCGGTGGCGAGCTCGATGGCGAGCGGGAGCCCGTCGAGGCCACGACAGATCTCGCTGATCGCCTGCGACGTGGCAGGCGTCAGCGAGAAGCCGGGCATCCGATGGCGGGCGCGTTCGAGGAACAGCCGCACCGCATCGCCGTGCTGCAGCGGGGGAACCCGCCAGACCACCTCGCCGGGCAGCCCGAGCGACCGCCGGCTGGTGGCGAGGACACGCACCCCGGGACACCCGGCCAACAGCTCGTGGACCAGCCGGGCCACGGCCTCGACGACGTGTTCGCAGTTGTCGAGGACGACGAGGAGGGTGCGGTCGCGCAGCGTCGCGGCGAGCAGGTCGGCCAGCGCGGTGCCCGGCTGCTCGCGCACCCCGAGGGCCTGCGCCGCCAGGTGCGGGACGAGGTGGCCGTCGGTGGTGGCGGCGAGGTCGACGAACCAGCAGCCGTGCGGGAACCGGTCGAGCACATCCACCGCGACCCGGGTGGCCAGGCGTGTCTTGCCGCATCCGCCCGGCCCGGTGAGGGTGACGAGCCGTTCCGCGTCGAGGGTGGACGTCACCTCGGCGACCTCTGCTTCGCGCCCGACGAAACGCGTGAGATCGAACGGGAGGTTGTGGACGGCGTCCTCGGGCATGACCGGCCGCTCGGCGGCGGTACCGGTCGTTCTACCCACGGGCGGATGTTTCCACAGCGACGCGGCGAGGACCACGCGACAGCGGCCCCGTGACCCGCTCGGCGCAGTCGCCGAAAGCTCACCTGTCCGTTCTGACCTGGGCCGCCAGTGCGGACCTCGTGGACACCCCCAGCTTCGCGAACGCCCGTCCGAGGTGCGTCTCGACCGTCTTCACCGAGAGCATCAGCTCCTCGGCGATCTCACGGTTGGTGTGGCCGCTCGCGACGAGCTGGGCGATCTGGTGCTCGCGGGGGCTCAGCACGTCCCGCGCGCTGCTCCCGGCGCCGCCGCCACCCCCGCAGCGGATCCCGCGGAGCAGGGCGTCCGCCTGCGCGCCGAGCCCCGTGGCTCCGCACCTGGCCAGCACGGCCGCCGCCGCTGTCATCTCGGCAGCGGCCCGGGACCGCTGGCCCGCGGCACCCAGCGCGATGCCGGCGAGGGTGCGGGACCGGGCCGCCTCCACCGGGTTGCCCGCGCGTTCGAGCAGCTCGGCGGACCGCAGGGCCGTGCCGGCCGCGGGGGCGTGCTCGCGGTGGGCGTTGCGGACGGCCGCTGCCGCTCGCAGCGCCCAGCCCGTGCGGCCGGCGAGACCGAGACCTGCTGCCGCCAGCTCCGCCCGTTCGGCCCAGCCGGTCGCGTCGACCCGGCGGCCGGCCCGGATCGCGGCCTCGGTGAGCAGCGCGAACCAGTAGGGCCGCCTGCTGCGCACGATCCGGGGCAGGTCCGGACCGCCACCCGCGTCCTGGAGCGCCGCGATCCCGGCGTCGTGGTCACCGGCCGCGAGCCGCACCTCGGCGACCGTCGCCATGACCTCGGGCGTGGCTCCCGTGAGACCGCGGGTCTGCTCGCCCAGCCGGGTGGCCACGGTCAGGTCGCCCGCGACGACCGCGGCGGCGCAGCGGCTCCCCAGCGCGCGCACCCGGCTGTCCGCCACGCCGGTCGAGCGCGCGCAGGCGATGGCCTCGTCGCCGGCCCGGGCCGCGTCGGCCAGCGCGCCGGTCCAGGTCAGCACGGCGGCAAGGCCGGTATGGATCTCGGGCAGCAGGTACGCCTGTCCGGTTCGGCCGGCGAGAGCGAGCGCCCTGCGCAGGTGGGCGCACGCCGGTCCGGGCCGCTCGATCGTGGTCTCGCTCCAGCCCAGCAGCGCCACGGCGTCGACGTGCGCGGCGATGACGTCGTCGGGGAGGGGGTCGAGCAGGGCGCTCGCCTCGTCGGCCGCCGTCCTGGTCTCGGCCACGGCGCCCGAGCGGCCGCCGGCACCGGCCAGCAACGCCGCGGCAACCCCGCGCAGCACCGGATCCCCAGCCGCGACCCGCGCCCGACCGGCCCAGCGGGACGCCTCCTCGTGGTCGGAACCCCACAGGTGCACCGTGGCGATGGCGAGCCGCAGCCGGGAGGCCGTGGCCGACAGCGGGTCGGGCAGTGCGGCCAGGGCCTGCGTGAGCAGCCGCACCGCGTCCGGTCCGCGGTGCGGGCGCCGTTCGGCGGTCACGCGGGCGGGCGTGCGCCGCGCGGGCACGGGGTGGACAAATCCGCCGCCCCGCACGCCCGGACGGGCCGCTCCGCGGGCGGCCCGGCGCAGCACCGGATGCCGGAACGCGAACCGCCGGGGCACCTCGGTCCCGCGCACGACCTCGCGCCGGCACAGCTCGTCGAGCAGGTCGAGCGCCTCGCCCTCCGGCAGGGGGACGCCGGCCGCCGCCGATCCGGCGTCGAACGGGTCCCCGACGGCGGCGGCCGCGGAGAGCAGCAGAGCAGCGGCGGCCGGCAGGTCGCACAGCTCCTCCCGCAACGACGCGACGATGGCCGGTGGGGCCCCGGTCCCGTGGCCAGGTGTTCGTGCGAGCTGATGGAGGTAGAACGGGTTGCCCCCGCTCTCGGCGATGGCGCGGGCCCGGTCCGCTTCGGCGACGGTGCCCCCGAGCAGCGCCGCGGCGTCCTCGGCCGGCAACGGACCGAGCTCCACCGTGTCGAGCGAGCGGCACCGCTGCGCCGCGTGCAGGGTGCGCAGCAGCGCGGGCGAGGCGTATCGCGGGCGCAGCGCCAGGCCGAGCAGCACCCGCGCGCCAGGAGGGTGGCGCAGCAGGTGGCCGACCAGTTCGACCGTGGCCGGGTCGGCGCGGTGCGCGTCGTCGAGCACGAGCAGGAGCGGTGCTCCCTCGGGCAGTCCCGCCAGCAGCCTGCTGACAACCTGGTGCCTGCGGTGCCGGCCGGCACCCGCTCCCACCGGTACCCCGAAGAGCCGGGCCTGGTCGCCGGGGGCGCGATCGGTCCGGACGAGGAACCCGGCGGCCTCGGCGGTGGCGGCCAGGTGCTCCAGCAGCAGGGTCTTGCCGATGCCGGGCTCGCCGCGCACCGCGAGGGCGCGCGGCGAGCCCGCCGCAACCTCGGCCACGAGAATGTCGGCGAAGGCCTGCTCGACCTCGCGACCGACCATCGCGTGCGGTCCTCCCCGTCGTGGTTGCGTCGGCCCGGACACCCCCACGGACCGGGCCACCAGCAGCCTGACCCCGGAAGCCGCCGACCGGCCATCCGGGATAACCCCTACGCGCGGTGTCGTCCCGGACAGGGGTCCCGGGCGGGGTCAACGGGACGGGACGAGAAGGCCGCCGACAGCCGCGCGGGTGCGGGCACCGACCTTGCCGAGCACCCGGGAGACGTATCGCTCGACGGTCTTCTCGGCCAGGTGCAGCTCCGCCCCGATCTCCCGGTTCGTCCGGCCCTCCGCCACCAGTGCGGCGACCTCCCCCTCCCGGTCGGTGAGCCGAGCCGGCCTGGGACGGTCCGGCGGGCCGGGAACGCCCGGCCGGGTCACGTCCGCACTCCTCCCTCCCACGGTGGGCTCGACCGCCGCGAGCGTGAGGATCTCCCCGACGACGGCGCCCGCGGCGTCGGCACCGCCGGCATCCTCGAGCGCGGTGGCCCGGCACCCGAGCAGGACGGCCCGTTCGACGATGGCGGCGTCGGGCAGCAGTCGCAACGCGTCCGCGTACCACCGCGCCGCGGTGCCGGGAGCCCGCGGCGCCACGTCCGCCGCGGCGCGGGCGAGCAGGGTGGCAGCAGCGCGGTCACCCACCGCCGCGGCCTGCGCGACGTGGTGAGCGCGTGCGGACGGCGGTGCCCCGGACCGCTCGAGCACCGCGGCGATCCGCCCGTGCGCCCGCGCGGTCCATCCCGGCCCGGTGTGCTCGCGGACGACCCGGCGCACGAGCGGGTGCCGGAACCGGAACGCCCAGGGCAGGCCCGCCGGGTGCACCAGGTTCGCCTCGACCAGCACATCCAGGACGTCCGCGGTCCGGTGCCGGCCCGGCGAGACCGATGCAACGCCCGACGCCGCCACGGCCGGCCCGAGGTCGAAGGGGTCACCGGCGACCGCTCCGCCCTCCAGCAGCCGTCGTGCCGTCGGGTCGAGCTGCTCGACCTCCTCGAGTACCAGCTCCGCCACCGGCCGCGGCACGCCCGCCCCGTGCCGGGCCATCTGCAGGAGGTGGAAGGGGTTGCCACCGCACTCGCGGACCAGCGCCGCGCGCCGGGACCGGGCCGCCCCGGACACGAGCTGCGCGGCTGCGTGGTCGTCGAGCGGCCCGAGCTCGACACGCTCGACGAGCCCGGAAACGACCCCACGGTCCAGCGCGCGGGCCAACCGCTCCCGCGCCGGGAACCGGCGGTGGGCCAGTACGAGCTGCACGGCCGCCCGGGGCGGCGCGCGGAGCAGGTCCACCAGCAGCTCGGCCGACGCGGCGTCGGCCCACTGGACGTCGTCGAGCGCGAGCACCACGGGCCGTCCTGCCGCGAGCCGTTCCAGCAGCGACCGGACGGCGAGGCGGCGTGGGCCGAGCCCGGTCAGGTCGGCGGTGGGCAGGCAGGGCCCCAGTGCGTCGACGACCAGGGCGTACGGGCTGTCCTGCTCGAACGCGGCAGCACGTGCGCGGAGGACCAGCGCCCCGGCCCGCTCCGCCTGGTCCGTGAGCACCCGCACCAGTGAGGTCTTGCCGATCCCGGGCTCACCCACCAGCTCCACGACGACGGGACCGCCTGCCGGGAACGCGTGCCTGCGCCGCGCGTGATCGAGCCGGGCGAGCTCGCGCGCCCGTCCGACCAGCTGCCCTTCCGACCCCGGCATACGCCACCCCTGGTTCTGGAGGATCCGGGGGACGCTACCCGCGGAGCCGAGGTTGCGGGGTCTCCCGGATACCGGCCGCTCGACCGGGCACCGCAGGGTCGAGGCCACCCGTACTTCCCGGGAGGGCTGACATGGACCCGTCGATCACGTTCTACCAGACCCTCAGCAGCACCAGCTTCACGCTGCTCGGGCTCTGGTTCGGGGTCATGCAGTTCGCCCACGGCGGATGGCGGACCGATCCCGAACGGCACGCGAGCACCATGCACCTGGCACTCAAGTTCTTCCTGCCCGCCGTGATGGGACTGGCCTCGCTGCTGGCCTCGGCGAACGACGGCGGCCTGATCTGGCGGTGCACGTTCGCTCTGGGCGGCCTGATCGGTCTGGTCGAGTCGGTGCGGTACCTGCGCCGGGCCGGCGGGCCGACCGGGCGCATCACCGTCCGGACCCTGTCGATGGCCGACCCGCTGCTCTACGCACTCGTGGCGGCCGCCGCGTTCATCCCGCCGGGGACGACACGGCTCACCCCGCTGCAGATCGAGGGCATGGTCACCGGGCTGCTGTTCGTCACCGGCCTCGTCTCGGTCTGGGTGGCCTTCGCCGAGCGGGCGGCCGAGAAGGAGACCGCCGACTCGGCGGAGTAGTCACGCGTCAGGGCTTGCGGGCGTAGAGGCGCAGGTTGCGGATGTCGTAGGTGAACAGCTCCTCCACCACGAAGAACTCCGCGACGGCCGCACGCAACGACTCCGCGTCGAACAGCGTGTGATGGGCGTTCCAGATCCACAGCGGCACCCCCCGCGCGTCCACGCCCTGGTGCGCCTCCCGCTCGGAGTGGCCACCGAGGATCCAGTAGTTCGCCTCCGCGGTGTCGATCGTGCCCTCCACCCACTGCGTGGCGACGAACCGTGCGTCCGGGACCCCGATGTCGATCTCCGCGCCGGTGCGCAGCACGCGGGCCCACTCCCGCAGCGTCTCCCGGACGAGCTCGTAGCTCTGGTGCTCGAGCACGTGGTTGGCCCGCAGCGCGTCGAGCGAACCCGAGGCGAACGGGAGGCGGTCGATCGCGCACCGGACCTCGATGTCGGGCAGCGCGAGCACGTCGACGTGCAGGTCGTAGTCGGGATGCGGCTTCTCCCCGGCGCCGATCTCCAGTCTCATGCGGTCGGTGGGGTGAGCTTCTTGAGGACCTTCGCCGGACGCCCTGCCACCACCGTGTAGGGCTCCACGTCCTCGCGCACCAGCGACCCACCCGCGACGACGGCGTGCTCGCCGATCGTCACGGGGCCGAACACGGTGACCCCGCTGGCGAGCCAGACGCCGTCGCCGATCACCACGTCGCGACCGGACCGGGGGAAGGCGAGCTGCCGGTCGTGGCCGAACTGGTTGATGTCGTGGGTGCCGGTGAGCACCGAGACGTCGTGACCGAAGAACGCGTACTCGCCGATGGTGATCGTGCCGCCGGACATGTTGAACAGCGCGTTGTTGACCACGGCGGTGTCCGGGATGCGCAGGCGTGAGCGATCCCCGTGCCAGCGGTAGGAGTACAGGGCGTCGAGCTTCAGTTCCTGGACCTGTCGGGCCACCTGTTCCGCGACCAGCGCATCGAGCGGACCGCGCAGGGCGCGGGTGATCAGGCGGTCAAGCAGTCGCATGCGGTTTGCCCTCCGGCATCCTCGTCGGTGCCGGAATGGTGGCATACCGGCGCACCGGACAGCAGCAGCTCCAGCCTCCGGGCGAGTGCATCGATCCCGAAGTGGGTGCGGGCGATCGCCTCGTTGTGGTCGAGCAGGGACGGGTCCGGGTCTGCGAGCCAGGCCCGCAGCGGCTCGGGGTCGGCGGCGGGGAACCACCGGAACCCGAACGCGGCGAGCTCGCGGGCCACCGGGAAGTCGCCGACCGCGATCGGCTTGCGGTGCAGCGCCGACTCGATCAGGGGCAGCCCGAAACCCTCCCAGGACGACGGGAACACCACCGCGTCGCACGCCGCGTAGGCCGCGGCCATGTCGGTGCCGTCCGGGAGCCTGCGGCGCACCGGAACACGGGCCTCCCGCAGGAGCCGGGCGAGGTCGGCCGCGTACCCGTCCTCGGCCGGACCGGTGAGCCAGAACGTGCCGCCGAGCGACTCGGCGAGCGCCAGCCCGACGTCGACGTGCTTCCGGGCGATCGCGCGGGTGGGCTGCAGCAGGAGGGGCCCGGCGGGGACGTCGAGCCGGGCGCGGAGCCCATCGCGGTCCTCGGGACGCGGCGTCTCGTCGAAGCCGTGGTAGACGGTGGTGGCGAGGATGCCCCGCCGGTCCGAGAGCGAGCGCCGCGCCATGTCGTTGACGGTGACGTGGTGCCACGACGGGTCGTCCGGCGGCCAGGTCGTGACCCCGGCGTACCGCTCGCGCTCCCACGGCAGGTCGTGGTGGCGCAGCACGGCGGGACGGCCTCGCAGGTACTCGGCCACCGCCTCCCCGGCCGCCTGGTTCATCGGCAGCGAGCACACGTTGTCGGCGACCACCACGTCGATGTCCGCCAGCGCCGCATCCAGCAGTCGCCGCGACGGCGGCTGCGCGTCGTCCAGCGCGAGGCCCGGCACGAGCACGTCGGGCCGCCCGTCGCCGGCGACCAGGCGCACCCGCATCCCGAGCCGTCGGAAGGCGGTCGCCCACTGCGCAGCCGTGACCGACACACCGTCGGCCATCCCGAGGCGGTAGGAGACGATCGCCACCCGCTGCCCGAAGAGGTTCGACATCCGCGCATCGTCCCTGGGTCGCATCACCACAGCATGACCTGTGGGTTGCGGCGGCGTGCTGCCGATCTTCAGATTCTCGGCAGCCGTCCCATCAGGAAGAACTCCGGGTTCGGTCGCAGCGCCGTGAGGTGGGCCAGCCGGTTGGACATCGCGAACAGCGCGGTGATGGCCCCGACGTCCCAGATCTCGTCCTCGGAGAGTCCTGCGATGCGGGCGTCGTCGAGCTCGGCGTCGGTGAGCGAGGCGGAGTCGGTGGCGACGAGCAGCGCCAGATCGACGATCGCGCGCTCCCGTGGGCTCAGCTCGACCCCCCACGGGTTCGTCGCCACCCGGTCGGCGATCTCGGCGTCCTTCGCCCGGACCCGGAGGATCGCACCGTGGGCGACCACGCAGTAGGTGCAGTTGTTGGCGCCGGACGTCGCCACCACCACCAGCTCACGCTCGGCCCTGCTCAGTCCGACATCGGAGTCCATCAGGGCATCGTGGTAGTCCAGGAAGGCCCGCAGCTCGGCCGGTCTGCGGGCGAGAGCCCGGAACACGTTCGGTACGAACCCCGACTTCTCGGTGATCTTCTCGATCCGCTTGCGGAGATCGTCCGGCATGTCCTCCAGCTCGACATGGCCGAACCGACTCACGGGGTGCGGCGAAGCACTCATAACTCTCGACGGTAGCCCTCGGAAGCGCCACGATGCGCCCATGGACGTGCCCGAGGAGATCCGCAGCCGGTTGTCCCAGTGGTGCGCTGATGTCGTCCCCGATGCCGAGCGCGAGCAACAGCGGCTCGGCTACACGATCCAGGGCGACGAGGTCACGATCCTCGACCGCAGGCCGCCCACCTACCCCGAGCTCGAGGTGGAGTGGTCGGCCACCCCGGTGGCGCTGCTGCGCCTCGAGGACGACGGCGGTTGGGTGCTCTACCGGGCGGCGGCCGACGGTGGCTGGCAGCACGAGACGGCAGGGCCCGACCCGATCGCGCTGCTGGAGCAGGTGCGCGACTGAGCGGCCGGCGCCGGGCGGTTCAGGCCCCGGCCTGACCGACCCGCGCCGTCTTGCGGCCGGCGCCGGCCAGCGGCACCACGCGGGCACCGCCGGTGGGACCACTGCGGATCACCAGCGCCGACGCCCGGCGCAGCACGCTCGCCAGGGTGGGGGTGTCGGTGTCGCTGTGCGGCTCGTCGGTGGCGACCACCGCGAACA
>NZ_JAAXKY010000083.1 GCF_012911925.1 Pseudonocardia xinjiangensis | reverse complement strand
CCGCAACCCGCGTCCCACGTTGGCCCCGATCCCGCTGGTGCGCCGCAACCCGGCCCCGCCACCGGTTCACCCGGAAGGCCCCCTCGGGGAACAGGCCACCGAGCCTCCGGCAGCCGAGCCTCCTCCCGAGCGGGTCCTGCATCCCGCCGAACCCGTCGACCCACCCCACCCGGCACATGAGGAAGCCCGCAACGGCGACCCGTCGCGTGAGTTGGGCGAGAGACCTGCCTTCGACGCGCTGAACGACCCCCTCAGCGGGCCGCTGCGCGAACCGCTGCTGGCACCGCTGCTCGATCCGACGATCGACAACGACCCATCGGTCCCTCCCGCGACCAGCACCCCGGGCGACGTCGGCGCCATCGACGTCGCGAACAGCGACCCCGCAGGCAGCGAGACCGTGGACGAGGCCGCGGCACCCGCCAACCCGGCCGGCAGCGACGAGCCGGCGGACAGCGCACCCGTGGGCGCCAACACCGTGGCCGACGACCCCGACCTGGCGCGCGAGCAGGACGACTGGTCGTCCGAGTGGCTCTCGGGATCGTGGGCTATGGCGCCGTCGGACCTCGCCGAGGAGCCGAGCGCCGACGCCGCCGTGGCGGAGGACGACTCCCCCGAGGCGGCACCGCCGCCCGTCGAGCTGGATCGGCGCGAACCCCGGCCGGCGCCCCGACGCATCCCCCGGCACCGCTACGCCGACGAGAACCCCGAGCAGGGCAACCGGGCAGCGGAGCCGGCTTCCGAGCCCACCTGGGAGGAGACGGACCGGCCCGCTCCCGAGCCGGCACCGGTTGCCGAGACCCGTCCCCAGGACGCTCCGGAACCGGAACCCGTCGCGGGGGCGGCCGAGCTCGGGCTGCGCCCGGAGTCGCTGGCGCGGCTCAGCGATGAGGATCGGCAGCTGCTCGCCCGGCTGCAGGCCGAGCTCTCGGAGGGGCGCAGGCCGCGCGTGGTCCGCCGGGCCGGAATCGCCAACGGCTCGGGTTCCAACGGCTCGAGCAGCAACGGCCACAACGGCACGCCGCGGTCCGACCCACCCGATCTGGCCGGCTGAGACCGTCAGTCAGACTGCGGCGGCGCGGACCTGTTCCACGAGCTCCTGCAGCCGCAGGCCGCGCTCCACGCCGAGCTCCGGTGCCGGACCCGAACCGGTGACGGCGGCGACGAGCTCGTCGAGCAGCGACGCGTAACAGGTGCGCGCGTCGGCGACGCGGCCGGCGAGCCGGTGCGACACCCCTCGGCCGAACACGGCGAACTCGGTCTCCGTGGGATCGATGGGCAGCCGCATCGACATCGTCACGGTGCTCTGGGCCCCGCCCTCGTGCACCAGGCCGAACCGCCACAGGTCGGGCTGGTCGTGGTGCGCCCAGCCGACCGATGCGACCGGGCCGACGGCAGCTTCGAGCATGTCGATCACGTGCGGGCCGACGTCGAGCAGCGCGCCGTTCTCGATCCGCCACGCCGATGTGGAGTACGGGCCGCCGAGCAGCGCTCCGGACAGCCAGCGCGCCGTCGCCACCGTGCCCGGACCGGCCGGAACCGACGGGAGGGCGGCGAGCCAGTCGCGCACGGCTGGGGCGTGGCGCAGCGTCAGCACCATCGAGGAGTGGACCCCCGCCTGCTGCACGGCGGCCACCACCGCACGTGCGTCCTCGACGGAACCGGCGAGCGGCTTCTCGCAGATCAGGTGGCGCCCCGCGGCGGCGGCCCGCACGGCCAGCTCGCCCTGCACCTGCGGCGGAACGGCGAAGGCGACGACGTCGACGTCCTCGAGGAGGTCGACGAACCGGGTGTGCGCACGGGCGCCGAGGTCGGCGGCGAGCTCATCGGCCACCTCCGGTCTGCGGGTCCAGACCGCGGTGATCTCCGCGGCGGGGTGCGCCGCGAGCGCGGGCCCGTGCACCGTCCGGGCCCAAGGGCCACCACCGACCAGGCCAACGCGCAGCTGATCCACGGGACCCATCCTGCCCGGCCCCGGGTTAGTGTCCGTCCATGCCCTCCGAACCCGTCGTTCCGAGGCCCGCGGCGACCGTGCTGCTCGTGCGCGACGCCCCTGCCCCACCGCCCGGGCGCGCTCCCCTCCAGGTCTTCCTGCAACGGCGGGTGGCCGAGATGGCCTTCGCGAGCAGCATGACGGTCTTCCCCGGCGGAGGGGTCGACGCAGGGGACCGTGCCGGGCTCGCGTCGTGGGCCGGCCCGGACCCGACGTGGTGGGGCGAGCGGCTCGCGTGCGACACCGAACTGGCCGGTGCTCTCGTGCAGGCCGCGGTACGGGAGACGTTCGAGGAGTGCGGCGTGCTGCTGGCCACCCCGCAGCTCCCGGCCGACCTGCAGCGGCACCGGTCCGACCTCGTGGCCCGGCGGCAGACGCTGGGGCAGATGCTCGCCGAGACCGGGCTCGTGCTGCGCGCCGACCTCCTCCGGCCGTGGGCGCGCTGGATCACGCCTCCGGCGGTCAAGCGCCGCTACGACACCGTCTTCTTCGTCGCGCTCGTCCCGGACGGCCAGGAGGCCGACGCCCACACGACGGAGGCCGTCGAGGCCGCATGGTGGTATCCCGCCGAGGCGCTGGAGCACTGGCAGCGCGGGGAGATCGAGCTCATGGCCCCGACGATCCGCACGCTGCAGGAGATCGCCGAGCACCCCGACAGCGCCGCGGTGCTGGCGGCCGCCGACGAGCGCGTGGTGCGGCCGGTCACGCCGGAGGTGCGTCGGGAGGGCGGGAAGGTCGTCGTCGTGCTGCCCGACGATCCCGGCTTCCAGCTGGACGTGGAGCGCATCGTCCCCGGAGGGAGCGCGTGAGCCACCCGGCGTACGGGGAGCTGCGCCCCGTCACGGCACTGGCATCGGTGCTCCTCGCGGAGAACCCGTCGCCGATGACACTGGAGGGCACGAACACCTGGGTGCTGCGCGCTCCCGGCGCGCAGGAGTGCGTCGTCGTCGATCCCGGTGAGGACGACGAGGAGCACCTGGCGCGGGTCGCGGCCCACGGCCCCGTGGCGCTGGTGCTCCTCACTCATCGCCACCACGACCACGCGGGCGGGGCGCGGCGCTTCGCCGAGCTCACCGGGGCACCGGTACGGGCCCTGGACCCGTCGCTCGTGCTGGGCTCGGAGGCGCTCGGGGACGGTGACGTGGTGGCGGCCGCCGGCGTCGAGCTGCGGGTGGTGGGCACGCCGGGACACACGTCGGACTCGCTGTCGTTCCTTCTCGACGGGCCGGGCGACGCCACCGCCGTCCTCACCGGCGACACGATCCTGGGTCGCGGCACCACGGTGATCGCGCATCCCGACGGCGCGCTGGGGCCGTATCTCGGTTCGCTGCGACGGCTCGCCGAGCTGCCCGAGGGCACGACGGTGCTGCCCGGGCACGGCCCCGACCTCCCGGACGCCCCCGCGACGGCCGCGACGTACCTGGCCCACCGCGAGCAGCGGCTCGACCAGGTCCGGGCGGCGCTGGGGCGGCTCGGGCCGGACGCCACGGCGCAGCAGGTGGTGGAAGTGGTCTACGCCGACGTCGACCGGACGCTCTGGCCCGCCGCGGAGTGGTCGGTGCGGGCGCAGCTGGAGTACCTGCGCGCGGAGCGCTGAGCCCCGGTCAGGCAGGCACCGAGGCCGGCTCAGCCGACGGGGCGAGCGTGGCCCGGCGCAGCCAGAGCACCACGGCGAGCAGCGCGCCGGACGCGCCGCCCGCGAGGAAGGCCGCGGGCGGGCCGGCGGCCTCCACCACGAAGCCCGCGAACGACTGTCCTGCGGCGAGCCCGAGCGTGGCGGCGGTGATCACCCAGCCGAAGGCCTCCGACGCCGTCCCGGCCGGGGTGGCGATCTCGACGGCCATCGAGTGGGCGGTGACCTGCGGGGTGATGACCGCTCCGGCCAGGAGCATCGTCACCACGAGCACGGGCAGCGACTCCAGCGGGCCGGTCAGCGCCATCATCGCGACGAACACCGCGAACACGCCGAGCAGCACCGGCATCCGCAGGTGCAACGGCCGCGGCCATGGCCGCATCCCGTAGATCACCCCTGCTACCACCGAGGCGACCGACCACGCCGACAGCAGCAGGCCTCCCATGGGGGCCGAGCCCGCCGCGGCCGTCACGGCGGGTACCCCGACCTCGACCGTGCCGACGACGAGCCCGAAGCCCAGCGACGCGAGCGCAACGGTGCGCATGCCGGGCCGGGCCAGCGCACCGAACAGACCGACGGACGAGGCCGGCTGGTCGCCGCGGTCTGCCATGGCGGCGCTCCGGGCCCGGACCGCGGGGGTGAGGGCGAATCCGACCGAACCCACGGCCATCAACGCGACAGCGACCACCACGCCGGTACCGGGCCACGGGGCGGCCACCAGGAACGCGGCGATCGCCGGCCCGAGGATGAAGAAGACCTCCAGGCTGATGGCCTCGTAGCCGTAGGCGGTGTCGCGCAGGCGGCCGGGCGGGACGAGGTCGCTCCACAGTGCCCTGGACGCCCCCGGGAGCGCGGGCTGCACCAGCCCGGCCACCAGGGCCAGCGCCACGAGCACCGGCAGCGGCTGGCCCGTCTCCACCGCGGTCACGAGAGCGGCGCCGGCCACCCCGAACAGCACGGCGACGAGCAGCAGCGGCCACGTGGGCCCGCGCCGGTCCATCACCCGGCCCTGCACCACCGCGCCGATCCCCTCCCCGGCCAGGATGCCCGCGGACACGAGGCCCGCGGCGGCGAACGAGCCGGAGGCCCGTTGCACGTAGAGCAGGGTGGCGAGGCCGAACATCGCGATCGGCAGGCGGCCGATCGCGGAGGTGAGCACCGGGCCAGGAGCGCCCGGAGCCGTCAGGACGATTCGGTAGTCGGCGAGGGATGCGGACGAGGACGACACGCGCACCAGCGTGACACATTCTGGTACGTCCGTACCACTTCTTTGTTCCGCACACGAAAAAGCGCTCCCGGCGGGACGCCGGGAGCGCTCGATCGACGGACCATTACCGGGCCCGGCGGGCCAGCCGCTCGGGCTCGAGGATGAGCACGCTCTTGCCCTCGAGCCGCAGCCAACCCCGGTGTGCGAAGTCGGCCAGAGCCTTGTTGACCGTCTCCCGGCTCGCGCCGACGAGCTGCGCGATCTCCTCCTGGGTGAGGTCGTGGGTGACGCGCAACAGACCCGACTCCTGCGACCCGAACTGGCGCGCGAGCTGCAGAAGCGACTTCGCCACCCGGCCCGGCACGTCGGTGAAGATCAGGTCGGCGAGCATGTTGTTGGTGCGCCGGAGCCGCCGCGCGAGCACGCGCAGCAACTGCTCGGCGATCTCGGGCCGCTTCCCGATCCACTCCCGCAACGCGCTGCGGTCCATCGTGTAGGTGCGCACCTCGGTGACCGCGGTGGCCGACGACGTGCGCGGCCCCGGGTCGAAAATCGACAACTCTCCGAACATGTCGGAGGGCCCGGCCACCATCAGCAGGTTCTCGCGACCATCGGGCGACTTGCGCCCGATCTTCACCTTGCCGCTGCCCACGATGTAGAGCCGATCGCCCGGCTCGCCCTCCGCAAAGATGACGTGTCCCCGTGGGAACTCCGCCGGCTCGAGCGCTTGAGCCAGGGCGTCGGCCGCGTGCGGCTCCACTCCCTGGAAGATCCCCGCGCGGATCAGAACCTCGTCCACTGCACCGCCCCTCGTCCCGGCCGCTCGCACGCGGCGGACCACTGGCGCGCCAGTCTAGGGGGTGCGTCAGACGCGCGTGCCGTCGCAACCGCCCTTCCGTGGGCGCCGCCAGGAGGTTTCGTCACCTATAAGCCCAGTTCAGTACGGTTCGACCGGTCCCAGGTGGAGCCACGGACGGGTCACGCCGCCTTGCTGCGCTTCGGCGACCGCCGCCCCCGCTGGTTGCGGTTGCGCAGGCGGAAGAGCTCGAGCGCCCGCCCGGTGCCCTGCCTGAACAAGGCACGGACCTCGTCGGGGCGCGGTCGTTCCAGGAGCTCCTCGAGCTCCTCCGGCCGGACAGTGGCCTCCCGTAGCTTGGATTCGACGCGCTCCATTCCGAGCGCGAAGAACATCACCAGCAGTGGCACGAGGACGGACAACCAGGCAGTCATGACGGGTGGATGGTCTCGCACGGGTGACGGGGACCGTCGCGCAGGGGTCGAGCGCGTCGGCGTGTCGATACCACTTCGTGATAATCGCAGTCACGGTGCGTCACGAGCGCTTGCTGACCGGCGCCGTCGCAGCGTGTCGGTGGGGCGCCGTAGGCTCGAAGCGTGACCACCGCTTCGCGGAACGCGGCACGCCTTGCCAAGAGGGTGGCCGACGGGGAGCCGTCCCTCGGCCGGGCCCGGCGGGTCGGACGGATGCTGCGCACCCTTGCCGCCACCCATCCCGACGCACACTGCGAGCTCGACTTCCGCACGCCGCTGGAACTGGCCGTCGCCACGATCCTCTCCGCACAGAGCACCGACAAGCTCGTCAACTCGGTGACCCCGGCCTTGTTCGCGCGCTACCCCACGGCACTCGACTACGCCAAGGCCGACCGCACCGAGCTCGAGGGGCTGATCCACAGCACCGGCTTCTTCCGGAACAAGGCCAGCTCGCTCATCGGGCTGGGAGCCGCCGTCGTCGAGAAGCACGACGGCGTGTTGCCGCACACCCTCGCGGAGCTGGTCGCCCTCCCCGGCATCGGCCGCAAGACGGCCAACGTGATCCTGGGCAACGCCTTCGACGTCCCGGGCATCACCGTCGACACGCACTTCGGCCGTCTCGTGCGGCGCTGGGGCTGGACCCAGGAGGAGGACCCGGTCAAGGTCGAGCACGCGGTGGGAGCGCTCGTGCCGAAGCGCGACTGGACGATCGTGTCCCACCAGGTGATCTTCCACGGCCGCCGGGTCTGCCACGCCCGCAAGCCCGCGTGCGGTGCCTGCACCCTCAGCGCCGACTGCCCCGCCTACGGCACCGGCCCCACCGATCCGATCAAGGCCGCGGCACTCCTCAAGGGCCCCTCCCGGCCCCACCTGCTCGCCATGGCCGGCATCCCCGACGACGAGGCCCCCGCGCCCGAGCCGACGGGCGAGGGCCAGGACGCACCATGACGCGGCTCGACCACGGGCTCCACCACCGGCACGACCGCCAGGCGTGTCGGTGAGTCCCACGCGGACCGGGGCCCGGCGGTCCGAGCTGGTCACCACGCTCGTCGTCGTACTGCTGGCAGCGGCAGCCGTGTTCGCGCTGTGGCCGCGCAGCGGATCGGAGCGGCCCTCGCCCGCACAGGATGCGGCGGGACCCACGGCCGTCTCGGTCCCCGACTCCGAGCTCGCGCCGCTGCGTGCCGCCGCCCGCAGCGCACCGTGCCCCACAGGTGGCGGCGCTCCGGCTGCCGGTCCACTGGCCGGCGTCACCGTCCCGTGCCTCGGCGCGCCCGGCTCCGTCGACGTCGGCACGGCCCTCGCCGGCCGTCCGGCCCTCATCAACGTCTGGGCCTCCTGGTGCGGGCCCTGTCGTGACGAGCTGCCCGCGCTGGCCGCCTACGCCGCCCGGCCGGGTGCCGTGCCGGTGCTGGGCATCGACTCCCGGGACGACCCGCGTGCCGCGCTGGCACTGCTGCGCGACATCCGCGTCACGATCCCGTCCGTCACCGACCCCGACGGAGCACTGCGCGCCGCCCTCGACATCCCGCCCGCGCTGCCCGTGTCCTACGTCGTGCGTGCCGACGGCAGCGTCACCCGGGTGGACCCGCCCGTGCCGTTCCGCAGCGCCGACGACGTCGCGGCGGCCGTGGAGCGCCTGTCGTGACGATGAAGGAGACCAGGCCGTGACGACCCTGCGGCCCGACCGCGCCCCGGGCTGGCTACACCCGCTGCTGGAGAACGTCGGCGACGCCGACGCGGCCACGCTGACCCACCACCACATCCGGCCCCCCGCTTCCGGCGGGCGGCGGGCAGCCGTGCTGGTGCTCTTCGGCGAGGATCCGGTGCACGGTCCCGACGTGCTGCTCGTGGAGCGGGCGAGCACCCTGCGCAACCACGCGGGTCAGGTTGCCTTCCCCGGCGGCCGCGCCGACCCGGAGGACCGCGACCCCATCGCCACCGCTCTCCGGGAGGCCGAGGAGGAGACCGGCGTGGAGCCGGCCGGGGTCGCACCGCTGGCCGTGCTGCCCGAGCTGTTCATCCCGCCGTCCGGCTTCGTCGTCACCCCGGTGGTCGCCCACTGGGAGCGTCCGGTCGCGGTGCACGCCGTCGACACGGGCGAGACCGCAGCCGTCGTGCGGGTGCCCCTCTCGTCGCTGGTCGAGCCCGCCAACCGGCTCCTGGTCCGTAACCCCTCAGGTACCAGCGGTCCCGCGTTCGCCGTTGCGGGGCTGCTCGTCTGGGGTTTTACGGGGGGCTTATTGTCCGCTCTGTTGGATCTGGGGGGCTGGGCGCGCCCCTGGGACACCTCCCGGATGGACGATCTGGGCACAGCGTGGTCCGCGGCACGGGCCGGTCGGCAGGAGGTCGCAGGATCATGAGCGCGGTGCCCCGGGCAGCCGGGCGGGACGCGCGCACGCGAGGTCGCACAACGGATGACCCCGCGCGCGACTCACCGATGCAGCGCCTTGGCGAGGCCCGGCGATGAGTTGGGTCGACGGGGTCGTACTCGGGCTGGCGCTGATCGCGGCGGTGTCCGGGTGGCGCCACGGCATGGCGGTGGCTCTGCTGTCGTTCGTCGGCGTGCTCACCGGCGCGGTTCTCGGGGTGCGGCTCGCGCCGTTGCTGGCCGCAGGCGTGGAGGCGCCCACCACGCGCGTCATCGTCAGCGTCGTCGTGGTGGTGCTGCTGGTCGCGCTCGGCGAGACCACCGGGGTCTTCTTCGGGCGGCGCATCCGCGACCGGATCACCGGCCATCGTTCGCTGCAGGTCGACTCCACGCTGGGCTCGGTGCTGCAGGCCTTCACCGTGGTCATCGCGGCGTGGCTCGTCGCGCTGCCGCTGGCCTCGGCCAGCTTCCCCGGCCTCGCCTCGGGGGTCCGCGGGTCGGAGGTGCTCCGGGCCGTCGACTCGGTGATGCCGGCCGGGGCGAAGGCGCTGCCTGCCGAGCTGCGGCAGCTGCTCAACAACTCCGGCTTCCCCGACGTCCTCAGCCCGTTCGCGGAGACGCCGATCACGGAGGTCGGTCCCCCCGACCCCGCCATCGCGCGGAGCCCCATGATCGAGGACCTGAGCAGCAGCGTGCTCAAGATCCGCGGTCGCGCCCCGTCCTGCGCGCGGCAGCTGGAGGGCACCGGGTTCGTGATCGGGCCCCAGCTCGTCCTGACCAACGCCCACGTCGTCGCCGGCACGTCCGAGACCGGCGTCGAGGTGGTCAACAGGCGCGGGCGCACGGTGGAGCTCACCGCCGAGGTGGTGCTCTACGACCCCCGGGTCGACCTCGCGGTGCTGCGGGTGCCCGATCTGGACGCGAAGCCGCTGACGTTCGACCCGAAGCCCGCCTCTCCGGGCAACGACGCCGTGGTGCTCGGCTATCCGCTGGACGGCCCGTTCACGGCCACGCCGGCCAAGATCCGGTCCATGATCAACCTCAAGGGCCCCGACATCTACGACGACGGCGAGGTCACCCGCGAGGTCTACACGGTCCGGGCCGTGGTCCGGTCGGGCAACTCCGGTGGTCCGCTCGTCGCGCCGGACGGCCGCGTGATCGGTGTGGTCTTCGGCGCGGCGCTGGACGACCAGGAGACCGGCTTCGTCCTCACCGTCGACCAGGTGGCGCCGGTGGTGCAGGCCGCGGGCAACCTGCGCTCCGAGGCCGACACGGGTAACTGCGCGGCCTGAGCCCCGGCCGGGGCGGGCGGCTCAGCCGATCGCGGTGACGAACCCGTTTCCGCTGCCGATGACGAGGGCGCCGTCGGCGGTCAGCGCGGGATAGCTGTCCACCGGACCGCCGAGGTCGACGTCGAAGAGTTGCCTGCCGTCGCCGTCGAAGCCGTAGGCGTGCCCGTTCTGGCCGCCGAAGTAGAGCCGGTAGGCGCGGTCGACGATCGTCGAGCTCCAGATCTGTCCCGGGACCGGCCCGTAGCGGGCCGTCTCCGCGCCGGTGCGGACGTCGAAGCCGTGGACGACCCCGCTGTGGTCGGCCACGTACGCCAGTCCGGTCGCGGTGACCGCCGGGGACGAGTAGGTGATCACCCTCGGCGCCTTCCACAGCAGCGTGCCGTCGGGGCGGTACGCCCACTCGTTGCTGCCGTTCGTGCCGAGCAGCGCGGTGCCGTCCGGCGCGAGGCCCGCGGACACCTCGGTGATGTCGTCGTGGGGGTCCGACCGCCACGCCACGCGGGCGGACGCCCCCTGGTCGGCGAGGGCCACGAGCGCCGAGTTAGCGGTGGTGTAGATGCGGCCCTTCCCGTCGGTGACGACGGACCCGTACGACGTCGTCCCCACGTTCACGTGCCAGGCCACCCGGTGCCCGTCGGGTGCGGAGACGTCGAGCGCGGTGACGGTGCCGGACGAGTCGCCGACGTAGACGCGTTTCCCGTCGACGGTGACCGGCGAGGTGACCTGGGCCGCGAACGGCTCCGACCACAACTGCTGCCCCGTGGAGGAAAGGGCGATCAGGCGGTTGTCCGCCGGGAACAGCACGGTGCCGTCCGGCAGCACCAGCGGTGAGATCGACAGGTCACCGCCGGAGGGCGTACCCGAGTCGTACGTCCATCGATCGGTCCCGTCGACCGGGTTCAGGGCGTGCAGCACACCGCCGTTGGAGGCCACGAAGATCGTGCCGTCGGCCCCCACGACGGGCCCGGGAGTCACCGCCCCCTCCAGCTTGCGCCGCCACCGCACCGCGCCGTTCGTGGGTCCGTCCGCCGTGGACGCCCCCGAGTGCCGGGCGTCGTGCAGGGCGGACGGCCACGGCGCCCAGGACGGCGTACCCGGTGCTCCCGCCGGCAGCACGATCTTCGCCGGCGGGGCTGGCGGCGGGGGAGCCGCCGCGGGCGCGGCACAGGAGGCGAGCGCCGACACCGCGACCAGCGCCGCTGCGCAGGCCGAGAACCGGGAAAGAGCCATGGCTCGACGCTACGGATCAGGAACGACGGCTCCCGGGTTCTCCGGCTTACCGGTCGCGAACAGATCCCGGCGGCACCGGCCGTCCCAACGAGTGAGGTCGACGTGGTGGGGGTTGGCCGTGGCTGCGGCCCCGCTCACGTCGACCTCGCCCGTTCCAGGGCCCGGGCCCTCTCCGGTCAGACGTCGCGGGTGATCGTCTGGTCCCGGCCCGGCCCGACGCCGATCGCGCTCACCGGCGCGCCGGTGAGCTCCTCGATGCGGTGCACGTAGGCACGCGCGGCGGCCGGGAGATCGTCGAACGTCCGGCACCCCGAGAGATCCTCGAACCAGCCGGGGAGCTCCTCGTACACCGGCAGGGCGTGGTGCACGTCGGTCTGGGTCATCGGCATCTCGTCGATCCGCTTGCCGTCGACCTCGTAGCCCACGCAGATCGGGACCTTGTCCAGGCCGGACAGCACGTCGAGCTTGGTGAGGAAGAAGTCGGTGATCCCGTTGACCCGCGCGGCGTAGCGGCCGATCACGGCGTCGAACCAGCCGCAGCGGCGGGGCCGTCCGGTGGTGACGCCCACCTCGCCGCCCGCCTTGCGCAGGTGCTCGCCCATGGCGTCGAGCAGCTCCGTGGGGAACGGGCCCGAGCCGACGCGCGTGGTGTAGGCCTTCAGGATCCCGATCACGCGGGTGATCCGGTTGGGGCCGATGCCCGAGCCGACCGCGGCGCCACCGGCCGTCGGGTTCGAGCTGGTGACGAAGGGGTAGGTGCCGTGGTCGACGTCGAGCAGCGTGCCCTGCGAGCCCTCCAGCAGGATCGTCTCCCCCGCCTCGAGGGCCTGGTTGAGCAGGAGGCGGGTGTCGGCGATCCGGTCGGCGAACCGGCGGCCGTGGGCGAGCACGGTGTCCACCACCTCGTCGACGTCGAGAGCGCGCCGGTTGTAGACCTTGACCAGCACCTGGTTCTTGAACTCCAGGGCGGCCTCGACCTTCTGGTGGAGGATCTTCTCGTCGAGGACGTCGGCCACCCGGACGCCCACGCGTGCGACCTTGTCCTGGTAGGCGGGCCCGATGCCGCGGCCCGTGGTGCCGATCTTGGCCTTGCCCAGGAACCGCTCGGTGACCTTGTCGATGGCCACGTGGTACGGCATGATCAAGTGCGCATCAGCGCTGATGAGCAGGTTGCTGGTATCCACGCCGCGGGCTTCGAGCCCGGACAGCTCGTCGAGCAGCACCCCCGGGTCCACCACCACGCCGTTGCCGATCACGTTGCGCAGGCCGGGCGTGAGGATCCCGGAGGGGATCAAGTGGAGGGCGAAGTCCTGGCCGTCGGGCAGCACCACCGTGTGGCCTGCGTTGTTGCCGCCCTGATACCTCACCACCCACTGCACCTGTCCACCGAGGAGGTCGGTGGCCTTGCCCTTGCCCTCGTCGCCCCACTGGGCGCCGATCAGCACGATCGCCGGCATGTGAAACTCCAGTCCTAGCCACCCGTAGGTGGATACAGCGAGCGCGGCGCGTGCCCCATCACCGCGGCGGGGAGGGTAACCGATCTGGTGAGCACGATCGATTCAACAGTGGTGCTGCTGGCCTGCTCCGACGACGGTCAGGTCACGCGGCTCCCGGTCCACAGTAGTGGGCACCCCTCGGAGGTGCCCGTGGTCGCACTGCCTGCCCGGCCGGACCGCACGGCGATCGACCCCGTCCTCGCCCAGCACGAGCCGCGCCGGGTCGTCGTGGCGGGCACCGACGCCGACCTCGCCGCCGTGCTGGTGCGGCTGCTGCGCACCGACCGGCTGGCCGTCGAGGTGGCGTATCTGCCCTCGGGGCCGTCGGCCGCAGCCACGGCGTGGGGCCTCCCGAGCGGGGCGGAGGCGGAGCGGCTCGCCCTCACCGGCACGGCGTCGTCCGTGCCGCTCGTCCGGGACGACGGGGGCGGGGTGCTCGTCGGTCGCGCCGAGATCCGGGACATCGACGGCGAGTGCTACTGCGACAACGTGCTGGTGCTGCGTGGCACCGCCCGGCGGCTGGTGGTCGTCGCAGGCCCGGACGGGATCGCCGTCCGGGCGGGCTGGACCGGACGCACCCCCGACGGCCGCGTGCGGGCCGTGGCGCCACGGGCCCCGCGCGGACGGGGCTCCGCGCTCGGCCGGGCGGTCCAGGTGGGCTGCCGGCCAGCCACCGTCGTCAGCGACGGCGTGGCGCATCCGCGTGAGGTGCCGCGCTGGACCTGGTACCGGCACATCGAGAACTGGCTGCTGGTGCGTCCCTCGACCGGGTGATCAACGCCGTTCCCCGAAACGTGATCGAACCGTGGCGTTAACAAAGCCGGATTAGAACTGTCTGCATGCACTTGAGTCCGCAGGAGCGCGACAAGCTGCTCGTCCACATCGCGGCGGATGTCGCGCGGTCCCGGCGCGCCCGCGGGCTGCGGATGAACTACCCCGAGGCGATCGCGCTGATCACCGACCACGTGCTGGAGGGCGCGCGTGACGGTCGCAGCGTGGGGGAGCTCATGTCGAGCGGCCGCAAGGTGCTCACCAGCGACGACGTACTGGACGGGGTAGGCGACATGATCGACTCGGTGCAGGTCGAGGCCACTTTCCCCGACGGCACGAAGCTCGTCACCGTCCACGACCCGATCGTCTGACGTGGCAGGCGGAGCAGCGGCACCGGGCAGCCCCGGCGAGATCATCCCCGGCGAGGGGGCGGTCCCGCTCAACCCGGGTCGCGACCGGATCACCCTCGTCGTCACCAACGCGGCGGACCGCCCCGTCCAGGTCGGGTCGCACTTCCACTTCGCGGCCGTCAACCCCGGGCTCACGTTCGACCGGGCAGCGGCCTGGGGCAGGCACCTGGACATCCCGGCCGGCACGTCGGTGCGCTTCGAGCCGGGCGTCGAGCGCGAGGTGACGCTCGTCCCGCTGGCCGGGGCCCGCCGCGTGCCGGGCCTGCGTGTCGAGTTCGCCGGCGCGCTCGACGAGCGCGGAGCCGAGCCCGGCCCGCTCGCCTACGGAGGACAGCAGTGACCTCGATCGAGCGTGCTCGCTACATCGACCTCTTCGGCCCCACCGTCGGCGACCGCATCCGGCTGGCGGACACGAACCTGCTCATCGAGGTCACCGAGGACCGCAGCCGCGGCGCCGCGTCGGGTGACGAGGTGATCTTCGGCGGCGGCAAGGTGATCCGCGAGTCGATGGGCCAGTCGGCGCGCACAAGCGCGGAGGGCGCTCCCGACCTGGTGATCACCGGCGCCGTCGTGCTCGACCACTGGGGTGTGGTGAAGGCCGACATCGGCATCCGGGACGGGCGGATCGTCGGGATCGGCAAGGCCGGCAACCCCGACACGATGGACGGCGTCGACGACGCGCTGGTGATCGGCCCGTCCACGGAGGTGATCTCCGGCAACGGACGGATCCTCACCGCGGGGGGGATCGACCCCCACGTCCACTTCATCTGCCCGCAGCTCGTCGACACCGCGCTCGCGTCGGGTCTCACCACGCTCGCGGGCGGGGGCACCGGGCCCGCCGACGGCACCAAGGCCACCACCGTGTCGCCCGGGCCGCGCGCGATCTCCCGGATGCTGCAGGCGATGGACCACCTCCCGATCAACGTCCTGCTGATGGGCAAGGGCAACACCACCAGCGCCGAAGCGCTCTGGGAGCAGCTGCGGGCCGGCGCCGGCGGGTTCAAGCTGCACGAGGACTGGGGCACCACCCCGGCGGTGATCGACGCCTGCCTGCGGGTGGCCGACGCGTCCGGTGTGCAGGTGGCGATCCACACCGACACCCTCAACGAGGCGGGCTTCGTCGAGTCCACGCTCGAGGCGATCGCCGGCCGCTCGATCAACGCCTTCCACACCGAGGGCGCGGGCGGCGGGCACGCTCCGGACATCATCGAGGTGGTCGGCCGGGCGAACATCCTGCCGTCGTCGACCAACCCGACGCGCCCGCACACGGTGAACACGATCGACGAGCACCTCGACATGCTCATGGTCTGCCACCACCTCAACCCCGGGGTGCCCGAGGACCTCGCGTTCGCCGAGAGCCGGATCCGCCCCACCACGATCGCCGCGGAGGACGTGCTGCACGACATGGGCGCGATCTCGATGATGAGCTCGGACTCGCAGGCAATGGGCCGCATCGGCGAGGTGATCATCCGGACCTGGCAGACCGCGCACGTCATGAAGGCCGCACGCGGAGCCCTCCCGGGCGACGGGGGCGCCGACAACCTGCGGGCCCGGCGCTACGTCGCGAAATACACGATCAACCCCGCGATCGCCCACGGGATGGCGCACGAGATCGGCTCCGTGGAGGTCGGCAAGCTCGCCGACCTCGTGCTGTGGGAGCCCAAGTTCTTCGGCGTCCGGCCCGAGCTGGTGCTCAAGGGCGGGTTCATCGCCTGGGCGCAGATGGGCGACGCCAACGCGTCCATCCCGACGCCGCAGCCGGTGCTGCCGCAGCCCATGTTCGGGGCCGCGCCGCTGGTGGCCGCCGACACCAGCGTCAACTTCGTGGCGCAGGCGGCGTTGGACCACGGCGGCCTGGACGGGCTGCGGCTGACCAAGCGGTCCGCCGCCGTGGCCGACACGCGGTCCGTCCGCAAGTCCGACATGATCGCCAACGACGCCACGCCGGACGTGCGGGTGGACCCCGACTCCTTCGCCGTGCGGATCGACGGCGAGCTCGTCGAGCCCGCCCCGGTGGACGTCCTGCCGATGGCCCAGCGCTACTTCCTGTTCTGATGGCGAGCCTCGCGGCTCTCACGCTGGCCGACGCCCGGTTCCCCGGCGGCGGGCACGTCCACTCCGGCGGCGTCGAGGAGGCGGCGGCCCGCGGGCTGATCACCGGGGTGCCCGACCTCGGGTCGTTCCTGTCCGGACGGCTGCGCACCACCGGTCTCGTCGGGGCCGCGTTCGCGGCGGCCGCAGTGGTGGCGGCGGCCCGGCCCGACGCCGGCTGGGCGGTGCTCGACGGCGAGCTGGACGCCCGCACGCCGGCAGCCGCCCAGCGCGACGCGTCGCGGGCGCAGGGCCGGGCGGCCCTGCGTGCGGCCCGGCTCTCCTGGCCGTCGCCGGTGCTCGACGCCCTGTGCGCCGTGACGCCCCGGCCCCACCACGCGCTGCTGGTGGGAGCCGTCGTCGGCATCGACGGCGGCAGCCCGGCCGAAGCCGCCCGGTGCCTGGCGTACCTCGCGGTGAGCGGCCCGGCGTCGGCCGCGGTCCGGCTGCTCGGGCTGGACCCGCTGGCGGTGAACGCCGCGATCGTCGCGCTGCGCCCCGCGCTCGACGCCGTGGTCGCGCAGGCAGCGCAGGCCGCGGCGCTGTCGCCCGACCGGCTGCCCGCGCCGGGCGCGCCGGTGCTCGACCTGATGGCCCAGGCCCACGTTCACCACCACCGGGAGCAGGTGCGTCTCTTTGTCTCCTAAGGAGCCAGTTCATGAGTGCTGACCACGGACACGGCCACGGCCACTCGCTCGACCCGACGGTCACCGAGCCCGACCCGCACGTCCCGCAGGCGCCGTCCGGCCGGGCGGTGCGGATCGGCATCGGCGGCCCGGTGGGCAGCGGCAAGACGGCGCTGGTCGCCGCCCTGGCCCGCACGCTCGGGTCGCGGCTGCGCCTCGGGGTGGTGACCAACGACATCTACACCACCGAGGACGCCGACTTCCTGCGCCGGGCCGGGGTGCTCACCCCCGACCGGATCGAGGCCGTGCAGACGGGCTGCTGCCCGCACACCGCGATCCGCGACGACATCACCGCCAACCTGGACGCCGTCGAGCTACTGGAGGAGCGGTTCGGCGACCTCGACCTCGTCCTCGTGGAGAGCGGCGGCGACAACCTGACGGCCGTGTTCAGCCGTGGGCTGATCGACCGGCAGATCTTCGTCGTCGACGTGGCGGGCGGGGACAAGGTGCCGCGCAAGGGCGGCCCCGGCGTCACCACCGCCGACCTGCTGGTGATCAACAAGGTGGATCTCGCCCCGTACGTGGGTGCCGACCTCGAGGTGATGACCTCCGACGCGCACCGGATGCGCGGCGAGCTGCCCGTGATCGCGCAGTCCCTGGTGACCGACCCGGCCGCCTCCGACGTCACCGAGTGGGTGCTCGCCCAGCTCGCCGCGGTGCGGGTGCCCGCCGCCTGATCGTCGTGCTGGCCAGAGCGCGGATCGTCGTCGAACGGCGCGGCGCGCGCACCGTCGTGCGTGAGCTGCGGTCCCAGCCGCCGCTGACGCTGCTGCCCCAGCGCGGGGCCGTGGCGTCCCGGTCCCCGGCCGCCACCGTGCACATGCTCAGCTCGGCGACCACCCCGCTCGGCGGCGACGACGTGGGGCTCGAGGTCGTCGTCGGGCCGGGGGCGCACCTCGTCCTCACGGGGGTGGCCGCCACGCTCGCCCTGCCCGGGCAGGGGACGTCCGGACCGAGCCGGCTCGTCGTCCGGCTCACCGTCGGTGACGGCGCCGCCGTCCAGTACCTGCCGGAGCCCACCGTGGTCACCCGGCGTGCCGACCACCGTGGCGAGCTGCACGCCGAACTGGGAGCCGGCGCCCGGCTGCGCTGCCGCGAGGTGCTGGTGGCCGGCCGCACCGCGGAGCCGTCGGGGCGCTACCTGGGGCTCACCCGCGTCGTGGACACCGCCACGGGCCGCCCGCTCCTCGTGCAGGAGCAGGAGCTGGGTGATCCGACGCTGCACGCATCGGGCGCCCACCTCGCCGGGCGCCGCGTGCTGGGCACCGAGGTGCTGGTGTGGGGCGAGGACCCGCCCACCGGTCTGGCGGGCGAGTGGTGGTCGCTCAGCCCGCTCGCCGGGCGCGGGTCGCTCGCCACGGCCGTGGGCACCGACGCCGTCACGGCGGGCCGAGGGCTGGCGCACGCGATCGCCGGCCATCCCGGCTGGGCCGCGACGACGCTCACCTCCGCGGCCCCCTGAGGCTCCGGGCGGATTTGTCGGCCCGTGGCGCTAGGTTCACTCCTCGATGCAGCGGCGTACGGACGAGACGGCGAGCACCCGCCCAAGCACCACCCGGCGGGTCTCGTGGCTCCGGGGCAACCCCGGGGTGCACCACCTCTCTGCGGCATGGCGTCCCGCGCACCCCGGGCACGAACGCAGTGCCGTCAGTGCGCGGCCGACGGGAACACCGGTCGTCGCACGCCGCTGCATCACCACAGGTCCGGCGCGGACCTGACGTGGCGCCTCACCCACCCGTGGTCGCAAACGCCGCGCTGGCCGGTCCGTGGCGCCTGGACGCCCTCACCGAGCGGCTGGCCCCGCTACCCGGGTGGAGGAGTCCGGAGGAGATCGGCGACGTCGTCGCGCTCCTGCTCGGCCGCTGGCGCGCCAGGCCGCGGAGCCACGTGGCCCGGGTGGTGGCCGAGATCGCCGCGCTGCTCGCCGCCCGGCCGGGGACGCGCCCACTGCGGCCCGAGGAGCCGGCTGTGCCGGTCTGGCGCTGGCCGGTCACGCCGTGGAGCAGCCTCGACGCGCTGACCGGCGGCCTGGACCTTCGTGCGGGTGAGCTCGACTGGTTCGCCGACCGCGGCGGCTGGCTGCATCGCAGGCCGGAAGGGCCGCTGCACCACTACCGGACCCGCTGGACGGCCTCGCGGTCGGGCGTCCCGCGGCTGCTGGAGACCCCGGCCCCCCGGCTGCAGGAGCTGCAACGGCGCATCGGACGCCGCGTGCTGGCCCGCATCCCGGTGCACGTCGCCGCGCACGGTTACGTCCGCGGCCGCTCACCGCTCACCCTCGCGGCGGCGCACGCGGGCCGGGCGATGGTGGTCCGGCTCGACCTGGAGGGCTTCTTCAGCCACGTCACCGGTGATCGGATCGCCGGTCTGATGCGCGCCGCCGGGTACCCACCGGCGGTGGCCTCGGCGCTGGCCGGGCTCCTGGTCACGAGCACGCCGGTGCACGTGCTGCGAGGCGCGCCACCCGCGCCGCCGGACGTGCTGGACTCCCGGCGCAGGCTGCTCGACCGGCTTGCCACGCCGCACCTCCCGCAGGGGGCGCCGACCTCACCGGCCACGGCCAACCTGCTCGCCCACCGGCTCGACCGCCGCCTCGCCGGGCTCGCGGCCGCCGTCGGCGCGGAGTACGGCCGGTACGCCGACGACCTGGTCTTCTCCGGTGGGGCGAGGCTGCCGGCCCACGGCATCGCCGCCCGGGTCACGGAGATCGCGGCCGAGGAGGGGTTCCGGGTGCGCGCCGACAAGACCCGGGTGCTGCCGGCCCACCACCGGCAGCAGATCACCGGCCTGGTGGTCAACGCGCGGCCGGCCACCCCGCGCCGCGAGTACGACGCGCTGCGGGCTCTGCTGCACAACTGCGCCCGCACCGGGCCGGACGCACAGAACCGCTCCGACCACCCGGCGTTCCGCGAGCACCTGCTGGGCCGCATCTCCTGGGTCGAGGCCGCCCACCCGGCGCGCGGTGCCCGCCTGCGAGCGCGCTTCGCCGAGATCCGGTGGCCCGACTGACGCGGACGTCGGCGACACATGGCGGTGGTCGGCCCACATCCGGTCGGCGTGGTGGGCCGCGTCCGACTCCTCAGCCGCGTCGGCGAGGTAGTTCGTCCACGGCAGCGGCGTGATCTGGGATCATTGACAGGCGTCGCGGCGAGCATAGGGAGTTCCACCATGGCCGAGGTCCTGCTGCTCCATCACGCCCAGGGGTTGACCGCCGGGGTCACGGCGTTCGCCGACGAGCTGCGCAAGGCCGGCCACACCGTGCACACGCCCGACGTCTACGACGGCAACACGTTCGAGACGCTGGACGACGGGATCGCGTACGCCAGGCAGGTGGGCTTCCAGGAGCTGCACGACCGGGGCATCCGAGCCGCCGAGGGGCTGCCGGCCGAGCTGGTCTACGCCGGGTTCTCCCTCGGCGTGATGCCGGCCCAGGCGCTGGCCCAGACGCGGCCGGGCGCGCGCGGCGCGTTGTTCTTCGACTCGTGCGTGCCGGTGTCGGAGTTCGGCATCTCATGGCCCACCGGCGTCCCGGTCCAGGTGCATGCGATGGAGTCCGACCCGTGGTTCCTCGAGGACATCGACGCGGCCCGGGCTCTGGTCAAGGAGGCCGACCAGGCCGAGCTGTTCCTCTACCCCGGCGACAGCCACCTGTTCGCCGACAGCTCGCTGGCCGGCTATGACCCGGACGCTGCTGCGCTGGTGCGGGAGCGGGTGCTCGCCTTCCTCGCCGGGCGCTGAGCTTCCGCTCAGCGGTCACTGGCCCGATCGGGTCAGGCGGCCGGGCGCTCGTGGTAGGAGTCGACGTACTCCTGGTGGGAGAGGCTCGCGATCGCGTCCATGATCTCGTCGGTGACGGCGCGGCGGATCATGCCCGAGCCCTCGAGCCCTTCGTAGCGGGTGAAGTCGAGCGGCTCCCCGAAGCGCACGGTCACGCGGCGCAGGCGCGGGAACCGGGCTCCCACGGGCTGCACCCGCTCGGTGCCGATCAGTGCCACCGGGACGACCGGCGCCCCGGTGCTCAGCGCGAGCGTGGCGACGCCGGTGTGGCCGCGGTGCAGGCGTCCGTCGAGCGACCGGGTGCCCTCGGGGTAGATGGCGAAGACCCCGCCGGCGTCGAGCACCGCGCGGGCGGCGTGCAGCGCCGCGAGCCCGGCCTTGGCGTTGGCCCGGTCGACGGGGACGTAACCCAGCGCCGTCAGGAACGAGGCGAACGCGCGTCCGCGCAGTCCGGTCCTGGTGAAGTACTCCGCCTTGCCGAGGAACGAGACGGGCCGCCCGGCCGTCAGCGCGATCACCGCGGTGTCGACGGCGGCCCGGTGGTTGGCGGCGATGATCACCGGCCCGCAGCGGGGAATCTGCTCAGCGCCGTGCACCACCGGCCGGTACAGGAACCGGACGAACGGCGCGAGGAGCCAGCGAACGACCAGATGCACGGGCCGTGAACGTAGGCGGCGTGACCGTGGTTCCCGCGGTCGCCAAATCCGTTGCACAACCACCCGGATGGCTGCATTCTGGCCAGGTCATGCGGATCTGACCACGCCACGCGTCCACGCCAGCGGCCTCGCCCGGTGGACGCTCCGTCGACCCCTCGGTGGCCCCGCGTGCCCGCAGCACTCATCGCTCACGACCTCGTCAAGACCTACGGCGACCGCACCGTCCTCGACGGTGTTTCGCTGACAGCGGCGCCCGGCAGCCGGATCGGGATGATCGGGGAGAACGGCGCCGGGAAGTCGACGCTCCTGCGGCTGCTCGCCGGCGTGGAGGAACCCGACTCCGGCAGCGTCTCGCGGCCACCGGACGTCGGCTACGGCCACCAGGAGCTGCCCTATCCCGCGCAGGCGCGGGTCGCCGACGTGCTCGCGGACGCGCTGCGGGAGGCCCGGGCGGCCGTCCACGCGCTCGCAGAACTGGCCTCCGAGCTTGCACGCCGTCCCGACGATCCCGACGTGCTGCGCCGCTACGGCGACCGACTCGAGTGGTGTCACGACCACGACGCCTGGGACGCCGACCGCCGGGCCGAGCTGGTGCTGGCCGGCCTCGGGCTCGCCCGGGTGGACCCCGGGCGGCGGCTCGACACGCTGTCCGGAGGGCAGCGGGCCAGGCTCGGGCTCGCCGCGCTGCTCGTGCGCCGGCCCGGCGCGCTGCTGCTCGACGAGCCCACCAACCACCTCGACGACGACGGGGCCGGGTTCCTCGCCGAGCACCTGCGGCAGCTGGCGGGAGTGGTGCTCGCCGCCAGTCACGACCGCGCGTTCCTGGACGCGGTGTGCACCGACCTGGTCGACCTCGATCCCGCGCTCGGCGGCCCGACGCGGTACGGCGGTGGGTTCACCCAGTACCTGGAGGCCCGCCGCGCGCAGCGGGCGCGCTGGGCCCAGCGCTACGCCGCCGAGCAGGACGAGCTGGAGGCGCTGCACCACGCGGTGGCGGTCACCGCGCGGCGCGTCGCCCACGACCGTCCGCCCCGGGACAACGACAAGATGGCATACGACTTCTTCGGCGGCCGGGTGGCGCGGCAGGTGTCGCGGCGCGCGCGCAACGCCGAGCGCCGGCTCGACGAGCTCACGCGCGAGCAGGTGCCGCGGCCGCCGGATCCCCTGCGGTTCACCGCCACTGTCGGCACGCCGGCCGCCGGGCCGGCGGCCGCGCTGCGCCACGTGCACCTGCCCGGCAGGCTCGTCCTCGACCATCTCGAGGTGGCCGCATCCGACCGACTGCTGGTCACCGGACCCAACGGGGCAGGGAAGTCGACGCTGCTCGCGGTGCTGGCGGGGCGGCTGGACCCGGTGGACGGCACGGTGCACCGCCGCCGCGGGTTGCGCGTCGGGCTGCTGGCCCAGGACATCGCGATCGAGCCGTCGACCCGCTCCGCGAGCTCGGTGTACGCCGAGCGGCTCGGACCGGAGCGGGCCACCGCCACCCCGCTCGCGACGCTCGGGCTGCTCGAGCCGCGGGACCTCGACCGGCCCGTCGCGGAGCTGTCGGTCGGGCAGCGCCGGCGCCTGGAGCTCGCGCTGCTGGTGGCAGGCGCCCCGCAGCTGCTGCTCCTCGACGAGCCGACCAACCACCTCTCACCCGCGCTCGTCGACGAGCTGGAGGAGGCGCTCGGCTCGAGCCCGGGTGCGGTGGTGGTCGCGAGTCACGACCGGTGGCTGCGCCGGCGCTGGACGGGCCGCGAGCTGCATCTGCGGGACGGCCGCCCCGCCTGACCCGCCGGGCCCCGTCAGATCCGGCGCTGGTCCCGCATCGCCGCCAGCGCATCCGCGCGGGTCAGGCCGGTGGCCTGCAGGAGGTCCAGCGCGATCGAACCCAGCTGCGCCACGATCACCTGTTCCGACGGGCCGCCGGCCCAGCCGTCGGACAGCGCCGTCACGTGCCGGACGACGTCCAGGACCGGTTCCCGGGCCCGCTCCCGGTCACCCTCACGCCCCAGCTGGTCGGTGAGCGCCCGGACAGCGGCGGAGAGCTCGCCCAGCAGGTCGGCCAGCTCGGGTGCGACGGGCTCGTCGTTCTCCAGGGCGGTGTAGACGCGCCGCCCGAGGACGCGGGCGTTGCGCATCGCGTAGTCGGCCCGCTCCGCGAGCTCGGCGAACCGGCCGAGGACACGGCGCCGCCTGCGATGCAACGGAGCGACCGTGGTGACCTCCTGACCGCCCCGCAGCGCGGCACGCAGCTCGTCGATCAGCGGCTGGCTGGCCCGGGCCCGCTCCAGGGCCGCGGCGGCGGCGCTCGCGTCGCGGGCCCGCAGCGCGTCGGCCGTCATGGCGAGCACGGTGGCCAGCTCGTCGAGCAGAGCACGTCCCTGCCTGCGGGCCGGACCCACCGGGTCCGTCGGCAGGACGGCCACGACCAGCACGCCGACGGCACCACCGATCAGGGCGTCGAGGCAGCGGTCGATCCCGCCGGCCTCACCGGGTGGCAGCAGGGTCGCCACCAGCACCGCGGACGACGCGGCCTGCGCGACGAGCAGTGTGGCGCCGTTGGCGAACACCGCGATGGCCATCGCGAGCCCGACGACCAGGGTGATCTGCCAGGCTCCGCTCCCGGTCCAGGAGATCAGCAGGTCGCCGACGAGCACACCGAGGCTCACCCCGAGGACCAGCTCGGCCACGCGGCGGAGCCTGCTCCCCAGCGACACGCCGAGGCTGATCACCGCCGCGATGGGTGCGAAGAACGGCCGCGGGTGACCGACCAGGTTGTAGGCGACGAACCAGGCCAGTCCCGCGGCCACCGCGCACTGCGTGATCGGGACCGCGGACACCTCGAGCCTGCGGAAGCCGTGCTGGAACCGGGCGCGCACCCGGTCCAGCCGCACTGCTGCAGGCAAGGACGTCAGCCCAGACCGAGGGCGGCCGCGGCGGCCGGGTCGGAGTCGACGAGGAAGACCAGGCAACGCTCCGCCTCGTCGGTCTCCCCGATGAGAGCAGCGGCGCGCTGCAGCGAGGCCAGCGCCCGCAGGAAGCCCCGGTTGGGCTCGTGCGACCACGGGACCGGGCCGAAGCCCTTCCAGCCCGAGCGTCGCAGCTGGTCGAGGCCCCGGTGGTAGCCCGTACGCGCGTAGGCGTAACCGGTGATCGTCAGGGCGTTCTCCAGTGCCCGCTCGGCGAGCACCGCCCAGGCGAGGGACGACGTCGGATGCGCCGCCGCGACCTCTTCAGGCGTGACGCCGCGGTCGAGCTCCGCGGCGGCCGGGTCGACGGGCAGCAGGGTGGGCTCTGGTCCGAGCAGGTTGCCGTGCAGGGTCATGCCAGCATCTTGCCGTCCTCCGCGTGGTGCCCGGACACGAGTGCCGGAGCGCGCCGCCCGGCGCACCCGGTTCAGCGCAGGGTCGTGCCCGTGGACCGCAGGTTCTCGCACGCGACGATGACGCGCTCGCTCATCCCGATCTCGGCCGCCTTCAGGTACGTGCGCGGGTCGTAGGCCTTCTTGCTCCCGACCTCGCCGTCGATCTTGAGCACGCCGTCGTAGTTCTTGAACATGTGGTCGGTGATCGGGCGGGTGAAGGCGTACTGCGTGTCGGTGTCGACGTTCATCTTCACCACGCCGTAGCCCAGCGCCTCGTGGATCTCCTCGAGCAGCGAGCCCGAGCCACCGTGGAAGACCAGGTCGAACGGCTTCGATCCCGCCGCCAGCCCCAGCTTCGCGGTGGCGACCTCCTGGCCCTGCTTGAGGATCTCCGGGCGCAGCTTGACGTTGCCCGGCTTGTAGACGCCGTGCACGTTGCCGAACGTGGCGGCCAGCAGGTACCGGCCCTTCTCGCCGCCGCCGAGCGCCTCCACCGTGTCCTCGTAGTCGCCGGGGGCGGTGTAGAGCTTCTCGTTGATGTCGTTGGCGACGCCGTCCTCCTCGCCACCGACCACGCCGATCTCGACCTCGAGGATGATCTTCGCCTTGACGGCCTGGTCGAGCAGCTCGGCGGCGATCCGCAGGTTCTCGTGCAGCTCGGTGGCCGACCCGTCCCACATGTGCGACTGGAACAGCGGGTTCTCCCCGCGGTCGACACGCTCCTGGCTGATCGCGATCAGCGGCCGGACGTAGCTGTCCAGCTTGTCCTTCGGGCAGTGGTCGGTGTGCAGCGCGACGTTGATCGGGTACTTCGCCGCGACGACGTGCGCGAACTCCGCGAGCCCCACGGCCCCGGTCACCATGTCCTTGACCGCGGTGCCGGACAGGAACTCGGCCCCGCCCGTGGAGATCTGCACGATCCCGTCGCTCTCCGCCTCGGCGAAGCCACGCAGCGCAGCGTTCAGCGTCTCCGTGCTCGTGACGTTGATCGCCGGGTAGGCGTACTCACCGTTCTTGGCCTTGTCCAACATCTCGTTGTACTTCTCGGGGGTGGCGATAGGCACGGTCTGGCCCTCCTCGACGTCCTCGTTCTCCGGCCCGCAGTATCCCGCACTCGGAGTGCGACGTCCCCGTCGGCGGACAACTGCCCCACCATTAAGCTGCAGCGCATGATCCGCGACGGTGGGGAGAACGCCGTCGAGCAGACGCTGAGCAGGCTGCGGCGCATCGACACCCGCCCCGAGCCGCCCCCTGCTCCGGGTGCCCCGCGGACTCTCTCGGACCTCTACCGCGACCACCGCATGCGCATGGTGCGCCTGGCCGTGCTCCTGGTCGACGACCCGAGCACGGCGGAGGACGTCGTCCAGGAGGCGTTCACCGGGCTGCACCGGCACTGGTCGGGGCTGCGCGACGAGGCGGCTGCCGTCGGCTACCTGCGTACGGCCGTGGTCAACGGCTCGCGGTCGGTGCTGCGCCGGCGGCGTACGGCGCGCGACTACGTCCCGCCGCACCAGGTGAACGCCCGCTCCGCCGAGTCGCTCGCCATGCTGTCCGCCGAGCACCAGGCGGTGGTGGATGCCCTCTCCACGTTGCCGCCCCGGCAGCGCGAGGTGCTGGTGCTGCGCTACTACGGCGGGCTGTCCGAGGCCGAGATCGCCGACGCCACCGGCATCAGCCGCGGCACCGTGAAGTCGACGGCGAGCCGGGCACTGGAGGCCGTCGCGCGCGTGATGAGCGGCGGTGGGGCACGATGACGTCCGTGAGCAGCAGCGACGATTCCGAGCGCCGGGTCGCCGAAGCACTGCGCGCCAGGGCGACCGGCGCGGGTCGCGCCGGCGTTCCCCGCGCGGTGCGGCCGGCGCCGGTGGCCGGCCCGGACGTACGGATCGCCTTGCTGATCGCGCTGCTCGGCGGCGTGGTGCTCGGCGTGGCACTCGCGCTGCTCTCGCTGCTCGCTCCGGGAGTGCTCCCCGGTCCGGGGTGACCGCCCCCACGCGGTACCGTCGCGGCCGTGCATGAACTTGCGCTCGGCCCCGAGTGGCTCCAGCCGGATACGATCATCTCCTGGCTCGGCCCGTGGGCGCTGGTCGGGCTGGCACTCATCGTGTTCGCCGAGTGCGGGCTGTTGCTCGGGTTCTTCCTGCCGGGTGACTCCCTGCTGTTCACCGGCGGCCTCTTCGTCGCGCAGGGCTCGATCGAGGCCCCGTTGTGGCTGGTCTGCGCGATCCTCGTGGTCGCAGCCCTCGCGGGCAACGCGTCGGGCTACTGGATCGGACGCAAGGCCGGGCCGGCCGTGTTCGACAAGCCGAAGTCGAAGCTGTTCAAGCCGCAGCACGTGCGCAAGACGCAGGACTTCTTCGACAAGTACGGCAACCGGGCCATCGTGCTCGGCCGCTTCGTGCCGGTGGTGCGCACCTTCATCACGGTGATGGCGGGCGTCGGCCAGATGGAGCCGAAGCGTTACTTCACCTACTCGCTCATCGGCGGCGTCGCCTGGGCCGCGGGTGTCACGGTGCTGGGCTTCTGGCTCGGCCAGTTCACGTTCGTGCGCGACCACATCGAGCTGATGCTGATCGTGATCGTGCTGGTGTCGGTGCTGCCGATCCTCTTCGAGGTGGTGCGCGCCCGCCGCTCCGGCGGAGCGCACGCCAGGTAACAGCGCTCCGCACGCGCGCGACCCCAGAGGTACCTACCCTGGAGCCCCGTGAGCAGCGCACCTGTCCTGCACCTGGCCGTCGGGCCTCTCGCTGAGGCCGGTCCGGTGACGGTGTGGGTCATCGTTCTCGCGTTCGTATTCTTCGAATGCGCGCTCATCGTCGGGATGTTCCTGCCCGGCGACACGCTGCTGCTGGCCGCGGGCGTGGTGCTGGCGCAGGGCCATCACGAGGCCAGTGCCTGGGCGCTCGGGCTGGTGGCCACCATCGTCGCCGTGGGCGGCAACCAGGTGGGTTACCTCGTCGGCCGGTACGCCGGCACCCGCATGCTCGCCCGCCGCGACGGCCGCATCCTCAACCGCACCAACCTGGCGCGGGCGGCGGGGTTCTTCGAGCGCTGGGGGTTCTGGGCCATCGTCGTGGCCCGGTGGGTGCCCTGGGTACGCACGCTCGCGCCGATGATCGCCGGCGCCGCCCGCATGGACAACCGGCGCTACATCGTCGCCAACGCCGTCGGCGCGGTCCTCTGGGTGCCCACGCTGATCATGCTCGGCTACTACGGCGCAGGGCTGCTCGACGTCGTGCCGTGGCTCAAGACCGCCACGGCCGTGGCCGCGATCGCGTTCTTCGTGCTCGGCACGGGCTACGGGCTCTACCGCTACCGGCAGGAGATGCGCAGGCCGATCGACGACCCCTCCGCCGAACCGGGTGAGCCGCCGGAGGAGCAGGACCTGCGCGACGCCGGCTGAGATCCCGGTTGCCGCAGCTCAGCCCGCCCGCTGCAGCCTGGCCGCGGCCTCCAGCAGCATCCAACCCGACAGCTGCACCGACAGATCGGTCTCCGGCACCCCCCGGCCGGGATGCATGGCCGGCCTGCCCCACTCCGCGGAGAACACGGGCCCCCCACGGACCTCCGCCCGGCCGTTCCACACCGCGGTGGCGCCCGCCGTCACGATCCGCGTCGCCGCACCGGCCAGCTCGGGCATGCGCAGCGCGGCGTCGGCGAGATAGCGAGCCGTGATCCCGGCGAAGAGGCCGCCGTCCCCACCACCGGAGCCGGGCAGCACGCCACGGGAGTCGGCCAGCCGGTGCGTCATGGCGTCGACGATCGCCATCGCGCGGTCGGTGAAACGGTGGTGGCCGTCCCGTTCGGCCAGCTCGACGCAGGCGCCGAGGTGCACGCCCTGGCAGTAGGTGTAGATGTACGGCTCGACGGCGCGGATGCTGCCGTCGGATGCCACCCGGACGCCGTCCCGGACCAGGCCGGAGTCGGGATCGATCAGCGTCTCGGCCATCCAGTCGGCGATGGCCGCCGCGAACGCCGACTGCCCGTCCCGGGCCAGCAGGATCGCCGCGGGCCCGTTGGCCGGGGCGTTCTTGAAGTCGTCGTCACGCCGCCACCAGATGCCCCCGCCCCCGCCCTCCGTCCAGCCGTCGTGGAGCCGGTTGGTGATCGCGGCGAGCGCCGACGGACCGGAGCGGCCTGCGAGGATCCCGGCGCGTTGCACCGCGAGCCCGAGCCAGGCGATGTCGTCGTAGTAGCGGTTGAGCCACGAGCCGGCATTGTGCAGCCGCACACCCCGGACCAGCGCCCCGATCGCGTGGGCCCGCCGGCGCTCCGGCGAGCGCAGCTGGGCGTCGATCATGCAGTCCAGCAGATGCGCCTGCCACCAGTAGTGCCAGGGCACCGGCGACGAGGGCAGCGGGCGCGGCCACCGGATGCGTCCGATGCGGGTGCCCGGCACCACGCCGGCGATCCGTCGTAGGTGGCGGCGGACGACCGCCCGCTCGGCGATACCCGCCCGTTCCGACCAGTCGACCTCAGCGGCAGCCACCGAGCCAGTCTGCCTGATGGCCGAATGGGTGGGATCCGTGTCGTTGACGCCATCATGTGACGCCGTCACCGTGGACACATGGCCACCCACGAGGTCGTCGTCCCCCTCTTCGACGGCATCCAGCCGCTCGACGCCACGGGTCCGCACGAGGTCCTCATGGGCGCCAACCAGGTGCTCGACCACATCGGCTCGGCGGAGCCGCGGTACCGCGTCACCTTCGTGGCGGAGACGCCCGGGACCGTCACTGCCGACAGCGGCATGCGGATGTGCGTGGATGCTCCGCTGCCGGAGACGGGGGAGATCGGCACGCTCCTGGTTCCTGGGGGGTCAGGAGCGCGTGCCATGACACCAGGCCATCCCCTCGCCTGCTGGCTGCGGCGGGCGGCCCCGCGCGCGGCACGGGTCGTCTCGGTGTGCACCGGGGCGTTCCCGCTCGCCGCCGCGGGGCTGCTCGACAACATCTCGGCCACCACCCACTGGCGCCACGCGCCCGCGCTCGCCACCGCGTACCCGGCCGTCGACGTCCGGCCCGATCCCATCTACCTGCGGCAAGGACGCATCTGGACGGCCGCGGGCGTCACCGCGGGGGTGGATCTCGCCCTCGCTCTCGTCGAGGCCGACCACGGTGTCGACGTCGCGCAGCTCATCGCCCGCGAGCTCGTGGTGTTCCTGCGCAGACCAGGAGGGCAGAGCCAGTTCGCCGCACCGGTCTGGTCACCGCCCGCCCGCCAGCCCTCGATCCGCGCCGCGCAGGACCTGATCCACGGCAACCCGGCTGCCGACCTGCGGGTGCCGATCCTCGCCGCGCGGGTGGGCATGAGCGAACGCCACTTCAGCCGCGAGTTCACCCGCGCGCTCGGCACCCCGCCGGGCGACTACGTCGAGCAGGTCCGCGTCGACGCCGCCAAGCGGTTGCTGGAGTCCGAACCCGTGCTCGTCACCGTCGCAGCGGCCCGTACGGGGTTCGGCACCGCCGAGACGATGCGCCGGGCGTTCGTGCGCCGCCTCGGCGTCGCCCCCGACCGGTACCGGCGGCACTTCGCCACCACGACAGCCAGCACCGACGAGAGGACATGACCATGCAGGTCGCCATCCCGCTGTACCCCCGCATGACGGCGCTCGACGCGATCGGGCCGTACGAGGTGCTGCAGCGCGTGCCCGCCATCGACGTCGTGTTCGTCGGCGAACGGCGGGGCGAGATCCGCACCGAGAACGGCTTCCTCGGCCTCACCGTCGACGCGACCCTCGACGAGGTGCCCACGCCGGACGTCGTCGTCGTGCCGGGCGGGATCGGCTCGCGTGACCTGCTGCAGGCCGGCCCGTACCTCGACTGGATCAGGACGGCCCATGCCGGCACCCGCTTCACCACGTCGGTGTGCAGCGGCTCCCTCATGCTCGCCGCCGCCGGGCTGCTCGACGGCCTGACGGCCACCACCCACTGGATCGCCATGGAGCACCTGGAGAAGCTCGGGGCTGTGCCCGTGACGCAGCGGGTGGTGGAGCACCTGCCCGAGCGCCTGATCACCGCGGCCGGGGTGTCGTCCGGCATCGACATGGCGATCCGGCTCGTCGCACTGCTCGTCGACGACGTGGCAGCCCAGGCCGCCCAGGTGTTCATCGAGTACGACCCGCAGCCGCCGTTCGACGCCGGCCACCCGAGCCGGGTCAGCCCCGCGGTGATGGAGCGGGTGCACGAGCACCGCCGGGTGCGGGCCTGAGCACCCGGTCTCGGGGGCCCGTCAGAAGTGCTCGACGAGCTCCGGGAACCGCCGCAGGTGCAGCACACCGTGGTCGTCGGGGTCGAGCTCGTCGTGCTCGAGCACCCACGTGTACCGGTTCGGGATGAACACCGCGCCCAGACCGGCAGCCCGCGCGGGCAGGATGTCCGAGCGCGGCGAGTTGCCGATCATCCACGTCGTCGCCGGGACGAGCCCCTGCTCCACGACCAGCTCCTCGTAGGCCGCCACGTGCTTCTCCGCCACGATGTGGGTGCTGCGGAAGTGGTGGGCGAGGTTCGACGCGTCGATCTTGCGCTGCTGCTCGGCCTGGTCGCCCTTGGTGAGCAGGAGGAGGTCGTGACGGGTGCCGAGCTCGGCGAGCGTCTCGGCCACCCCCGGCACGAGCTCCACCTCGTGGTTGACCAGAGCCGCGGCCAGATCCTCGATCCGCGCGGCCTCCGCCGCCGTCACGGGGCGCCGGTTGAGGCGCTCGAAGGCGTCGCCGAGGCTGCGCAGGAAGCTCGCGCTGCCGTAGCCGTGCACGGCGACGTTCGCCCGCTCCACCTCGTCGAGCACGGCGCGGGTGGCCCCCCGGTCGAGCGTGGGGTGGGCCAGCCAGTCGAGGTAGGCGTCGATCACCCGCTCGAACAGGACGTTGTTCTCCCAGAGCGTGTCGTCGGCGTCGAAGACGAGGGTCTGGCGGCTGTTCACGACCGGAGTCTAGGTACCGGCCGAGCCGATCTCCGTCCGGTTTTCCGGCGTCGCCCCGCCGTCATCATGCGTCCGACAGGTCCGCGTGCTGCCGGATCCAGGCGTGCATGGCGCTAGGTGCTGGCGCCACTTCCTCCCTGCTGAGCCGGCATCTCGCGGGCATCCGATGGTGGGCTGTCGGGCTATCCGCGGAAGGCTTCGGCGTGCTGCTGCGCCCACTGGGCGAAGGTGGTCGCGGGGGAGCCCGTCACCTGCTCCACCGTGGGCTGCACCTCGGCGGGCCAGTCGACGGAGCCCTGGAGGATCGTGTCGACGTACCACTCCGCGTTGGCGCCCATGCCCGGGCGGAGCGCCTCTACGGCCTCGTCCCGGGTGACCTGGACGAATTCCACCGGCCTCCCGCGGGCCGCGCCGATCCGGTGCGCCAGGTCCACACGACTCAGCACCTCGGGGCCGGTCAGGGACAGCGACCGGCCCTCGTACCCGTTGCGGGTCAGAGCCACCGCCGCGACGTGCGCGATGTCGCTCATCGCGATCGGGGCGCTGCGGCCCTCCGGACAGGGCTCGCGGACGGCGTCCGTCGCGATGATCTGCGGTGCCCATTCCAGCGTGTTCTCCATGAAGTCACCCGGGCTGAGGTGTGTCCAGGCCAGGCCGCAGGCCTCCACCGCCTTCGCCACGCCGCCCCACCAGCTCTCGTGCTCACCGGAGAGATCGACGACCCGCTTCACCCCCGCCTCGCGCGCCAGCCGGAGCACCTCCTCCACGGTGTCCGGGGTCGGCGCCAGATACAGCGCCTCGACACCCTCGAACGCCGCAGGCAAGGTCTCCGGCCTACGCAGATAGCCCACAGCGACGTCGACCTCCGTGGGCAGCGCCGCCTTGACCGGGTTCGTCGTGAGCGCGCGGACCGCGCGGACCCCGCGCGCCAGCAGGTGGTCGACGACCTTGCGGCCGATGTTCCCCGTCGCGCCTGTCACCAGGATCGTCATGAAGCTCCCCTACTTGGTACTGCGTACGCAGAAAATAGCAGTACAGCGTACGGAGTTCTCGCCTCTGCTGGGCGGGGCGCCGCTGGTGTCGAGGGCTTGCGCCTTCACCAGGCCGTGTCGAGGTCGGCGTGCTGCCGGACCCACGCGTGCATGGTGATCCCGGCGGCGACGCCCGCGTTGATCGAGCGGGTGGAGCCGAACTGCGCGATCGAGACCAGAAGACCGGCGATGGCCCGGGCCCCCGGCGTAAGGCCGGGGCCCTCCTGCCCGAACAGCAGTACGCACTGCCGGGGAAGGGCGGCGGTCTCGATCCGCTGCGCCCCCTCGGTGTTGTCGACGGCCACGACCGCCAGTCCGCGCTCGCGGGCGAATGCGGCCAACCCTCCGACGTCCTCGTGATGGTGGAGCGTCTGATAGCGGTCGGTGACCATCGCGCCGCGCCGGTTCCAGCGCCGCCGTCCGACGATGTGCACGCCGGCCGCGGCGAACGCGTTGGCAGTGCGCACCACCGTGCCGATGTTGTGGTCGTGGCCGAAGTTCTCGATCGCGACATGGAACGGGTGGGCCCGCCGGGCGAGGTCGGCGGCCACCGCCTCACGGCGCCAGTAGCGATAGGCGTCCACGACGTTGCGCGCGTCGCCGTGCTCGAGCAGGTCGGGGTCGTACCGCTCGTCCCGGGGCC
>NZ_JAAXKY010000082.1 GCF_012911925.1 Pseudonocardia xinjiangensis | reverse complement strand
GCATCCACCCACCCCCACCGCCGCCGAGGTGGAGGAGATGACGCCGGACCAGCGGGCGCGGCTCGCTGCGGAGCTCGACGACGTCGAGATCGTCCACAACCAGCGGAAGTGGCCGATCCCGGGCACCCGCGCCGAGAAGCGGGCCGAGCGCGCCGTCGCCCTGTGGTTCGTGATCTCCGCGATCGCCGGGCTCGCCTTCGTGGTGGCCTTCATCTTCTGGCCGTTCGAGTACGTGGCGCCGGGGCAGCCCGGCTACACGATGTACGCGCTGTACACACCGGTCGTCGGCGGCACCTTCGGTCTCGCGGTGCTGGCACTGGGCATCGCCGTCATCTCGTACGTGAAGAAGTTCTTCCCCGACGAGGTCTCGGTGCAGCAGCGCCACGACGGGGCCTCTGACGAGGTGGCCCGCCAGACGGTGATCGCGCAGCTGGCCAAGGCCGGCCAGGACACCGGCATCGCGCGCCGCAAGCTGATCACGCGGGCGGCGGGCGCGGCGGCCGGCATCTTCGGCCTCGGGCTCGGGATCGCCGCGATCGCCCCGCTGGTGCGCAACCCGTGGAAGGGCGGGGCCGACGCCCCGCTGTGGGTCACGGCGTGGAAGCCGGTGAACGGCGAGACGGTGTACCTGCGCCGCGACACGGGCGACCCGGACGAGGTCTCCCTGGTGCGTCCGGAGGACCAGGAGGCGGGCTCCATGGAGACCGTCTTCCCGTTCCGGGAGTCGGACCGGGGCAACGAGGAGGCGCTGCAGGCCGGCCTGCGCGGCTCCGACACCCCGGTGATGCTCATCCGGTTCCGCCCGAACACCACGGTGGTCGAGCTTCCCGGCCTCGAGAACTACCACTACGGCGACTACTACGCCTACTCCAAGATCTGCACGCACCTGGGTTGCCCGGCGTCGCTCTACGAGGCGCAGACCCAGCGGATCCTGTGCCCGTGCCACCAGTCGCAGTTCCTCGCGACGGAGTACGCGAAGCCGATTTTCGGTCCTGCGACGCGCGCGCTCCCCCAACTTCCCATTACCGTGAACGACGAGGGCTATCTCGTCGCCCGCGGGGACTTCAACGAGCCAGTCGGTCCGGCCTTCTGGGAGCTGAGATCATCATGAGCGCGATCACCACCCCCACGAGCTCGAGCGGTGGGCTGCAGGCAAAGGGCGCAGCCGCCCTCGATGAGCTGGACCAGCGCTACCACCCGGCAGCGGGGATGCGGAAGCAGTTCAACAAGGTCTTCCCGACCCACTGGTCGTTCATGCTCGGGGAGGTCGCCCTCTACAGCTTCATCGTCCTGCTGCTCTCGGGCACGTATCTCGCGTTGTTCTTCGACCCGTCCATGGTCGAGGTCACCTACAACGGCCCGTTCGACAACCTGCGCGGCGTCCACATGAGCCGTGCCTACGAGAGCGCACTGGAGATCTCGTTCCAGGTGCGCGGCGGCCTGTTCGTCCGGCAGGTGCACCACTGGGCCGCGCTGCTCTTCCTGGCCGCGATGGTCGCGCACATGATCCGCACCTACTTCACCGGCGCCTTCCGCAAGCCGCGTGAGGCCAACTGGATCATCGGTGTGCTGCTGCTGTTCCTCGGGTTCTTCGCGGGCTTCAGCGGCTACTCCCTCCCCGACGACCTGCTGTCGGGCACGGGGCTGCGGATCGCCTCCGGGTTCACCCTGGCGGTGCCCGTGATCGGCACCTGGACGCAGTTCGCTCTCTTCGGCGGGGAGTTCCCCGGCACCGAGATCATTCCGCGGCTCTACATCGTCCACGTGCTGCTGATTCCGGGCATTCTGCTCGCGCTGATCGCGGTGCACGTCGGCCTGGTCTGGTACCAGAAGCACACCCAGTTCCCCGGCCCCGGCCGCTCCGAGAAGAACGTCGTCGGCGTCCGGATCCTCCCGGCGTTCGCCGCGAAGGGTGGCGCGTTCTTCGCGGTCACCGTCGGCGTCATCGCGATCATGGGCGGGCTGCTGCAGATCAACCCGATCTGGAACTTCGGGCCGTACAACCCCTCGCACATCTCCGCCGGTTCCCAGCCGGACTGGTACGTGCTCTTCACCGAGGGAATGCTGCGGATCTTCCCGCCGTGGAACATCGCGATCGGGGACTACACGATCCCGCCGGCCTTCTGGGCCAGCCCTGCGTTCCTCCCGGTGCTCTACGTGCTCGCCGGCGCCTATCCGGCCATCGAGCGCCACTTCACGAAGGACAACGCGCTGCACAACCTGCTGCAGCGGCCCCGTGACGTTCCGGTCCGCACCTCGCTCGGGGTCATGGCAATCTCGTTCTACGCGGTGCTCGTCCTCTGCGGCAGCAACGACCTGATCGCCTACTTCTTCGACATCTCGCTGAACGCGACGACGTGGGCAGGCCGGATCGGGGTCCTGGTCGTCCCGCCCATCGCGTACTACGTGACCTACCGGCTCTGCATCGGGCTCCAGCGGTCCGACCGGGCGGTACTGGAACACGGCATCGAGACGGGCATCATCAAGCGGCTCCCGCACGGTGAGTTCATCGAGGTGCACCAGCCCCTCGGCGGCGTCGACGACCACGGGCACGCCATCCCGCTGGCCTACCAGGGCGCTCCCGTGCCCAAGAGGATGAACCAGCTGGGTATGGGTGGCGCCCCGGTGCCGGGCTCGTTGCTCACCCCCGACCCGCCGGAGGAGACCGCCGCGCTGGAGCGGGCGAGGGCCGAGGAGGCCGCCGCGGAAGCCGCCCAGCACGACGGCGCATCCCGCGACTCGGGGCACGCCGAGAGCGTGGCGCGCAGCGAGGAGCGCAAGGCGCTGACCGGTCCGCACTCGGGTGATTCGGGACCGACCGCGGGCGACTGAGGTCCCCGCCAGCACGCACGTGAGAGGGCCCCGCCGGGACACCGGCGGGGCCCTCTCGCCGTTTCCAGCACCCCGAGCGTGCACCGGCTCAGGTTCCGGGCCGACCAGGTGCACGCTCGGCCTGCCCGCCGGTCCGCCACGGGACGGGGGAACCGAGCCACCACCAGCTCCCGGCGAGCACGGCGAGGAACAGCACCAGGTAGACGTCGGGCTGCAGCGAGATGAGCCCGGTGCTCGGGATCGGCCCGACCCCGGGGCCCGGCAGCGCGGTGACCACGGCGAGGGTGGCGGCGAGCACCCCGAGCAGCGCCACGATGGCGGCCCGCCCGCCCGTCACCGCGCGGTGGGCGAGCAGGACCACCAGCGGCACGACCCACACCCAGTGGTGCGACCAGGCGAACGGGGCCAGCGCGGCCGAGCCGAGGCCGCACAGCGTCAGGGCGAGCACCTCCTGCCCGCCCCGGTGCGCCCGCACGGCCAGCCACACGGTGAGCGCCCCGAGCACGGCGGCGGTGAGGATCCAGGGCAGTACCGACGGGGCCGACGGGGTGCCGAACCGCGCAAGCAGGCCGTTCAGCGAGTGGTTGGCGTTGCCGGCCACGTCGGAGATCCGGTCGGCGGCGGCGAACGTCCCGTGGAACCAGTAGGCGACCGAGTCGGAGGGCGCCGCGAGGAACCCGATCCCGGCGGCGACGACGAACACCCCGACCGCGGTGGCCGCGGCCCGCCGGCGCCCGGTGACCAGCAGGTACACCACGAAGATCAGGGGCGTCAGCTTGACCGCGGCGGCGATGCCGAGGCCCACCCCCCGCCACCGGCTGCCGGGGCGTCCGAGCAGGTCAGCAACCACGAGGGCGAGCAGCACGATGTTGATCTGCCCGAGGTAGAGGGTGGTGCGCACCGGGTCCAGGCACGTCGCGAGGACGGTGAGCAGGACCGTCGCCACGGCCGCGGAACCGGACGGCACCCCGACGCTGCGCGCGCAGCGGTGCACGACGTAGCCCAGTAGCGCCAGGCCGCCGACGGTCCAGAGGACCTTCAGCACGTCGAGGGGCAGGAACACCAGCGGCGCGAACAGCGCCGCCGCGAAGGGTGGGTAGACGAAGGGCAGGTCCAGGAGCACGCCGCCGGTGTAGAGCGGCTCGCCGCTCAGCACGTGCTCACCACCCGCGCGGTACACCTGCAGGTCGATCATGAGCAGATGCGCGGCCGGCCAGAGCGCGAGCACCACGGCCTGCCCGGCGAGCGCGACCACCGCCCCGGCCGTGCCCCAGCGCAGTGCCCGCCGGCCGCGCACCTCGGTGTCCGCGGTCGTCCGCCCTGAACCCATCAGACCTGCGCCCATCGGCCCTCCGTGATCGTCGGCGCCCGAGGCTAGCCGGGCCGCGACGGCAGGCCGCGCGGCACACGCACCGTGCCGTCGTTCATGCTCGGGACGACCAAGCCGGGGACACACGAAGCGGGGAGCCGATGAAGGTCGACGCGATGCTGCAGGGCACGGGGCTGGCGGAGCTCGCTGCCGAGGCGCGGGAGCGGGAGGCGGCCGGGTACGACGGGCTGTGGAGCTTCGAGGGACAGCACGACCCGTTCCTCCCGCTGGTGGCGGTGGCCGAGCACACCTCCCGGCTGACGGTGGGCACGGCGATCGCGGTCGCCTTCGCCCGCAACCCGATGTCCACCGCGTACGTCGCACACGACCTGCAGGTGCACTCGCAGGGCCGCTTCCTGCTCGGTCTGGGCAGCCAGGTGCGCCCGCACATCGAGCGGCGCTTCGCCATGCCGTGGGGTCACCCGGCGCCGCGGATGCGGGAGTACGTGCAGGCGCTGCGCGCGATCTGGGCGTCCTGGAACGAGGGCGAACCGCTGAACTTCCGCGGCGACTTCTACTCCCACACGCTCATGACCCCGTTCTTCTCCCCCGCGCCGAGCCCGTGGGGACCGCCCAGGGTCTACCTCGCGGCCGTCGGCGAGCACATGACGCGCGTGGCGGGCGAGGTGTGCGACGGTCTGCAGCCGCACCCGTTCACGACAGCGCGCTACCTGCGGGAGCGGACGGTGCCGACCCTGGAGGAGGGCCTGGCCCGGTCCGGGCGCACGCTCGCCGACCTCTCGATCAGCTTCTCCGGTCTCGTCGTGAGCGGGACGACGGAGGAGGAGATGGAGGCGGCCGCCCGGGGCGCGCGGGAGCAGATCGCGTTCTACGGCAGTACCCCGGCCTACCGGAAGGTGCTCGACCTGCACGGCTGGGACGAGCTGGGCGGCGAGCTCAACCGGCTCTCGCGCGGCACCGACGACGACCGCTGGCGGCAGATGGGCGAGCTGATCGACGACGAGGTGCTGAACGCGTTCGCCGTGGTCGCGGAGCCGGCACAGCTCGGGGCCGCCGTGCTGGACCGGTTCGGCGGCGTGGTGGACCGGTTCACCTTCTACGCCCCCTACCCGCACGCCGACGACCTGTTCGTCCCGGCGATGGAGGAGCTGCGGGCAGCGGACTGACGTCGGTCAGGGCCGCTCGGGCACCGGCACGGCCACGCCCGCCAGGGCCGTGATCCCGGTGAAGCGTGATCACGGTGAAGTCGGCCGGGTGGCACGTGTGCAGCGGGAGGTCGTTCGCGAAGCAATCTGGTTCTTCGCACAACGGACGCATCACGATCCCCGCGCCGCTGGCCTTTCCGGATGCGCGACGCGTCGGGCAAAGGGAGCATCCGCACCACCCATCCTCCCGCGGAAGGACGCGTCATGCTCGCGATCATCGCCGCAGTGCTGTTCGCCCTGGCTCTCATCTTCGAGCTCGCCGGCATCTCCCTCGACATCATCACGGCCCAGGTGCTCCTGACAGCAGGTCTGCTGTGCGTTGCCCTGCACCTGGCCGGGGTCGGCGCCTCGACCTCGGGGTGGCGCCGCAGCAGCCGCCGCTGACCGAACGACGGCCGCCCGCGGCAACCCGGTTGCCGCGGGCGGCCGTCGCACGACAGGCTGCGCCGGTGAGGGCTCGGGGGGTGCCGCTCGGCAGCGGGTTCGCGAAGCTGTGGGTGGCGAACGCCGTGTCGAACGTCGGCGACGGCGTCGCGCTCGCGGCCGGCCCGCTCCTGCTGGCGTCACTGACGAGCGACCCGGCGCTGGTGGCGGGGGCGCTGTTCGTCCAGCAGCTCCCGTGGCTGATGTTCGCCCTGCCCGCAGGTGTGGTCGTCGACCGGCTCGACCGTCGCCGGCTGGTGGTGCTGGTCAACGTCGTCCGCGCCGTGGTCATCGCCGCGCTCGCGGTGGCCGTCGCCACCGGCGTGGTCACCGTGCCCCTGATCTACGCCGCGCTCTTCGTGATCGGTTCGATGGAGACGCTGGCCGACAGCGCGAGCACCGCGCTGCTGCCCGCCCTCGTCCCGGCCGAGCAGCTACCGCGGGCCAACGCCCGCCTCATGGGCGTCCAGATCGTCGGCAACGGCCTGCTGGCACCACCGCTCGGCGCCGCGCTGTTCGTCGTGGCCGCGGCCCTGCCGTTCGGCCTCAACGCGGCCACCTTCCTGGTGGCGGCCGTGCTCGTCGCCACGCTGCGCGGCTCGGTGCCGCGCGAGGTGCCCACCGGGGCGCCCCGCCCGATGATCCGCGACATCGCCACCGGTGTGCGGGCCCTCATGGGCCACCAGGTCCTGCGTGTGCTGGCACTGTGCCTGTGCCTGATGAACGTGACGCTGACCGGGGCGTTCTCGATCCTCGTGCTCTACGCGCGCGAGCGGCTCGGCCTCGACGAGATCGGCTTCGGTCTGCTCCTCGCCGCGAGCGCGGTCGGCGGCCTCGCCGGCTCGGTGGCCGCCGCGCGGCTGCTGACGCGGTTCGGAGCGGCGTTCCTGCTGCGCGTGGGGCTGGTGATCGAGACCTGCACGCACCTGTCCCTCGCGCTGACCCGGGCGCCGTGGGTGGCCGTCACGACGATGGTGGTCTTCGGCGCGCACGCGAGCCTCTGGGGCGTGATCACGCTGTCCTGGCGCCAACGCGTGGTGCCCGACGCCCTGCGCGGGCGCGTCAACAGCGTCTACTTCCTGTTCGCGGTCGGGGGGTCGGCGATCGGCGCGCTCACCGGCGGGCTGGCCGCCCGTGGGCTCGGCATCACGGCGCCGTTCTGGATCGCGTTCGCCGGGATGGCGGCGCTCACGCTGGTGGCGTGGCGGCTGTTCACCCCGGCCCGGCTCGACGACCCGGATCCGGTCCCGCTCGTCGCGACCTGAGCCCGGCACGCCACGCGGGCCGGGCCCAGGTCGCGGGCCGGTCAGTCGCGCCAGCCGTGCCGCGGCTCGAACCCGAGCACCCGGCGCGCCTTGTCGATCGACAGCATCGTCTCGTGCTCCCCCAGCTCGCGGGTCACCGGGACGCCGGGGTAGACCTCGGCGGCGAGGTCGGCGCTGCGCCGGGACATCACCGTGTCGGCGTTGGCGATCACGAACACGTCCACGCCGGTGGCCTGGTGCTCCAGCGCCAGCCGCACGGCCTGCGCACCGTCGCGGCCGTCGATGTAGCCCCACAGGTTCCACCGCCGCGACGCCGGGTCGGCGTCGAAGCCGGGGAACTTCGCGTAGTCCTCGGGGTCCATCACGTTGGAGAACCGCAGCCCGATCATCTTCAGGTCCGGCACCCAGCGGCAGAAGTGCCCGGCCATCTCCTCCTCCAGGCTCTTGACCAGCGAGTAGGTGCTCTCCGGGCGCACCGGGTACTCCTCGTCCACCGGGATGTAGGGCGGCGGGGTGTCGAACGGCAGCCCGAGCACGGTCTCGCTCGACGCCCAGACGATGTTGCGGATCCCCGCCGTGCGCGCCGCCGCGAAGACGTTGTAGGTGGCGGTGATGTTGTTCGCGAACGTGGTGGCGTTGGTGGCGAGCCCCGGCGCCGGGATCGCCGCGAGGTGCACGACGGCGTCCACGCCGTCATGGCGGCCGTCGACGGCCGTCAACGCCTCGAGCACCTGCCCGTGGTCGGTGAGATCCACCCGTACCGAAGCCGCGGCGGGGGAGCCGGGATCGGGCACACGGTCGAGGGCGATCACGGTGTAGCCGTGTTCCTGCAGGTGGCGCACCACGTGACGACCGAGCTTCCCGCTGCTTCCGGTCACGGCGACGGACGTCATGGGCTTCCTCCGGGGTGGGTCGTCACGGGATGCCGACCGGCACCCCGCCCTTGTGTTACCACCTCGCCGCGGCGGGGCGCGTGGTGGGCTGCGACCGACCGCGCTACAGTCGTCGGCATGCGTACCGCCCTCTCGCACGACGTGGCCGTACGGCTGCGCGTCGGCTGAGCCAGGCCGCCGGCGCGCGTTTCCTCTCCCCTCCCCCAACCGAGGCCTGGCTCGGGTCACCCGTACCCCACGGAACCCCTGGAGCCACCATGACAGTTCTCGGCCATTCCCCCCGTCCCACCTGGGTCCCCCGGCTGCAGCGTCGCCACGAGATCGTCACCACCGGCGGCATGGACGGCGTGCTGCGTGTCGGCGCCGCGCTGCGCGCGTGTGGCTTCCCGGTGCGCGACTTCGCCGTCGACGTCCGCGACGGCGTCCCCTACAGCTGCGTGACCTGCACCGTCTCGGTCACGAACGACGAGTCGGCCACCTTCACCGAGCGGATGGGCGCGCTTCCGACGGTCGTGTCCATCGCCCCCTGCTAGGAGCGCGCTCCTAGAACCACTCCGGGCGCACGTCGAGGGTGGTGCGGTCCAGGTCGGCCAGCAGCGTGAGCTGCGGGCCCGTGCGCGGCAGCTCGTGGCGGAAGAAGTAGCGCGCCGCCGCCCGCTTGCCGTCGAAGAAGTCGCCGGAACGGCCTGCCGCGGCCACCACCTGCTCCAGCCACATCCACGCCACCACCACGTGCCCGACGGCCTCGAGGTAGATCGACGAGTTCGCCAGGGTCACCGCGGGGTCACCGGCCGCCCACAGCTGCGCCGTGACCTGCTCGACGCTCGCCACGGTGGCGGCGAGGACGTCGGCGTGGCTCGCGGCCTCGCCGCCTGCGGCCCGCGCCTTGCCGATCGTGGTGGTGATCGTCTCCACCAGCAGCGCGAGACCGGCGCCGCCGTCCATCACGACCTTGCGGCCCAGCAGGTCGAGGCCCTGGATGCCGTGGGTGCCCTCGTGGATGGGGTTGAGCCGGTTGTCCCGGTAGAACTGCTCCACGGCGTACTCGCGGGTGTAGCCGTAGCCGCCGTGGACCTGGATGGCCAGGTCGTTGGCGTGCAGGCACCACTGCGACGGCCAGCTCTTCGCGATCGGCGTGAGCACGTCGAGCAGCAGGTGGGCCCGGGCCCGGTCCTCCGGGGTGGCTGCCGTGCGTTCCTCGTCGAGCAGCCGGGCGCAGTACAGGGTGAGCGCCACCGCGCCCTCGGCGTAGGACTTCTGGGCCAGCAGCATCCGGGCGACGTCCGGATGCTCGATGATCGGGACCTGCGGCGCGGCCGGGTCCTTCGCCGCGACCGGCCGCCCCTGCGTGCGGGTGCGGGCGTAGTCGAGCGCGTGCAGGTAGCCCGTGTACCCGAGTGCCGCCGCTCCCCCACCGACGCCGACGCGCGCCTCGTTCATCATATGGAACATGTAGGTGAGCCCGCGGTGCTGCTCGCCCACGAGATAGCCGACGGCTCCCGGCTCCCCGCCCGGCGTGTGCCGGCCCTCGCCGAAGTTCAGCAGGGTGTTCACCGTTCCGCGGTAGCCCATCTTGTGGTTGACCCCGGCGAGCACCACGTCGTTGCGGTCCCCGCGGGCGCCGTCGGGCCCGACGAGGAACCGCGGCACCACGAACAGCGAGATGCCCTTCACCCCCGGCGGACCGCCGGGCACCTTCGCCAGCACGAGGTGGACGATGTTCTCGCTCAGCTCGTGGTCACCGGCCGAGATCCACATCTTGTTGCCGAAGAGCCGGTAGGTGCCGTCGTCGCGGGGCTCGGCGCGCGTGGTGATGTCGGCCAGCGACGAGCCCGCCTGCGGCTCGGACAGGCACATCGTGCCGAAGTACCGGCCCTCGACCATCGGCTGCACGAAGGTCCGCACCTGCTCCGCGCTGCCGTGCGCCATCAGGAGGTTCGCGTTGGCGACGGTCAGGAACGGGTAGGCCGCCGTGGCGATGTTCGCGGCCTGGAACCACAGGAAGCACGCCTGCACCACGGTCTGCGGCAGCTGCATCCCGCCGACCGACTCGTCCAGCCCGGCACCCACGATCCCCGTCTCGCCGAGTACCCGCAGCGCCTCGCCGACCTCGGGGATCATGTGGACGCGGTCGCCGTCGAACCGCGGCTCGGTGAGGTCGGCGGCCCGGTTGTGCGGGGCGAACTGCTCCGTCGCCACCTGCTCGGACAGCTCCAGCACCGCGTCGAACGTGGTGCGCGAGTGCTCGGCGAATCGCGGGCGCGCGGTGAGCGACCCCACGTCGAGCCAGTCGTGCAGCAGGAAGTCGAGGTCGCGTCGCGAGAGCAGCAGTGATCGCACGCCCGAGGCTAAGGGATGTCCCGCGGATCTTCAATCGCGACAGCCGCGCCCAGGCGGCCCTCATCGACCAAGATCCACGGGACACCCCTAACCCGGTTCAGGGAGCAGGCGCGCCGTGCGCGGCCTCCATCATCTCGGCGAGGTCCGCGACCTTCACCCGCTCCGCTCCCCGGCGGCCGCCGCGGCGGACCTCCTCGGCGTCCAGCCGCAGCCATCCGGTCCAGTCCACCGGCCGCATCCCGTACGAGGCCAGGGCCTTCCGGAACACCTCCGGCTCGGGGTGCGGGGGCGCCGGGAGCGCCGGCAGGTCGGCCAGCAGCGCCGCGACCGTCTCGGCCGCGTCGGCCTTGTTCGTGCCGATCACGCCGGTCGGGCCGCGCTTGATCCACCCCGTGACGTACGCGCCGGGCACGGGGACGCCGTCGCGCACCACCCGGCCGCCCTCGTTGGGCACCGTGCCGGTGCGGGCGTCGAACGGCAGGCCCGGGATCGGCTCCGCGTCGTACCCGATCGCCCGCACCACGAGCCCGACGTCGAGCGTCTCCTCCTCGCCGGTGCCGACCACGCGGCCCTCGGCGTCGATCCGGGTGCGCTCCACCACCACCGCGCTCACCCGGCCGTTCTCCCCGAGCAACCGCACCGGGTTGCGCAGGAACCGCAGATGCACCCGGCGCGGCTTGCCCGTGCTCCCGTGGGCGGCCCACTCCCGGAGCATCTCCAGGTTCTGCCGCTGCCGCCGGTCCTCCGGCTCGTCGACCCCGGCGGCGAGCAGCCCGTCGTCGTGCACGATGACGTCGGCGTTGGCGAGCTCCCCGATCTGGCGCAGCTCGGCGGGGGTGAACCGCACGTGCTGCGGCCCTCTGCGGATCAGGACGTGCACGTCCCGGACGGCGCTGGCGCGCAGTGCGGCGAGCACGGGCTCCGGGACGTCGGTCTCGGCCATCTCGTCGGCGGTCTTGGCCAGCACGCGGGCGACGTCCAGCGCCACGTTCCCCGCCCCGACCACGGCGACACCCGGGTGGTCCAGCAGCGGCTGCAGGTCGACGTGGTCGGGGTGACCGCAGTACCAGCTCACGAAGGCGCCCGAGCCGAGCGAGCCGGCCAGCTCCTCGCCGGGCACCCCGAGGCGGCGGTCGACGGAGCTGCCGGTGGCGTGGACCACGGCGTGGAAGTGGTCGCGCAGCACGTCCAGCGGGATGCCGCTCTCCCCGACCCGGACGCCCCCGAGGAACTCGACGTGTGCGGGGTCGAAGGGCTTCTGCAGCACGCGGATGACCGACTTCATCTTCACGTGGTCGGGCGCCACGCCGTAGCGCACGAGCCCGTACGGCGCCGGCAGCCGATCCAGTACCTCCACGCTCACCGGCTCACCCGAGGCGAGGAGAGCAGCCGCGGCGTACAGCCCGGACGGGCCCGCTCCGATCACCGCGACCCGGGCCTGTGCCTGCTGCATGTGCTCATCTCCCGTGCTGGTCCTGCTCCGATCCTGCCACCGCGGGCGGATCCGGACTTGGCTCAGCGCGCCGGATAGCCGACCTCACGGAGCACGGAGTGTGCTCTCCCGGCTGCCCAGCGGCGCGAACCGTGGCGGGCGTTTCTCCAGGAAGGACGCCACTCCTTCCCGCAGGTCCGCCGAACCGATGAACCGGTCGGCGTGGATGTAGGAGCGCTCCAGCGCCTCGTCGAACGACCCTTCCTGGTCGGCGAGCACCTGTCCGGCGATCACGGCCATGGCGCGGGGGCTGCAGTTGCGGGCGAGGTCGCCCGCATAGGCCTGGGCGGCGCCGAGCACGTCGGCGCGCGGGACGACCCGGCTGACCAGGCCCAGCTCCTTGGCCTCCGCCGCATCGACCGTGCGCCCCGACAGCAGGAGGTCCATCGCGTTCTCGACCCCGACCAGCCGCTGGAGCGTCCACGCGACCCCGTACTCCGCGATGAGGCCCCGCCGGGCGAACGCGGTGGAGAAGCGAGCGGTGTCGGCGGCGAACCGCACGTGGCAGAACAGCGCCTGCACCAGTCCCACCCCCGCGCAGCCGCCGTTGATCGCCGCGATCAACGGCTTGGGGAACTGCCGGGGCACGTCCACCGGCTTGTGCGGCAGCCGCGCGCCCTCCGCACCGAGGCCACCGAGGCGGGAGAGGTCGGCGCCGGGGCAGAACGTGCTGCCCGCGCCCGTCACGACGACGGCGCGGACGTCGGGATCCGCGGCGGCCCGCACCAGCAGGTCGTAGTAGCCCTGCTCCATGTCCTCGGCCCAGCCGTTGCGCCGCTCCGGACGGTTGAACGTCAGCGTGAGGACACCGTCAGGGGCATGATCGGCGAGTACGGCGGCGTCGGGGTCTCCGTGATCTTCGCGCAGTCCGCTCACGGCCCGACAGTACGTCCGGACCATCCGAATCCGGCGGTCGGCGGTGACGTGTGTTACAAATCTCCGAGGCCGCCGATCATCCGTTCGGCGCAACAGCCCGTGCCGTCGGGGGGGCTACCCTCCCGCCTCGTGGACCGTAGCGGGACCGGCGAGCTTCTCGGCAAGCCTGTGCTCATCGAGCTGTCACACGCCATCGAGCAGTTCGCCCTTGCTGCGGCCCCCGGCGAGCCACTGATCGTCATCGCGATGTTCCAGAAGCACTCCTACTTCGAGCGCGCCAAGGCCGTCTACCAGGAGATCGCTGCCCACGGGGCCCTCACGGTGATCGGGATGGCGGAGGACGCCGTACCGCCGATGCCACCCGGGGTGGCGCCCGCGCTGCTCCCGGCGACCGACCCCCTCACCCGCGAGTGGAGCGTCACCGTTCTCGGTCCGCACGGGGGCGCCACCCTCACCGCCACCGACCTGGAGACGGTCGATCCCGTCGCCCGGACGATCGAGGAGGGCCGCACGTTCCGCGGCCGGTGGTCCTTCCGCCGGGAGGACGCCATCCGGGCGGTCCTCCGGCTGCGTTCCCGGCTCCGGCTGCCCGCGCCCGTCGTGGCCCGGATGGACGAGATCCTGCAGGCCGTGCAGCTCGTGACCGAGCCCTCCTACCAGGACTGGTGGGGCGTCCCCGCCCGCTACCTCGCCGACCGCATGGAGGCCGCGGTCCGGGCCCGCACCGCGGCGGAGGTGGCGCTCGAAGCCGTGGCGGAGGACAGCGGGGAGCGCGATCCGCGCACGGGCCTCTACACCGAGAAGTTCCTGCAGCGGTGGACCGCCGGGCTCGGCGCCGGCACGTTGCCGATCGGGCTGGCCCTGCTGCGGGTGTTCGGTATCGCCGAGGTCCGGGCCGACTACGGGCTGCGCGCCGAGCTCGCCGCCCTCCACGGCGTGAGCGAATGCGTGCAGGACCTGCTCACGAGCGTCGACCGGGTGGTGCGGATCGGCCGCGAGGACTTCCTCGTGGTGCTCCCGTCCTGGCCCCCGGAGAAGGTCATGTGGTTCTGCCAGGAGGTCTGCGAGCGCGTGGCGCGCCTCGAGGACGTCTACCCGTTCATCGCGCTGCCCGGGGTCGCGGCGGCCACCGTCACCCGCAACCGGCCGCTGCCGATCCCGCAGCTCGTGCACCAGGTCGAGCTCGGCGGCCGCGCGTCCGAGCCGGTGAGCCTGCTCGCCGACTGACCCGCCCGCCGGGCGCTCAGTGGCCCGCCACCGCCGCGCGCAGGGTGAACGTTCGCCGGTAGTCGGCCGGCGCCACCCCCACGACCTTGCGGAAGTGGTGGCGCAGCAGCGCCCCGCTCCCGAAACCGCTGCGCTCGGCGACGTCGTCGATGCCGAGATCGGTGTCCTCGAGCAGCCGCTGCGCGCGCAGCACCCGCTGCAGTGTGAGCCAGCGGTGCGGCGTGGTGCCGGTCTCGGCCACGAAGCGACGGGCGAAGCTGCGGTCCGACATGCGCGCCCGCCGGGCCAGGTCACTGACCGTGTGCTCGACCTCGAGGTGGTCGATCACCCAGTCCAGCACCGGGGCGAGGCCGTCGGACGAACACTGCGGCACCGGCTGCTCCACGAACTGCCGCTGCCCGCCGTCGCGTTGCGGGGGCACGACCATGCGGCGGGCGATCAGGTTGACGACGGCGCTGCCCAGCTCCCGGCGTACCAGGTGCAGGCAGGCGTCGATGCCGGCCGCCGTGCCTGCGCTGGTGATGAGGTCGCCGTCGTCGACGAACAGCACGTCGGGGTCGACCTGGGCCAGCGGGTGGCGCTCGCGCAGCTCGTCGACGTTCATCCAGTGCGTGGTGCACGAGCGGCCGTCGAGCAGGCCGGCGGCTCCGAGCACGAACGCTCCGGAACACACGCTGAGCATCGTGCTTCCACTCGCCGCCGCCTCGCGCAGCGCGTCGAGCACCGGTTCGGGGAAGGTCCGCAGCCGGGTGGCCCCGACCGCGACGAGGTCGGCGTCGCGCAGCCCGTCGAGGCCGTACTCGGGGACGACGCTCATCCCGACGGTGGTGGAGACCGGCTCACCCGCTGCGGGACCGCACACCCTCAGCTCGAACGGCGGCACGCCGTCGGCGGTGCGGTCGACACCGAACACCTCGCAGATGGTGCCGAACTCGAACGGCGAGACCTCGGGAAGCACCAGTGCGGCGACGGTGGACAGCATGGCGACAGCATAGTGGCAGGATGTTTGCTCTGATAGGCACGTCTGCCACTGTTGGCAGGAACTAGAGCGGCGAATACTTCCTGCCATGGCTACCGCAATCATCGTCCTGCTCGCCGTCGCCGTCGCCGTGGCGATCTCGATCGCGCGTCCGGGCGGGCGCGTGACGTCGTCCGTCCCGGTGGACCGCGACCGCGAGCGAGAGCTCGCCGAGCTGCGTGCGCTACCCGGCTACCACTCCGACATCCGCCTGCCCTGACGCGCCGGCCTCACCCGCCCGCGTAGAACTCCGTGAGGCGCTCGCCCTCGTCGTGCAGCTCGTCGAGCACGGCACGGGGCAGCACCTGGAACGGCTCGCAGCGAACGGAACCCTCGACGTAGCGCCAGGTGCCCGCCACCCGGCCGTCGACGAGGAACGTGGGCACCGACTGGGGCATCGTCTTGCCGAAGACCAGCGGCCGGTACTCCTCCGGGAGGATCTGCGTGCGCCGCGCGTGCACGAGCAGGACCGCCTCCCACTGGCCCAGGAACCGCACGGGCGCGGGGGCGTCGGCCGGCGGCAACGGGGCGCCGGGCAGGTCGAACAGCTCACCGCCCGACTCGTCGCGGAAGCGCCGCGGCTCGAGCCGCTCCAGCACCCTGCGCGCACCCGTGACCGTCCATCCGCAGAAGGACGAGATGTCCTTGGCCGACGCGGGGCCGAAGCCCTCGAGATAGCGCCGGACCAGCAGCTCCTCGCCCTCCTCCACCGACGGCAGGGACGCGGGTAGGGGCACCGTGTGCTCCGCGAGCCCGTAGACGTGGGCCCGCGGCGTGCCCCAGGTGCCCGCAGGCGGCACGCGCACCAGTTCGAGCCAGAGCTGGACGCCGGACCACACCTCACGCGGGAACCCGTCGGCCGCCAGGAGCCGCTGGATCTCGGCCTGCTTGAGCGGCCCGTCGGCCAGATACCCCCGCACGGCATCGGCGACCTTGCCCATGTCGATCCCGCTGCCCCCGTGGGCGCGGACCCACCACACGCGGCGGGGGGCCCGCACCGCGGCGATGAGGGGCCAGTAGTCGGACGCCGAGAGCATGTGGATCGTGCAGCGCATCGCCCAGCCCTGCACGACGGTGCCGCTCGTCAGGGCGTCGGTGAGCAGCTCCCGGCGGAAGCCCGTGACCCGCGACCACAGCCCGATGTAGCCCGACGGCGAGTACTGCGTCTGCAGGCCGCCGACCTGCTCGACGGCCCGCTCCGGCGGCAGCGCGGACCGCTCGAGCAGGAGCTGGCGCGCGAGGACCGCGCGGTTGAGCTCATCGGTGGTCAGCACGCGCTCCGCCATGCCCCGGAGTGTGCCCGGCGCCCCCGACAACCTCGTGATCGAGCACGAACGTGACTTTTGTCAGGCCGGGGCCCTGACTGCGCCCACTGCCACAGCAGGGCGGAACCCGGCACCGTCAACGCCATGATCGACGTCCTGCAGATCGCCGGCGCCCACCACCGGTACGGCGCCCTCACCGCCCTCGACTCGGTGGACATGACCGTCCGGGCCGGCGAGTGCGTGGCACTCCTCGGCCCGAACGGCGCGGGCAAGACCACACTCGTCGGGCTGGCCACGGGACTGCTGGCCCCCCAGTCGGGGCAGGTCCGCGTGTGCGGCGGCGACCCCCGCCGGGCGGCGACGCGGCGGCATCTCGGCGTGGTCCAGCAGTCGATGGGCTTCCCGCGCACCCTCACCGTCGCCGAGCTCGTACGGGGTGCGGCGGTGCGGGCCGGGCGGCCTGCCACCGCGGCCGGACCGGTGCTCGCCGAGGTCGGGATCACCGACCTGCAGCGCAGGCGGGCCGGAAAGCTCTCGGGGGGTCAGCAGCAGCGGGTGGCGCTGGCGATGGCCCTGGTCGGTGACCCGACCCTGCTCCTGCTCGACGAGCCGACCGTCGGGCTGGACATCACCTCACGGCGCGCGTTCTGGCGCACGATCGCCGCCCGCCGCGACGCCGGCGCGGGGATCCTGCTGACCACGCACATCGTGGAGGAGGCCGCCGCCGTCGCCGACCGGGTGGTGGTGCTGCACCGGGGGCACGTCGTGGCCGCCGACACCCCGGCCGGGCTCACCGCCCGCCTGCCCGACCGCACGATCGTCGCCCGCACCGGCGTGGCGGACAGCGTGCTGCGGACACTGCCCGGCGTCCTGTCCGTGACCACGGACGGCGACCGCGTCCAGGTGGCCACGGCCGCGCCGGAGGACGTGCTGCGCCGATGGCTGGTGCTCGACGAACAGCTCACCGACCTGCGGGTGGAGGGCGCGGGGCTGGAACAGGCTCTGCTCGCGCTCACCGGGGACGCGACGAGCGGCGACAACACGACAGGCAACAACACGACGGGCGACAAGGTGGAGGTGCGGGCATGACCGCGATCGAGACGGGACCGACGTCCCCGCTGGCACCGGGCCTGCGGGTCTTGGGCGTCGAGGTGGCCGACGGGGTGCGGGCCATCCTGCGGGAGCCCACCGCGCTGTTCTTCTCGGTGCTGTTCCCGGTGATGTTCTTCGCGCTGTTCGCGTCGCTGTTCGGCAACCAGCCGTCCGCGTCCGGGCTGCCGACGGCCGCGACCATGCTGGCCACCTTCGGGACGTTCGGCGTCGTCTCGGTGATGCTGCTCAGCCCGGGCGTGGCCGTGGCCGAGGACCGGACGAGCGGCTGGCTGCGGGTGAAGAAGGTGTCGGCGGCCCCGATCGGCACGACCATCGCCGCCAAGGTGATCTCCGCGTTGCCCTACGCGCTGGCCGTCGTGCTCGCGATCAGCGGCGTCTCGCTGCTCGTGGCGGGACCGGTGCTCGACCTCGGCACGTGGCTGCGGCTCGTGGGCGTGCTGCTGCTCGGCGGCCTCCCGTTCACCCTGCTCGGGCTCGCCGTCGGCTTCGTCGCCTCCTCGAACGCGACGGCGGCCGTGCTGAACGCGGTGTACCTGCCGATGGTGGTGGCGTCGGGCCTGTGGTTCCCGCTGGACATGATGCCGGGGTTCGTGCAGGCGCTCGCGCCGTTCCTGCCGACCTACCACCTCGCCCAGCTCGCGCTGGCCCAGCTCACCGGAGCCGACGCGTTGGGGAACCTGCTCGCGCTGCTGCTCACCACGGCGATCAGTGCGGTGCTGGCCGGTTGGGCCTACCGTAATCTCCGCGTATGACCGCGGAGCCCGGCAGTGCGGGGGTCGCAGTCCGCGGGCAGGCTCCGCTGCGGACGTCCACCCTCTGGCACCTGGTCTGGCTGGGCATGCTGCTCTTCCAACCGCTGTACGACGACCGGAACCGGCCCTTGCAGTGGGCGGTGGCCCTCGCCGTGGTCGTCGTGTTCCTCCCGATCTACGTTCTCGCGCACCGCGGTCCCGGCCCGGTCCGGCGCTGGGCGCTGGTGACGACCACCGTGCTGGGTGTCCTGGCCGCGCCGGTCAACTCGGGCGCGAGCGTGCTCTTCGTCTACGCCGCTGCATTCGCCGGGAGCGGCCGGACGCGGCGGGTCGCCCGGTGGTGGCTCGCCGGGCTCACGGCGCTCGTCGTGGTGCTGGTGCTGCTCTCCTCGATCCCGATGCCCTGGCGCCTCTGGGCGTTCGCGCCGTCCCTCGTGCTCGTCTGGGTGGTCGGGCTCGTCACGATCGAGGAGATCGAGGAGGGCCGTGCGAACCGCATCCACAACGCCAGGGTGGAACACCTGGCCACCCTGTCGGAGCGGGAGCGGATCTCCCGCGACCTGCACGACCTGCTCGGACAGACCCTCACCGGCATCGTCGTGCGCTCCCAGCTCGCGCAGCGCCTCGCCCGCACCGACGCCGAGGCCGGGATCGCCGAGATGGCGGAGGTGGAGCAGGCCGCACGTGCCGCGCTCACGGAGGTGCGGGCCACCGTGTCCGGCTGGCGGCAGGTCGACCTCGACGACGAGCTGGCCGTGTCCCGCAGCGCACTGACCGCCGCTGGCGTGACGCTCGAGGTCACGCGCGAACCCGGGCTGGTGCTCACCCCGTCGGCCGAGACCGCGCTGGGCCTGGCCCTGCGGGAGGGCGTCACCAACGTGGTGCGCCACGCCGACGCCCGGCACTGCACGGTCACGCTGCACCGCGTCGGCGGGCGGGTGGTGCTGGAGGTCGCCGACGACGGGGTGGGCGGCGAGACACCGGACGGCAACGGGCTCACCGGGATGCGCGAGCGGATCGCGGCGCTGGGCGGCGAGGTGCAGCGCCGCGCCCGTGGCGGCACGGCGCTCACCGTCACCGTGCCGGCGGCGGTGGCCACATGACGGGGCGGGCGAGCGTGATCCGGCTGGTACTCGCGGAGGACCAGGGCATGGTGCTCGGCGCCTTCGCCCGGCTGCTGTCGTTCGAGCCGGACCTCGAGGTGGTGGCCACGGCCACCGACGGCACGCAAGCGTTGGCCGCCGTCGAGGAGCACGACCCGGACGTGCTGGTCACCGACGTCGAGATGCCCGGCCTCAGCGGCCTGGACGTGGCCGCCGAGCTGCACCGCATGCGGGCCCGCACCCGGCTGGTGATCGTCACGACCTTCGCGCGCTCGGGCTACCTGCGCCGGGCCCTGGAGAGCGGCGTGTCGGGGTACGTGCTCAAGGACGCGCCAGTCGACCAGCTCGTCGACACCGTCCGCCGGGTGCACGCCGGGCAGCGGGTGGTGGACCCGGCGCTCGCCGTCGCCGCGTGGGACGGCGCCGACCCGATGACCGACCGCGAGCGCGACGTGCTCCGCCTCGCCGCCGAGGGGCTGCCCAACAGCGACATCGCCGCGCACCTGCACCTGGCCGAGGGCACGGTGCGCAACTACCTCTCGACGGCCATCACGAAGCTCGGGGTGCGCAACCGGATCGAGGCCGCGCGGGTGGCCCGCGACCGGGGCTGGCTGTAGGCCACGGCATCGCTCGGCGATGCAGGAGGTGCCACCGGCGGCCGAAGTCCAGTCATTCTGCTCAAGCGAGGAACCCGGCGCCGGGGTGAGGTGGTGGCGTGAGGACCGCAGCGCCGGCCGGGTGACGGCACGGCCCGGTCGCCGGCGCGAGGTGGAGGAGCCAGCCGATGGAACCCCAGGTACCAGCACCGCACCACGAGACACCGAGCTTCGGCGATCCGGACCTCCCGCCCGAGGGCGAGATCAACACCCTCGACCACCCGGCGAGCACCACCATGAAAGGCCCGCGGAACCCGGTCATCGAGAGCCAGTTCCCGAACCACATGCACGCGCCCGCCACCGACATCAGCTCGCAGCCGTTCTTCTGGTCCTCGTTCAACATCTCCCCCCGACGCGTGCAGGAGGGCGGCTGGGCACGCGAGCTCACCCAGTCCGACTTCGCGATCTCGGACGAGATCGCCGGCGTCAACATGTACCTCGAGGCGGGCGGCATCCGGGAGCTCCACTGGCACCAGACCGCCGAGTGGGCCCTGATGACCGAGGGGCGCTGCCGGATCACCACGCTGAGCCGCACCGGACGGCCGAGCGTGGACGACGTCGAGGCGGGCGACCTGTGGTTCTTCCCGGCCGGCCTGCCGCACTCGCTGCAAGGGCGCGGGCCCGACGGAGCGGAGTTCGTCCTCGCGTTCGACGACGGTCAGCAGTCGGAGAGCAACACGCTGCTGCTGACCGACTGGTTCGCCCACACCCCGCCGGACGTGCTCGCCAAGAACTTCGGCGTCGCCCAGGAGGTCTTCACGGACATCCCGCTGCACAACCTCTGGATCTTCCCCGGCGACGAACCCGGAGATCTGGCCGCGGACCAGGAGGCGGCAGGCGTGGAGTGGGGCGCGACCGAGGCCGTGATCTTCCGCCTGTCGCGCTCCGAGGCGCGCTACCGCAACAGCGGCGGGAGCATCCAGGTCGCCGACAGCACCAACTTCCCCGCCGCACGGTCGGTCGCTGCCGCACTCAACATCATCCAGCCCGGCTCGATGCGGGAACTGCACTGGCACCCGAACGCCGACGAGTGGCAGTACTACCTGCGCGGGCAGGGCCGCATGACGGTCTTCAACACCGGGCCGCACGCCAACACGTCGGACTTCCGTGCGGGCGACGTCGGCGTGGTGCGCCGGAACCTCGGTCACTACGTCGAGAACACCGGGGACGACGTCCTGATCTACGTCGAGACCTTCCGCAGCGACCACTACGAGGAGGTCTCGCTCGCGAACTGGCTCGCCCACGTCCCGCCGTCGCTGGTGTCGGCACATCTCAACATCTCCGAGGAGACGCTCGCGACGTTCCCGCGCGAGACCCAGGGCATCACCCCACTGCGGTGAGGCCTGCCGGAGCGGTGCGGGTGCGCCGCATCTACGACCCCGTCACCGAGCAGGACGGCGTCCGCGTGCTGGTCGACCGGCTCTGGCCGCGGGGCATGAGCAAGGCCAGGGCGCGGATCGACGAGTGGTGCGGACACGTCGCCCCATCCACCGAGCTGCGCCGGTGGTACGGCCACGACCCCGAGCTCTTCACCGAGTTCGGGCGTCGGTACCGGGAGGAGCTCGGGAGCGGTGAGCAGGAGTCCGCCCTCGCGCACCTGGCAGAGCTCGCGCAGGGCCGGACCCTGACGCTGCTGACGGCCAGCAAGGACCCCGCGATCAGTGAGGCCGCGGTCCTGGCCGAACTCCTGGAGGGTCCGTCCTGACCGCGGTGGGTTCAGGCTCGGGGGCGGGCCAGGCCGAGGTGGTGGCGCAGGGTCGGCCCGGTGTACTCGGTACGGAAGCTGCCCCGGTCCTGCAGCTCCGGCACCACCTTCTCGACGAACTCGTCGAGCCCGCCGGGGACCAGGTGCGGGATGAGGATGAAGCCGTCGCAGGCGTTCTCCTGCACGTAGGTGTCCATCTGCTCGGCCACCTGCCGCGGGGTGCCGACGAACGACTGCCGGGCGGTGGTCTCGATGATCAGCTCCCGGATTGAGAGGCCGCCCTTCGCCTCGGCGAGCTCCCGCCACTGCCGGGCCACGGCCGCCGGGTCCTTCTCGTGCCGCACCCGGCCGCGCGTGATCGACGTGCCGTCCGGGTCCGGGTCGACGTCGGGCAGCGGGCCGTCGGGGTCGTACGCCGACAGGTCGCGGCCCCACACCTGTTCGAGGAACGCGATCGCGGTCTGCGGGCTCACCTGGGCGCGCCGGACCCGGTCGGCCACCTCCTCCGCGTCCTCCGCGGTGTCGCCGAGCGCGAACGTGGTGGCCGGCAGGATCGTGACGTCCCGCTCGGCCCGGCCGTAGCGCGGGAGCCTGCCCTTGAGGTCGCGGTAGAAGGCCTGTCCCGCCTCGAGCGTGCCGTGCCGGGAGAAGATCGCGTCGGCGGTGCGGGCCCCGAACTCCCGGCCCGCGTCCGAGTCGCCGGACTGGATCAGCACCGGGTGCCCCTGCGGCGTCGGCGGGAGCGAGAACCGTCCGGAGAACGAGAACTGCTCGCCCCGGTGCTCGACGACCGGCACCGCACCGTCACGCACGAAGACGCCGCGCTCCCGGTCGGCCACCACCGCGTCCTCCGCCCAGGACAGCCACAGCTCCCGGGTCGCGTCGAGGATCTCCTGCGCGCGGTCGTAGCGCTGCTCGGGCGCCAGGAACCCGCCGCGGCGGAAGTTCTCGCCGGTGAAGGCGTCCGAGCTGGTGACGAGGTTCCAGGCGGCCCGGCCACCGGAGAGATGGTCGAGCGACGCCAGCTGCTTCGCCAGCTCGTAGGGCTCGTTGAACGTGGTGTTGAGGGTGCCCCCGAGGCCCAGGTGCGTGGTGACGGCGGCGATCGCGTTCAGCACGGTGAGCGTGTCGGGGCGCCCCACCACGTCGAGGTCGTGGATCCGGCCGCGGTGCTCGCGCAGCCGCAGCCCCTCGGCGAGGAACAGGAAGTCGAACAGGCCCCGCTCGGCGGTCTGCGCGAAGTGCACGAACGAGGCGAAGTCGGTCTGGCTGCCGGACTCCGGGTCGCTCCAGACGGTGGTGTTGTTGACCCCCGGGAAGTGTGCGGCCAGGTGGATCTGCTTCGTGGCGGTCACGCGCGCGCTCCCTCGAACCGGTTCGCCGGGCGGGCGAGGCCGAAGCGGTCGCGCAGCGTGGCACCGGGCGCGACCGGGGTCCGCAGGCCGCGGTCGGCGAGCCGGGGAGCCACGTCAGCGGCGATCGCCCGCACCCCGCTCGGCAGCGCGAGCGGCACGGCGGTGACGCCGTCGGCAGCGCCGCCCGCCACGGCGTCGGTGATCACGTCGACCAGCGTGGCCGCCGTGTCGACGACCCGCAGCGAGGACGGGGCGAGCTCGCGGTGGGCGTCGAGCGCGTCGAGCTCGCGGCGGGCGCTCCCGGCGTCGGCGCCCAGCAGCACCTCCACGTCGAGCAGCACGGCGACCGCGTCCGGGTCCCGGCCCGCCGCGGCCACCGCCGCGCGCACCCGCTCCCGCGCGGTGTGGGCCGTCGCCAGGTCGGCGGCGGCGACGCGGACCACGTCGGCCCGGGCCGCGGCCACAGCGAGTGCCTCCGGTTCGTCACCGCGCACCACGACCAGCGGGTGGGCCTGCGGGCTGCGCGGCGTGATCGAGGGGCCCTTCACCGAGAAGAACTCACCGCTGAAGTCGATGTAGTGCAGCTTGTCGCGGTCGACGTAGCGGCCGGTGGCGACGTCGCGGATCACGGCGTCGTCCTCCCAGGAGTCCCACAGCGCCACCACGACGTCGACGACCTCGACGGCCTCCCGCCACAGCTCGGCGGGCGGCGCGGCCGGCTTGCGGCCGAACAGCTCCGCCTCCGCGGCCGTCCGCGAGACGACGGGCTCCCAGCCGGCCCGGCCGGAGGACACCAGGTCCAGCGTGGCGATCGCCTTGGAGACGTGGAACGGCTCGGTATGGGTGACGGTCACCGTGGGCACCAGCCCGACACCGGGGACGACCGGCGCCACCCGCGCGGCGATCGCCACCGCGTCCAGGCGCAGCGGCACCAGCCGCGGGTCGGCCGACGGTGGGGCGAGGGAGTCGGGCACGGCGAGGAAGTCGGCACCGGCCCGGGCGGCGAGCCGCGCCAGCCCGACGTGGTACGGCGCTGTGAGCAGGGCGTCCGGTTGAGCGTCCGGCCGCAGCCACGCCGCCGGGTGCCGACCCGCTCCCGACACCTCCACCGCCAGGTACGTACTGCGCCCCATGAGTGCCCTCCGGTGGCTCGCGTCGGCCCGTTCCTCGTTCGAACCCGGTGCCGCTGCCGGGGCATTCCCCCCGGCCGGGCGGAGGTGTCAGCGCGGGGTCCGGTCGCCCGCGGTGATGTCGGCCTCGATGGCGGACGCGCACGCCCGCAGCGCCGGGAGGACCTCACGCACGACGTCCCGCGAGCCCGCCCTGGTGCTGACGTTCGCCGCAGCCACCACGGCGCCGCCCGGGCCGCGCACCGGGACGGAGATCGAGCGCAGCCCCAGCTCCAGCTCCTGGTCCACCACGCAGAACCCGGCCTCGCGGACCGCGTCGAGCTCGCGGGCGAGCGCCGCCGGGTCGGTGAGGGTGCGGTCCGTCAGGGGCTGCGGTCGCAGTGCCGCCAGCCGGTCCGCCCGCTCCTCGGGCGGGAGGGCGGCCAGCAGCACCCGGCCCATCGACGTGACGTAGGCCGGCAGCCGGGTGCCGATCGTGATAGCGACGGTCATGATCCGCGAGGTGGGCACCCGGGCGACGTAGACCACGTCACCACCGTCGAGCACCGAGACCGACGCCGACTCCTGCACCTCCCGGACCAGCGCCTCCAGGTGCGGCGCGGCGATCTCGGGCAGCGACAGGCTGGAGAGGTAGGAGTAGCCCAGCTCCAGCACCCGCGGGGTGAGCGCGAAGATCCGTCCGTCGGAGCGGACGTAGCCGAGCTCGGTGAGGGTGTGCAGGAAGCGCCGGGTGGCGGCGCGCGGCAGCCCGGTGCGGCGGGCGACCTCGCTCAGGGTCTGCTCGGGGTGATCCGCGTCGAAGGCCCGGATGACGGCGAGTCCCCTGGCGAGCGAGCGGACGTGTTCGGTCACCACGGCGCCCCCGTCCTGCTCGTGGCGGGGCGCGGCGGCGTGGCACCGGGCCGGGCGACTCGCGCGCGCGAACCGGGCGACTCGCGGGCGGATTCTGGGCGACTCGCGGGGGTCACGGCCGGTCCGCGAGCAACCGGTCCACCAGGTCGGCGGCGTGGCCGGGCGAGGGGTCCGTCCCGCTGGTGAGCGCGAGGTTCGCGGCCATCCGGTCCGGGTGGACCACCAGGCCCTTCAGGCAGGTCCGCAGCCGGGCCGCGGCGCCGCCGGTGGCCCGCAGGAGCTCGCCGAGCGTCTGCCACTCGGCGTGCCAGGCTCCCGCCGCGCGCTGGTGCTCGTGGTCGGCCGCGGCGAGCAGCACCGCGGCCAGGCCGGGGGCGCGCCGGGCCGCCCCCCGCGCCGTGATCGCGGCGATCGGGTTGCGCTTGTGCGGCATCGACGACGAGTCGCCCGGCGCGGCCTCGGACACCTCGCCGAGCTCCGTCCCGGCGAGCAGGACCACGTCCGTGGCCGGCTTCGCGCAGGCGCCTGCGGCCACGGCCAGCGCGCCAGCCAGCTCGCCGATCCGGGTGCGCTCGGTGTGCCACGGCGGGGTGTCGGAGAGCCCGAGGCTCGCCGCGAGCGACGCCGCCACGGCAGGGCCGTGCGGGTGCAGCGCCGCGAGGGTGCCGGCAGCCCCGCCGAGCTGGACGGGCAACGCGGAGAAGGGACGCGCGAGCCCGGCTGTGGCCCGGTCCAGGCCCGCGCACCACCCGGCCGCGACGAGGCCGAACGTCGTGGGCAGGGCCTGCTGTCCGAGCGTGCGGGCGATCATGGGGGTGGTCCGGTGCGCGGCGGCCAGTGCCGCGGCGGCGTCGGCGGCACCGCGCAGGTCGTCGAGCACGATCTCGCCCGCCCACCCGGTGAGGAGCACGGCGGCGGTGTCCATGACGTCCTGGCTCGTGGCGCCGGGGTGCACGGATCGCCCGGCCTCCCCCGCAGCCTCCCGCAGCAGCCTGACCAGCGGGATCACCGGGTTCCCGCCCTCCACGGCCGCCCGCCCGAGCTCCGCGGGGTCGATCCGCAGGTCGCCGGCCACCGCGGCGATGCGTGCGGCGTCGGCCGCGGGGACGACCCCGTGCTCGGCCGCGGCCCGGGCCAACGCCACCTCGACGGCGACGAGCGCGGCCACCCAGGAGGCGTCGTCGAGCCGGGCCGCCACCCGGTCGGCCCCGAACACCGGGTCGAACAGCGCACTGGACATGAGGCGGAACCGTACGGGCCGCGCGCCGCGGCACCGGTACCCACCCAGGTTCAGGAAAGCCACGTTGCTGCCCTCTCCGGGCAGGAAAGTGGCTTTCCTGAACTTGCCCGACACTCGCCCGTGTTCGCTCTGCGAACGGTTGTGCGTTGAGCGCACACCGTTCTAGTGTCGGGTCCGTGATGGACAAGGTGGTCGCGACCGCGGCCGAGGCGGTGGCCGACGTCCCCGACGGCGCGTCGCTCGCGGTGGGTGGGTTCGGGATGTCCGGCGTCCCCGCCGCGTTGATCGCGGCGCTGCTGGACCAGGGCGCCACCGACCTGGAGACGATCAGCAACAACCTCGGCATCGACGGGTTCGGCCTGGGCACACTGCTCGCCGCCGGCCGGATCCGCCGCACGATCGGCTCCTACGTGGGCAACAACAAGGAGTTTGCCCGCCAGTACCTGGCCGGGGAGATCGAGCTGGAGCTCACACCGCAGGGCACGCTCGCCGAGCGGCTGCGGGCGGGTGGCGCCGGCATCCCCGCGTTCTTCACCCCCGCGGGCGTGGGCACCCAGGTCGCCGACGGAGGCCTGCCGTGGCGCCACGACGCCGACGGCGGGGTGGCCGTGCGCTCGCCCCGCAAGGAGGTCCGTGAGTTCGGCGGGCGCTCCTACGTGCTGGAGGAGGCGATCGTCCCCGACTTCGCACTGGTGCACGCCTGGAAGGGCGACCGGCACGGCAACCTCGTCTACCGCCGCAGCTCCCGCAACTTCAACCCCGTCTGCGCCGCCGCCGGCCGGATCACCATCGCCCAGGTGGAGCACCTCGTCGAGCCCGGGGAGATCGACCCCGACGCCGTGCACACCCCGGGCATCCAGGTGCAGCGCGTGGTGCACGTGCCCGACGCCGACAAGCCCGTCGAGTTCCGGACGGTGCGCGCCCCGAACGTGGAGACAGCATGAGCCTCACCCGTGACCAGCTCGCCGCGCGGGTGGCCACCGAGCTGCCCGACGGCTCCTACGTCAACCTCGGGATCGGCATGCCGACGCTCGTGCCCGGCTTCATCCCGACCGGACGCACGGTCGTGCTGCACTCCGAGAACGGGATCCTCGGTGTCGGCCCCTACCCGACCGACGACGAGGTGGACCCCGACCTCATCAACGCGGGCAAGGAGACCGTCACCGTGCTGCCGGGGGCGTCCTACTTCGACTCGGCCGCGAGCTTCGGCATGATCCGGGGCGGGCACGTGGACGTCGCCGTGCTGGGTGCGATGCAGGTCAGCGCCCTTGGCGACCTCGCCAACTGGGCGGTGCCCGGCAAGATGATCAAGGGCATGGGCGGCGCCATGGATCTCGTCCACGGCGCTCGCCGGGTGATCGTGATGATGGAGCACACCGCGCGCGACGGCTCACCCAAGATCGTGGCGGAGTGCACCCTGCCGCTCACCGGCGCCGCCTGCGTCGACCGGATCATCACCGACCTCGCCGTGATCGACGTGACGGACGACGGGCTCGCGCTCGTGGAGACCGCGCCGGGCGTCACCGCGGACGAGGTGCGCGCCGCCACCGGTGCTCCCCTGCACGACGGGCCGGCGGCGCGCTGATCGGTCCACGGGACCGCAGCGCTGCGGAACCCACCCACGAGTACTCCCCGGCGCGGTCACCCCTCGCCGTGCCGGGGAGCGCTCGTCAGGCGGACGGGCCGAGCTCCACCGGGAGGGTCCGGAGCCCGCGGACCAGCGTGCTGTGCCGGTACAGCAGCTCCTGCGGGTCGACGGCCAGCGCCAGCTCCGGGCGGCGTGCGAGCAGCAGCCCGAGGGCCTCCTGCCCCTCGATGCGCGCGAGCTGGGCGCCGAGACAGTGGTGCAGCCCGTGGCCGAACGCGACATGGCCCGCGGGGTCCCGGTCGACGCGCAGCTCCTCGGCGCCGTCGAAGCGGGCGGGGTCGCGGTTCGCCGCGGCCAGCGAGAGCGTGACGACCGACCGGGCCGGGATCGTCACGCCGGAGTACTCGACGTCCTCGGCGGCGACCCGCAGCGGGGTGCTGTGCACCGGGGAGTCCCAGCGCAGGAACTCCTCGACCGCCGAGGGCAGCAGGTCGGGGCGCTCCCGCAGCAGAGCGAGCTGCTCGGGGTGGGTGAGCAGGGCGAGCAAGCCGTTGCCGATCAGGTTGACGGTGGTCTCGTGCCCGGCGATGAGCAGCAACGTCGCCATCCCGATGAGCTCGCCCTCGGAGAGCCGGTCGCCGTCCTCGGCCACCTCGATCAGCCCGCTGATCAGGGCGTCGTCGGGGTGCGCGCGCTTCTCCGCGATGAGCCGGGAGAGGTACTCGAAGAGCTTCCCCGACGCGGCGTTCGACTCGTCGCGCGTCGACTCGTCGACCATCGTGTTGGACCAGGCCGCGAAGTCGTCGCGGTCATCGGCCGGCACGCCGAGGAGCTCGCAGATCACCAGCACGGGCAGCAGGAACGCGTACTCGGCCATGATGTCGACCCGGCCGGTCGGCGGCAGGGCGTCGAGGAGCTCGCCCGCGATCTGCTCGACGCGGGGGCGCAGCCCCTCCATGCGGCGCAGCGTGAACGAACGCGACACCAGCTTGCGCAGCCGGGTGTGGTCCGGCGGGTCCATCAGCAGCATCATCGGCATGGGCGACACGGGAGCGGCGGCCCGCTCCTCCGGCGGCAGCGTGTAGCGCCAGTCCTTGACCAGCCGTGGGTCGGCCAGCGCTGCCCGCACGTCGGCGTAGCGCGACAGCAGCCACACCGCGCCCTCCGGACGCTCCAGCCGGATCACCGGCTCGTCGGTGCGCAAGGTGCCGTATGCCGGGTACGGGTCGCGCCAGAAGGCGCCTTCGAAGAGCTCGAGGGTGGAGGTCAACGTTCTCCTTCAGGCGTCCCAAACGGATGTAAGCAGGAGCTTACAGGCGCGTCGGGGAGAACGTCGCCGGATCGAGGGGCACGTCCGCCGGTACCGGCTCCCCCGTGACGACGGCCGCGGCGAAGGCCGACAGCGCCGGAGCGGACTCGATGCCGGAACCGCCCTGGCCGGCGCAGAACCAGAAGCCCGGGTGGTCGGGCCAGGCCCCGACCACGGGACGCCGGTCGGGGACGAACGAGCGCAGCCCCGCCCAGCTGGTGCGCACCGAGCGCAGCCCGAGCCCGGTCACCGCCTCGACGCGTTCCAGCGCCGTCGCCACGTCGAGCTCGTCGGGCCTGACGTCGTGCGGCTCGACCGGCGTCTCGTCCGCCGGGCTCACCAGCAGCCCGTCGCCCTCCGGCTTGAAGTAGAACCGCTCGGCGGCCTCCCGGACCATCGGCACGCGCCCGTCCGGCACCCGAAGCCGGGCCGGGTCCGGCACGCGCACCACCGCGATCGTGCGCCGCAGCGGGACGAGCCCCACGCGCGGCACGCCGGCGAGCCCGGCCACGACGTCCGCCCACGCACCCGCGGCGTCGACGACGTCGGGCGTGTCGATCGGGCCGCCGGTTCCGGCGTGCACGCGCCAGCCGCTCCCGCTGCGCTCGATCGCCGTCACCCGGGCGGCCGCCCGCACCGTGCCGCCGCGGCGGCGCAGGCCGCGGACGTAGGCCTGGTGCAGCGCCTCGGTGTCCACGTCGGCCGCGCCCTCCACCACCGCTGCGGCCCGCACCAGGCCCGGCACGAGCATCGGGCACCGGCGCTCCGCCTCCGTCGGGTCGATCGACACCGGGGCACCGGGCTCCCCCGCCTGCTCCCCGAGCGTGGTGGTGAGCGCCGCCTCACCGGCCGCGTCCACCGCGACGTGCACGACGGGGCGCGGCGTCAGCAGCGGCGGCGCGTCCAGCTCGGCGGCGAGCCGGGCGAAGCGGGGCCCGCTCGCCACGATCAGCGCCCGGACGGGCCGCGTGCCGTGGCCGGGGATGTAGGTGGCCGCCGAGCGGGCCGTGGAGTGCCGGGCGAGCGCGGTCTCCGCCTCGAGCAGGACGACCGAGCGGCTGGCGGAGAGCTCGTAGGCGACCGACGCGCCCGCGATCCCCCCACCGATCACGACGACGTCAGCGGAGTGGGTCATGAACCCGACGGTAGTGCGGCCCGAAAACCCGTGGCGGCAGTGTCCGGTTTCTCCTACCGTTCCTCTCATGCGCCTGTAGTGACGACCGCCTCGCGCGGCACCGCGGCCCGGACCTTCGTCCGCGCCGCCCGTCCCAGCCACCCGGCCGGCCTGTCTCGGTCCAGCTGTTGCTGTTGCTGTGCCGGCTTCGTCCTACCTGCAGGAGGCACTCGTGCGTGATCCGTTGCTGTCCACCGTCGCCGGCGACACCGTCCTCGGCGACTCCACCGCCATCGTCGGCGGCGAACCGGTCCTCGACCCGGCCGCAGCGCCGCCGGCCAACCGCGCGGCCCGTCGCGGCCGCTCGGGCAAGCAGGCCCAGAACGGAGCCGTTCATCCCGGCTCCTCGGGCCGCGCCCGTGCGGCGCAGGGCCGCCGGATCAACCCTGTGCGTCGCACCGGTTGATCCGCTCCGGTACCGCCGGCCTCGCGTCCACGAGGCCGGCGGTACCCCGCGCACCCGGACACGTCCGCCGCGGCGCGGCCGGTGTCCATGTCGCGCTCGTTACCCCCGTCCCGGCCCGGCCGCATGTGACGATGGCAGCGTGACCATCGCGCGCAGCGACTCCGGAACCCGGGACACCACCGTCTGGTGGGCGGCGCCGGTGGCGCCGGAGTCCGCATACGGCCTGGTCGCGCTCCTCGACCCGCACGAGCGGGGCCGCCTGGAACGCTTCCGGATGCCTGCCGACCGCGCTCGCTACGTCGCCGCCCACGCACTCGCGCGGATCGTGCTGGCCGACGCCGTGGGGCGTCCCGCCGCGGATCTCGAGTTCGACCGCACCTGCCAGTGCGGGAAGCAGCACGGCAAACCCGTTCTTCCCGGGGGCCCGGGGTTCTCGCTCACCCATTCCGGCGACCTCGTCGGCGTGGCCGTCCACCCGGGCGGCCCGGTCGGTCTCGACGTCGAGCAGATCCGCGACCTCACCGAGCTGCCCGCGATGGCCGCGCACGTCTGCTCACCGGCCGAGTCCGTATCCGACCCGAGGTCCTTCTTCGCGCTGTGGACGCGCAAGGAGGCGCTGCTCAAGGCCACCGGCAGCGGCCTGTCCAGCCCGATGACGGCGATCACCCTGGGGCCGTCGGGGGTGCGGGAGTGGACCGGGGACGGCGCACCGTCCGAGCCGGTGTGGCTCCGGGACCTGCACCCCGGCGACGGGTACCCGGCCGCGGTGGCCGGGTTCGGCGCGGCGCCACCCCGGGTGGTCGAGGCCGACGGCAACGCGGTGTTGCACGCCGGAGTGGGCTGAATCCCGATCCGTCGCCGCACGAGACCGGCCGCACGAGACTGTCGGGGGGCTCGGGGATGATGGGGCCGTGGGCGCGCGGTGGGTGCTGCACCTCGACATGGACGCGTTCTTCGCCTCTGCCGAGCAGCTCACCCGTCCCACGCTGCGCGAGCGTCCGGTGCTGGTGGGCGGGCTCGGTCCGCGTGCCGTGGTGGCCGGGGCCAGCTACCAGGCACGGGTGTTCGGGGCGCGCTCGGCCATGCCCATGGGTCAGGCCCGCAGGCTCTGCCCGCACGCCGTGGTGCTGCCGGCCCGGTTCGGGCTCTACCGGGCGCTCAGCGAGCGGGTGATGAGCGTCCTCGCCGACGCCGCGCCGGTGCTCGAGCCGGTCTCGGTGGACGAGGCGTTCCTGGAGCCTCCGGCGCTGGCGGGCGCCTCGGCGGCCGAGGTCGAGCGGTTCGGCACGGATCTGCGGGCGGCGGTCCACGCCGCCACCGGGCTCGCCGCCTCCGTCGGCGCCGGGTCGGGCAAGCAGCTCGCCAAGATCGCGTCCGAGCTCGCCAAGCCCGACGGGCTGCGGGTCGTGGCGCCCGACGAGGAGCAGGCGGTGCTCGCGCCGCTGCCGGTGCGCGCCCTGTGGGGCGTGGGACCGGTGGCCGAGGCCGGTCTGCACCGGCTCGGCGTGCACACCATCGGTCAGCTGGCCGCCATGGATCTGCGGGAGCTGACCGGCCTGCTGGGCACCGCGATCGGGATGGAGCTGCACCGCCTCGCCCGCGGCGTCGACGACCGGCCCGTCGCGCCGAGGGGCGCGGCGAAGCAGGTGAGCGCCGAGACCACCTTCGACACCGACCTCACCGCCATGACCGCCGTGCACGACGCCGTCGCCCGGATGACACAGGCGGCGCACCGGCGGCTCGTGGAGTCGGGGCGCGCCGCCCGCACCGTCACGGTCAAGGTGCGCAGCGCCGACTTCACCACGTCGAGCCGCTCCGAGACGGCCGGCAGCGGGAGCACCGACCTCCCCACGCTCACCGCGGTCGCCCAGCGGCTGGCCCGCGCCGCTGTACCCGAGGGCGGGGTCCGGCTGATCGGGGTGTCACTGGCCGGGCTCATCGACGACCCGCCGCCCGCGCTGTTCGAGGCCGTCCGCTTCGACGCCGACGCCGCCCGGCCCGAGCCCGATCCCGGTCCGAGCCCCACCGGATCGGCCCCGGTGGACCCCGCCGTCCCCGCGCCCGATGACCCGGACCCGCTCCCGGACCCGTCCCCGGCGGACGCGCTGAGCCAGGCGTGGCGCCCAGGCGACGACGTGCGCCACCCCGAGCACGGCCACGGCTGGGTGCAGGGCGCCGGCCACGGCCGCGTCACCGTCCGGTTCGAGACGCGCAGCACCGGCCCGGGCCGGGCCCGCACCTTCGCCGCCGCCGACCCCGACCTCGTCCGGGCCGACCCGCTGGGCAGCCTGGACTGACCAGGCACGGCCCGACCCCACCCCCGGAACCGCGCACGAACCGGGCGA
>NZ_JAAXKY010000081.1 GCF_012911925.1 Pseudonocardia xinjiangensis | reverse complement strand
GACGACGGCGAACCGCTCCCGCCCGAGCCGCCCGAGGAGGAGCCACCGCCCGACGACGAGGAGTCGATGATCGCCGAGGCGGCCACCGCCCCGGTGGATCTGCCCGTGGAGCAGCGGCGCGACCCCGAGGAGGCGGCGATCGAGCTTCTGAGCGCGCAGCTGGGAGCCCGGGCGATCGACCGGCGCTGACCCGCCGCGGTGGCGCAGACCCGGGTGCGCCACCGGGTGCCATCGCGTCGGTGAGCGGGCGTCCGGGCGGGCGGCAACCGCGCTCTGCGTAGGCTGCCGCCACGTGGCCGATGGACAAGTGCAGACCGACGTCCTCGTCGGGCTGACCGCCGATCAGGTCGCCGCCAGGGTCGCGGGCGGCCACACCAACGACGTCCCTGCCCGGGCCAGCCGCAGCGTCGGCGAGATCATCCGGGCCAACGTGCTCACCCGGTTCAACGCCATCGTGGGTGTGCTGTTCGCCATCATCCTGGTGATCGGGCCGATCCAGGACGGCCTGTTCGGCTTCGTGATCATCATCAACACGCTGATCGGCATCGTGCAGGAGGTGCGTGCGAAGCGGACGCTCGAGCGGCTGGCGATCATCGGGGAGGCCCGCACCCGGGTGCGACGCGACGGGGCATCGATCGAGCTGTCACCGAGCGCAGTCGTGCTCGACGACGTCATCGAGCTCGGGCCCGGCGACAAGGTCGTGGTGGACGGCGTGGTGCTCGCCTCGGACGGTCTCGAGGTGGACGAGTCGCTGCTCACCGGCGAGTCCGACCCGGTGCACAAGCAACCCGGCGACCAGGTGCTCTCGGGGAGCTTCGTGACCGTCGGCACCGGCGCCCACCAGGCCACGAAGGTGGGGCGCGAGGCCTACGCGGCGAAACTGGCCGAGGAGGCGAGCAGGTTCAGCCTCGTCGACTCCGAGCTGCGGTCGGGCATCAACCGGATCCTGCAGATCGTCACCTACCTCATGGTGCCGGCGGCTGCGCTGATCATCTGGAGCCAGCTCCACACGGTGGGCGCCGACATCGACGACGCGCTGCGCGGGATGGTCGCCGCGCTGGTGCCGATGGTGCCCGAGGGGCTGGTGCTGCTCACCAGCATCGCGTTCGCCGTCGGGGTGGTCCGGCTCGGCCGTCGGCAGTGCCTCGTCCAGGAGCTGCCGGCCATCGAGGGCCTCGCGCGGGTCGACGTCGTGTGCGCCGACAAGACCGGCACGCTCACCGAGAACGGCATGCGGCTGGCCAGGGTTCAGCCGTTGCGGGGGATGTCGGAGGACGGCGTGCTGCACCGCTCGTTGGGTGCGCTGGCCGCCGCCGATCCCCGGCCCAACGCGAGCCTGGCAGCGGTGGGCGAGGGGTGCCCGTCGCCCGGCTGGACGGTGTCGGCGACGGCGCCGTTCTCGTCGGCCCGCAAGTGGAGCGGGGCGAGCTTCGGTGCCGACGGCGACTGGGTGCTCGGCGCCCCTGACGTCCTGTTGCCCGCAGACAGCCCCGAGCGGGCGGAGGCCGAGCGGGTGGGCGCCGAGGGCCTGCGGGTGCTCCTGCTCGGCCGCTCCGACCGCCCGGTCGACGCCGCGACGGCGCCCGGCACGGTCGAGCCCGCCGCGCTGGTCGTCCTCGAACAGCGGGTTCGGCCCGAGGCGGCCGGCACGCTCGCCTACTTCGCGGCGCAGGACGTCGAGGTCAAGGTCATCTCGGGGGACAACGCCGTGTCGGTCGGCGCGGTGGCGGCGTCGCTCGACCTGCCGCATGCCGGCGCCCCCGTCGACGCCAGGCAGTTGCCGGCGGACCGGACCGAGCTGGCCGGCGCGCTCGAGCGCAGCACGGTGTTCGGCCGCGTCACCCCGGCGCAGAAGCGCGACATGGTGGGCGCTCTGCAGTCGCGCGGGCACACCGTCGCGATGACGGGCGACGGGGTCAACGACGTGCTCGCGCTCAAGGACGCCGACATCGGCGTGGCCATGGGCTCGGGAAGCCCGGCCACCCGTGCCGTCGCGCAGATCGTGCTGCTGGACAACTCGTTCGCGACGCTGCCGCACGTCGTCGCCGAGGGGCGGCGGGTGATCGGCAACATCGAGCGCGTCGCCAACCTGTTCCTCACCAAGACCGTCTACTCCGTGCTGCTGGCGATCCTCATCGGCGTGGTCGAGGTGCCGTTCCCGTTCCTGCCCCGGCACCTCACGCTGATCGGCGCGCTCACGATCGGCATCCCCGCGTTCTTCCTCGCGCTCGCGCCGAACACCGAGCGTGCTCGCACGGGGTTCGTGCGCCGCGTGCTGCGGCTCGCGCTACCGGCGGGGGTGATCACCGGGCTGGCCACCTTCGTCACCTACCTGCTCGCCCGGGCCGACGCGACGGCCACCCCGGTCCAGCAGAGCACCGCTGCGGTGGTGACGCTGTACCTCGTCGCCACGTGGGTGCTCGTCGTCGTCGCCCGTCCGTTCGTGTGGTGGAAGACGGTGATGATCGCCGCGTCGATCGTGGCCTTCTGCTACGCGCTGTTCCTCCCGATCCTGTTCGGGCAGGACTTCTGGCAGCTCGACCCCGGCCACCGCCCGACGATGCTGCTGGCGCTCATGGTGGCGGCGGTGGGCGCGCTGCTCGTCGAACTGGCAGCGCGGGTCAACCAGCACATCGACGCCCGCCGCGCCCGTGCCGCTGCCTGACCGGCGGAGCGGTCAGCCGGGGCGGTGCAGGTAGGCCAGCACGCCCTGCGCCAGCGCACTCGCGTACCGGGCCCGGCCTTCGGGGCTGCTCACCAGCGCGGCCTCGGCGGGGTTGCGCATGTTGGCGCACTCCACGAGTGCCGTGGGGCGGGTGGCGAGGTTGAGCCCGGCGAGGTCGGACCGCGGGGAGAGGCCGTCGCGGCCGATGTAGTTCGAGTCCACGAAACCGGCGCTGCGCATGGCGTCGCGCAGCGCCACCGACAACTCGTGCGCCGGCGCTTCCTGCGCCGGGTTGAGCGGCGGGTCGGAGTACGCCACGTGGAAGCCGGCTCCCCGAGCGGGGGCGCCGTCGGCGTGGATGGAGACGATGGCGGCGGCCCCCGCGCTGTCGCCCGCCCGGCCGCGTTCGTCGACGCAGGGGCCGACGCCGTCGTCGTCCGTGCGTGTCATGACGACCCGGACGCCCGCCGCGGTGAGCTGCTGCGCCACCCGCGATGCGACGTCGAAGTTGAAGGCGTGCTCGGGATATCCCGCATCGGTCTGGGTGCCGGTGGTGTTGCAGGCCTTCGTGCCCCCACGCCCGTCGGGTACCTGGCGGTTGATGGCTGCGAGGTTCCGGGAGTTGCGGCCGTTGTGACCCGGGTCGAGCACCACCACGGGCGGCGCGACGGAGACGGGCGACCGGGCCCGTGCGGCGGACGGCGCCGAGCCGGCGGCGGGAAGGGGCACCTGCGGCGGGGGCGTCGCGCAGCCACCCAGCACCGCCGCCAGCGCGACGCCGCAGAGCCACAGGCGGGAGGTGCGCACGACCCTCAGCGTGGCACGGTGGCCGCGGCGCCACGCCATCTCCCCGCCTGAGGGCGTCGATGTGCTGCGGAAGCGTTAGCCTTTTGCCCTGAGCCGGCCGCGTCCGACGCGCCGGGCACGACTGCGAGGAGACCGCTGGTGCAACCGGGTCAGCCCGACATGCAGATGATCCTGCAGCAGGCGCAGAAGATGCAGGAGCAGCTGATGGCCGCCCAGGCCGAGCTGGCGGAGGCCGAGGTCATCGGCCAGGCCGGCAACGGACTGGTTCAGGTCACCACCACCGCCGCGGGCGAGGTGCGTTCCGTACGGATCGATCCGAAGATCGTCGACCCCGACGACGTGGAGACCCTGCAGGACCTCCTCGTCGGCGCGCTGCACGACGCCGCGCGGGCCGCGCAGGAGATGCAGGCCGAGAAGATGGGGCCGCTGGCAGGCGGTCTGGGCGACGCCGCAGGCGGCCTCGGCCTTCCGGGACTCGGCTAGCCCGTGTTCGAGGGACCGGTCCAGGACCTGATCGACGAGCTGGGCCGGCTGCCCGGAGTGGGGCCGAAGAGCGCTCAACGGATCGCCTTCCACCTGCTGGCGGCCGACCCCGTGGACGTGTCGCGGCTGCAGGAGGTGCTGCAGAAGGTCAAGGAGGGCGTGCGGTTCTGCGAGGTCTGCAGCAACGTCTCCGAGCGGGAGCGCTGCCGGTACTGCTCCGACGCGCGCCGCGACCCCACGATCGTCTGCGTCGTCGAGGAGCCGAAGGACGTGCTCGCCGTGGAGCGCACCCGCGAGTTCAAGGGGCGCTACCACGTGCTCGGTGGTGCTCTCGACCCGCTCGCGGGCGTCGGGCCGGACGGCCTGCGGATCCGTGAGCTGCTCGCCCGCCTCGGTGGCACCGGTCCGGCCCAGGACGAGACCGACATCGCCGAAGTGATCATCGCGACCGACCCCAACACCGAGGGCGAGGCCACCGCCACCTACCTGGTGCGGCTGCTGCGCGACTTCCCCGGCCTGTCGGTCACCCGGCTGGCGTCCGGTCTGCCGATGGGCGGCGACCTGGAGTTCGCCGACGAGCTCACCCTCGGTCGCGCGCTGTCCGGCCGGCGCGCCCTCTGACGGGCCGACGCGGTGGCCGGCCCGCCCGGGCCGAGCACCGCGGCGGCGCCGGGACTGCAGAGCCCGGCACCGCCGCCGCCGCGATCACCCCCCGGCGACCGCGCCGCGTCAGTCCTCGTCCCATGACTCGGCGTCGTGGTCGTCGACGCCGTGGTACTCGGGCTGACGGGCCTCCCATTCCCGCCGCCGCTCTGCCGCGACCTCGCGCCAGGAGCGGGCGTGCACGTTGTCGATGATCCCCACGGCGATCGCGATCGCGACCATCACGCCGACCCCGGCGACGATCACGGCGATCATGGCGACCACCGGCCTCGGTGGACGGCCACCCCGTGGGTGCTGTTGCTCCTCGTTCTTCCGTTGGTCATCACCGTCTTGCCCCTTCCCGTTGCAACTCACTCCGACTGGTTGTCGGACAGTGGGGGATCCCGGGTTCGAACCGGGACGGGATGCAGACGCTCCGGGTCCCGGAGCGGCCGCCGCATGGAACGCGGGACAGTCGAACCCAGGACGGGGGAAGCAGCGGAAGGTAGGTGATCACTGCGGCCTCCTCTCCTGGGAGCCGCGGTCGGCGTGGTGAGTACCGCAACCGACCTACGGATGCTTAGATTGCCTGAAGACAGTGCGTCATGCAATTGCAAAGCTGCGGGCGGCGCTCTGATCACCCGGCCGCAGCAATGGTGGACCGGCGATCAGGAGAGGCATGGCTGCACCGCAGAGCCCCGTCGGGTCCCGTCGCCGGCTGGGAGCCGAGCTCCGGCGTCTCCGTCTCAAGACCGGGCTGACGCTCGACGAGGTCGCCGAGCAGATGACCTGTTCCACGTCCAAGATCTCGCGGCTGGAGACGGGGAAGGGCATCCCCAAGGTGCCCGACGTCCGCGAGCTGATGCGGATCTACGGCGTCACCTCCGACACCGAGCGCGACATGCTCCTGCGGCTCGTCCGGGACGGGCGGCAGCACGGCTGGTGGGAGCCGCTCACCGACGGCGTGGCGCCGGAGCGGTTCGTGATGGACTCCCCCAGCCGGTACGCCGCGCTGGAGAGCGACGCGACGATAGTGCGCTCGTTCGAGGTGACGCTCGTGCACGGGCTCCTGCAGGCCCAGGACTACACCCGCACGGTCCTGTCGATCCTGCTTCCCCACCATTCCGCGGAGGAGATCGACCGGCTGGTGGAACTGCGCCTCAAGCGGCAGGAGGCGTTGCGCCGGACTGACCGCGCCCCGCTCCAACTCGTTGCTGTGCTGGACGAGGCGGTGCTGCAGCGGCCGGTCGGGGGAGCCGGGGTCTGGGCGGCACAGGTCGAGCACATCCTCGAGATGGCCGACCTCCCGACGGTGACCGTCCGCGTGCTGCCGTTCGGCTCGGGGCTGCTCCGGGCCCACTTCGGCCGCTTCTCGCTGCTCGAGATCCCCGAAGAGCTGGGTTCCGACGTGGTCTACATCGAGGGCCAGGCGGGGGAGACCTTCCTGGACGTGAGGTCCGATGTGGACCACTACCGGGCCGTCTTCGCCGATGTCCTCCGGAATTCACTCTCGCCGGGGGAGTCGCGGAAGGTCATCAGCGGTTACCGGTGAGGGCGACTCCCCTTCTGGAGGGTCCCAAGTGGACGGTATGTTCACGCCGACACTCCCCTCGTCATCCGCCCAGGAGAATCGTACGGGGGTCAGTGGTCGTTTATTTGGGAAGCGCACTACCTCAGGAAGGCCCCTGTGATTCAGTACCAGATCAGCAGCTACTGCAGTGGCGGCGCTTGCGTCGAGGTCGGACGCTCGCCGGAGGGGCCGGTCGTGGTGCGTGACAGCAAGGACCCGGAGCGCGGCACGTCGCTCGTCTTCACCCGCGAGGAGTGGACGGCGTTCGTCGCCGGCGTGAAGGCCGGGGAGTTCGACCTGGCGTGACGGGCAGTCGCGGGGAGGGGTCGTTCCGGACAGGGACGGCCCCTCCTCGCGTTCGCGGAGGGTGCGGCGACCACACGGGGTAAGGGCGGGGCAGACAGCTGTAGCCCAACCGTGACACGAAGATCTACCGATCGGTATGGCCGCCCATTACCGTCTGCATCCCTGCCTTTTACCCGACGTGGGTCTCCGACCCGAAGAGGTGTTGCCCGCATGAGGTCAGCTAGACGTCTCTCCGCCCTGTTCGCAGCCGGAGCGCTTGCCGTCACACTGGCCGCGTGCGCCCAGTCCGAGCGGGGTGACGGCGCTGCTCAGGGCGGGTCCGGTGCCACCGGAGGCACGCTGGTTTTCGGGGTGCCCGGCGCGCCGGACAACTTCGACCCGATCTTCGCCCAGGACGGCGAGACGTTCCGGCCGGCCCGGCAGATGTACGACACCCTGATCACGTACAAGCAGGGCACCGCGGAGCTCGCGCCGGCCCTGGCGCTGGAGTGGACCCCGAGCGCCGACTTCACCGAGTGGACGTTCAAGCTCCGTGAGGGCGTCAAGTTCCACGACGGCACCGACTTCAACGCCGAGGCGGTCTGCTTCAACTTCAACCGCTGGGTGAACCTGCCCAACGCGGCGGCCCAGGCGCAGGCGATCTACTACAGCGACACGTTCGAGGGATTCACCAACAACCAGGCGAGCGCCACCGGCACGCCGGTCTTCAACTCGTGCGCCGCACCCGATCCCGCCACGGCCGTGATCAAGCTGAACAAGGCCAAGGGCGCGTTCCCGGCGGCCTTCGGGCTCACCTCGCTGTCGATGTCGAGCCCCGCGGCGCTGCAGCAGTACAACGCCGACCAGATCGAGCAGAGTGGCGAGGCCTTCACCTACGGCCCGTACGCCACCGAGCACCCCACCGGCACCGGTCCGTTCAAGTTCGAGAGCTACGACCGCACGGCCAACGTGATCACTCTCGTGCGCAACCCCGACTACTGGGGTGAGCCGGCCAAGGTCGACAAGCTGATCTTCCGCGTGATTCCCGACGAGAACGCGCGCAAGCAGGAGCTGCAGGCCGGCACGATCGACGGCTACGACTACCCCTCGCCCGCCGACTGGGAGTCGCTCAAGAGCAGCGGCTACAACGTGCTCGTCCGGCCGGTCTTCAACATCCTGTACATGGGGATCAACCAGAAGAACAACCCGGCGCTGCAGGACATCAGGGTCCGCCAGGCACTGGCCTACGCGATCGACCGTGAGTCCCTGGTGCGCAACCAGCTCCCCGAGGGCGCCGTGGTGGCCACCCAGTTCCTGCCGGAGACGGTGGACGGCTACGCGAGCGATCTCCAGCCGATCCCGTACGACCCCGAGCGTGCGAAGGCGCTGCTCGCGGAGGCCGGCCAGTCCAACCTCACGGTCAACTTCTACTACCCGACCGAGGTCACCCGGCCCTACATGCCCAACCCCACCAACATCTTCACGGCACTGCAGGAGAACCTGCGCCAGGTGGGGATCACGGTGAACGCGGTGCCGCAGCCGTGGAACGGCGGCTACCTCGACTCGATCACCGCCAACGGCGTGCACGACCTGCACCTGCTCGGCTGGACCGGCGACTACAACGACGCGGGCAACTTCCTCGGCACGTTCTTCGGCCGCAACAAGCCGGAGTTCGGCATCACCGACCAGGCCCTGTTCCAGCAGGTCGGCGCCGCGGACGCCACGGTCGACCCGGCGGGCCACGCCGCCGCGTACGAGCAGGTCAACCGCGACCTGATGGCGAAGTACCTGCCGGCGGTCCCGCTCAGCAGCTCGCCGCCCGCGATCGTGGTGCGGGAGAACGTCACCGGCCTGATCCCGTCCCCGCTGACGGACGAGCGGTTCTACACGGTCAGCAAGGGCTGATCGACAGGACCCCGGGTGGCGCCGCCGGAGCCGGCGGTGCCACCCTCGCTCGCCATCAGTGATCGTCGGCACCTGGTTGCCGGCGGTAGCCCGCATCGACACAGCAGGAGGGGACATGCTGCGGTTCGTGCTGCGGCGCCTCGTGCAGGTGATCCCGACGCTGCTGCTGCTGTCGTTGCTCGTCTTCGCCTGGCTGCGCAGCCTGCCCGGCGGTCCGGCATCCGCGTTCCTCGGTGACCGGGCCACCCCGCAGCGGATCGCCGAGCTCAACCGGATCCTCGGCCTGGACCAGCCCGTCCTGGTGCAGTACTGGCGGTTCCTCGTCCGGGTGGCGTCCGGCGACTTCGGCACCTCGACGATCACGGGCGAGCCCGTGCTCGCCGAGATCGGGCGCGCCTTGCCCGCCACCATCGAGCTGTCGCTGGCGGCGCTGGTGATCGCGGTCGTGCTGGGGATCCCGCTGGGCTACGTCGCGGCGCAGTACCGGGGCCGCCCGCTCGACGTCACCACCGTGATCGGCACGCTGATCGGCGTCGCGGTCCCGGTGTTCTTCCTCGGTTACCTGCTCAAGAGCGTGTTCGCGGTCCAGCTGGGCTGGTTCCCGCCGTCCGGCCGGCAGGCCGTGGACGTCGACGCCACGAACGTCACCGGGTTCGCGGTGCTCGACGGGTTCCTCACCCAGGAGTGGGACGCGAGCCTCGACGCGCTGAGCCACCTCGTGCTGCCTGCCGTGGCGCTGGCCACGATCCCGCTCGCCGTGATCGTCCGGATCACGCGGGCCTCGGTGCTCGACGTGCTGGGATCCGACTTCGTGCGCACCGCCAACTCGAAGGGGCTCTCGCCGAGCACGGTGCGGGGCCGGCACGTCCTGCGCAACGCGCTGCTGCCGGTGTCCACGACGATCGGGCTGCAGGTCGGGCTGTTGCTGGCCGGGGCGGTGCTCACCGAGAAGGTGTTCGTCTGGGGCGGCATCGGCACGCTGCTGGCCGGAGCCATCGAGCAGCGCGACTACCCGCGGCTGCAGGCGTTGCTGCTGCTGGGCGCGCTGGTGTACGTGCTGGTGAACCTGCTCGTCGACCTGTCCTACGCGATCATCGATCCCCGGGTGCGGCTGTCGTGAGCGGAGTCCTGTCATGACCGTCACCTGGGCACAGCGCCGCAAGGCGCGGCTCGACGATCTGTCCGCCGGTCGCAGCCTCACCTCCGAGGCCTTCCGACGGCTGCGCCGCGAACCTGCGGCGATCGCCGGTGCCGTGATCGTCGGCCTGTTCGTGGTGGTCGCCGCTCTCGCGCCGCTCATCGCCCCGCACGGCGCCGCCGAGACGTTCCCGCAGCTGCAGGAGAACCTGCGCCCGGGTGCCATCCCGGGCCCGCAGGACGGCTTCCCCCTGGGCAGCGACCAGCTCGGGCGCGACTTCTTCTCCCGGGTGATCCTGGCTGCGCAGCAGACGTTGCTGGTCGGGGTGCTCGCCACGCTGATCGGACTCGTGGTCGGCATCGTGATCGGCACCGTCGCGGGTGCGTTCGGCGGGTGGGTCGACACCCTGCTCATGCGGATCACCGACGTCCTGCTGGCCATCCCGAGCCTGCTGCTCGCCATCTCGGTGGCCGCGCTGGCCGCGAGCCCGTCGCAGACCACCGTCATCATCGCCGTGGCGATCGTCGGCGTCCCGATCTTCGCTCGGCTGCTCCGCGGGTCGATGCTCGCCCAGCGGGAGAGCGACCACGTCGTCGCGGCCACGTCCCTCGGGGTGAAACGGAGCGCGGTGGTGCTGCGGCACATGCTGCCCAATGCCATCGGCCCGGTGATCGTGCAGGCGACGCTGACGCTCGCCACGTCGATCCTGGACGCGGCCGCCCTGTCGTTCCTCGGCCTCGGCGACGCCGACCCCGCCCGTGCCGAGTGGGGGCTGATGCTGGCCCAGGCGCAGACCTACCTGGATGTGCGGCCTGCGCTCGCGTTCTACCCGGCGGCCGCGATCATCGTGGTGGCGCTGGGCTTCACGCTGCTCGGGGAGTCGCTGCGCGAGGCCATCGACCCGAAGGGGCGCCGATGACCGCGCTGCTGGAGGTGCGCGACCTGCAGGTGGCCTTCACCCGCCGTCGCGAACCCGACACGGTCGCCGTCGACGGGGTGAGCTTCGACGTCGCGCCCGGCCAGGTGGTCGGTCTCGTCGGGGAGTCCGGGTGCGGGAAGTCGGTGACGTCGCTGGCGATCATGCGCCTCCTGCCGGCCCGCGGGGTACGGGTGAGCGGCTCGGTGCGGATGGACGGCACCGACCTGCTGACGCTGTCGGGGTCGGAGATGCGGGCCCGCCGCGGGCGCGACCTGTCGATGGTGTTCCAGGACCCGCTCTCGTCGTTGAACCCGGTGATCCCGATCGGCCTGCAGGTCACCGAGGTGCTGCGCAGGCACCGGGGGATGGCAGGCGACAAGGCCCGCCAGGCCGCCGCCGAGCTGTTGGAGCGGGTGGGCATCCCGGATCCCCGGCGACGCCTCGACTCCTACCCCCACCAGCTCTCCGGCGGCATGCGGCAGCGCGCACTCATCGCCATCGCGCTCGCCTGCCAGCCGCGGCTGCTCATCGCCGACGAGCCGACCACCGCCCTCGACGTCACGATCCAGGCGCAGATCCTCGGGCTGCTCTCCGAGCTCGTCCGGGAGACGGGCGCGGCCCTGATCATGATCACGCACGACCTCGGGGTCGTCGCGGGGCTCTGCGAGGCCGTCAACGTGCTCTACGGCGGCCGGATCGTGGAGCGCGCGCAGCGGCACCGTCTGTTCGCCACGCCCCGGCACCCCTACACACACGGCCTGCTGCGTTCGATCCCGCGGCTGGACGCGCCGCCGGGGGAGGAGCTCGAAGCCATCCGAGGCTCTGTGGTGGACAACCTGCCGTGGGCGCATGCCTGCGCCTTCGCGCCGCGCTGCCCCCGGGCGATCGAGACCTGCACCGAGGTCACCCCGGTCGCCGAGACGAGCGGCGGCCGGTTGCTGCGCTGCCACAACCCGGTCCCGGCGAACGCGGAGTGAGCATCATGGAGACGAGCGAACCGCTGCTCGACGTCCGCGATCTCGCGGTGCACTTCCCGATCAAGCGGGGTCTGGTGCTCGACCGCACGGTGGGGCACGTGTACGCCGTCGACGGCGTGTCGCTCCACATCGGACGCGGCGAGACCTACGGACTGGTGGGCGAGTCGGGCTGCGGCAAGAGCACCCTCGGCCGGGCGATCCTGCGGCTCGTGGACCTGACCACTGGACAGGTCACGTTCGACGGTGTCGACGTGGCCCAGCTCAAGGGCGAACAGCTGCGGACGATGCGCCGCCGCTTCCAGATGGTGTTCCAGGACCCGATGTCCAGCCTGGACCCCCGGCAGTCCGTCGAGTCGCTGCTGACCGAGGGCATGAAGGCGCACGGGCTGTCGCGTGGGCCCGCGGCCGACGGGGCGCGGCTGCGCGAGCTCGTCGACTCGGTCGGGCTGCCGGCCGGCGCGCTGCGTCGCTACCCGCACGAGTTCTCCGGTGGCCAGCGCCAGCGCATCGGGATCGCGCGCGCGCTCAGCGTCGAACCCGATCTGATCGTCGCCGACGAGCCGGTGTCGGCGCTCGACGTCTCGGTGCAGGCCCAGGTGCTGAACCTGCTGGGCCGGCTGCAGTCCGAGCTCGGCCTCACCTATCTCGTGATCGCCCACGACCTGGCCGTCGTCCGCCACGTGAGCGACCGGGTCGGCGTGATGTACCTCGGCGGGCTCGTCGAGGAGGCGCCGTCGCAGGAGCTCTACGACGACCCCCAGCACCCCTACACCCGCGCGCTGCTGTCCGCGGTGCCGGTGCCCGACCCCGAGCTGGAGGACCACCGCGAGCGGATCCTGCTCACCGGGGACCTGCCCTCACCCGCCGCGCCCCCCGCGGGCTGCCGGTTCCACACCCGCTGCCCGTGGCGCCAGCCCACCCGGTGCGACGACGAGCGTCCGGCGCTGCGCGTGATCGCCGGCGCCCCCGCGGGGCACCGGGTGGCCTGCCACTTCGCTGAGGACATCCGCAGCGGCCGGCTTCAGCCGCACCGCGTGGACGTCGAGGCGGTCGACGACGTCCTCGCGCCCGGCGCCGTCCCGGACCTCCCCGGTTCGGTCACGGAGATCCTGGGTCGCTGACCGGCGGTGTCGCTGCGGCCGCCCGCCGCCGGTCCTCGGCGGATCGCGCCCGGGCGCGGCGGGCCAGCAGGGCGCCGAGCACGAGCGCGGCGGGCATGCCGATCGCGAGGCCGAGCAGCGGGTCACCCGTGACCCTCCCGCCGGCGTAGCCGATCAGGACGTACATCGCCGACCAGAGCACCGCACCGACGATCGACGCCCGCACGACCGCGCCGACCGGCAGCCGCAGCGCCCCGCACAGGACGGTGGAGACCACCACCCCGACGGGCACGAAGTACGAGGGCACGATCACCCCGGCCCCCGCGGTGCGCATCCGGGCCTCAACCCAGTCGGCCGCCCGGGCACCGGCGGGGCGTCGCCGCAGCCGCGCGAGCAGCGCGGGGCCCGCGTACCAGCCGACGGCGTACTTGACGAGGTCGCTGATCAGGGAACCGACCGCAGAGGCCGCAATCACCAGCGGGAGCCACAGCGCACCGGTGGCCGACCACGAGCCGCCGAGCACCAGCACCGGCTCGGCCGGGGTGAACGGCAGGCTCGTCCACAACAGGACGACCAGATACGCGGCGGTCGGATCCACCGGCAGTCGCACAGACGGACGCTACCCGATCACGAATCCGCACCTCGGAGCCGCACCGCTCAGCGGCCACCACCTGGACAGCCGTTCGGCTCCGGGACGGCGTGGGCGACGATGGGCGTGCGGGGGAGTGGGCGGCAACAGGAGGACGGATGGACGAGCAGGTACTCGTGGCGACGCGGCGGGCACTGCACGGGGTGGCGGAGAGCGTGATCGCCGGTCCGCAGTACCGCGCACACGGCACGATCAGGCTGACGGTGTCGGACGGCGGGTTCGCCGGAGTGGCGTCTCCCTTGCGGGTGCAGGGCACCGAGCTCGTCGGCCCGGCCGGGCGCTGGCCACTGCGCGGCACGCTGGGAGAGCTCGGGGCGGCCGCCGGCGTGGACACCGGGCCACCCGAGGGGCTCTACAGCGACACGTCCGGCGTCGCCCTGGACGAGCCGCTGGCCGTCGACCCCGCCGCGGCCGAGCTGATCCTGGGCTGGTTCGGCCGGGGTGACGCGGGGCTGCGCGCGTTCCTGCCGGAGGCGACCCCCGTGCTCTGGCCGGAGCACTTCGACCTGGGCATCGACCTGGACGAGGTCAACTACGGGATCTCACCCGGCGACGCGGGGCACGCCTTTCCGTACGCGTACGTGGGGCCGTGGACCCCACGAGAGGGAGAGTTCTGGAACGCGCCGTTCGGCGCGGTGCGCCCGGCGTCCGACCTCCCCGATGCGGCGGCCGTGGCGGCCTTCTTCGCGGAGGGCCGCAGCCAGGCCTGACACCCCGCCCCGAGTTGCAGCAAAGCCACGTTCACGCAACGAGATGGCATGAACGTGGCTTTGCTGCAATGGGGCAGGGCTGGGTCAGCGCATTGCGCGGTTGACCGCCGAGACCACGGCCTTGAGCGAGGCGTTCACGATCGAGCTGTCCACGCCGACTCCCCAGAACACCGTGTCCTCCACGGCGCACTCGACGTAGGCGGCGGCACGGGCGTCGTCACCCGCGGACATGGCGTGCTCGTGGTAGTCGAGCACCCGCACGTCGAACCCGATGCCGGCGAGCGCGTCGACGAACGCCGCGATCGGCCCGTTGCCGCTACCGGTGATCTCGTGCAGGTCGCTCTCCACGCGCACCGTCGCGACGATCTCGTCGGTGCCCTCGCCGTCGCTGGTGAGGCGGTGGCGGATCAGCTTCAGCGGCGTGACTCGGCCGAGGTACTCGGCGTCGAAGGCGTCGCGCATCTCCTTGGGGGAGACCTCGCCGCCCTCGGAGTCGGTGACCTCCTGGATCACGCGCGAGAACTCCATCTGGAGCCGCCGCGGCAGGTCCATCTGGTGTTCGGCCTTCATGATGTAGGCGACGCCGCCCTTGCCGGACTGCGAGTTCACCCGGATCACGGCCTCGTACGTGCGGCCGATGTCCTTCGGGTCGACCGGCAGGTAGGGCACCTCCCAGCGGAACTGGTCGACCTCGACGCCCGCCTGCGCGGCGTCGGCCTGCATCGCGGCGAAGCCCTTGTTGATCGCGTCCTGGTGGCTTCCGGAGAACGCCGTGTAGACGAGGTCGCCGCCCCAGGGGTGGCGCTCGGCAACGGGGAGCTGGTTGCAGTACTCGACGGTGCGCCGGATCTCGTCGATGTCGGAGAAGTCGATCTGCGGGTCGATGCCCTGGGTGAAGAGGTTCATGCCCAGCGTCACCAGGTCGACGTTGCCGGTGCGCTCGCCGTTGCCGAACAGGCAACCCTCGATGCGGTCGGCGCCTGCCTGGTAGCCGAGCTCGGCGGCGGCCACGGCGGTGCCGCGGTCGTTGTGCGGGTGCAGGCTCAGGACCACGGCGTCGCGGCGGGCCAGGTGGCGGTGCATCCACTCGATGGAGTCGGCGTAGACGTTCGGCGTGGCCATCTCGACGGTCGCCGGCAGGTTGACGACCATCGGCGACTCGGGGGTCGGCTGCCAGATCGCGGAGACCGCGTTGCAGACGTCCACGGCGTACTCGAGCTCGGTGCCGGTGTAGGACTCGGGGGAGTACTCGAAGCGCCAGTCGGTGGCCGGGTACTTCTCGGCGAACCGCAGCACCTCCTCCGCGCCGTCGGTGGCGATCTTGGCGATGCCCGCGCGGTCGGACCGGAACACGACCCGGCGCTGGAGGATCGAGGTCGAGTTGTACAGGTGGACGATCGCGCGGGGTGCGCCCTCACAGGCCTCGTAGGTGCGCTCGATCAGCTCGGGGCGGGCCTGGGTGAGCACCTGGATCGTGACGTCGTCGGGGATCAGGTCGCGCTCGATGATCTCGCGGACGAAGTCGAAGTCGGTCTGGCTGGCGGCCGGGAACCCGACCTCGATCTCCTTGTAGCCCATGCGTACGAGCAGCTCGAACATGCGGTGCTTGCGCGCCGGGCTCATGGGGTCGATCAGGGCCTGGTTGCCGTCGCGCAGGTCGACCGCACACCACAGCGGGGCGGAGGAGATGCGCTTGTCGGGCCAAGTGCGGTCGGACAGCGAGACCGGCTCCACCTGTTCGTGGAACGGGCGGTAGCGGTGGATGGGCATGTCCGAACCGCGCTGCGGGTTCCAGACGGGCTGGCGGTCCGGCGCGGGGCGGGAAGGGGTGTGCAGACGGCTGGATGTCGCCGAGGTGAAGGCGTCGGGCGAGGTGGTCATCCGGGATGTACTCCTGTGGTCGGCCGATCAGACGTTCCTGACGTGACCGGCGCGCACGCCGAGACCCCGCGACGAGGGGCCGGTCGGTCAGACCCCGCCGCGGCGACGAAGGAGCAGGAGTGCCACGTTCCCGAGGTTAACCCCCACCGGGGGGAGCTCCGCAACCCGGCCCCTCGGCGCCGTGCCACCCGATCGAGTGATACCGACCGGTAGGCCGAAGATGCGGAGCGTGTCAGTATGGCCGTCTTCGTGCCGGTCACTCCGTCCTGCGGGTACAACGGAGGTACCGGAGGAGCGAGTGCCATGGGGAGGACAGTGTGACAGTGGGAACCACGGCACGCCGAGGCATCGACGCCCTCGGCAGCGTTCTGCGGATCGTCGGCATGCTCATCGTGCTCGTCCTCGTGCTGCACATCGTGCTCACGCTCCTGGACGCGAACCCCGCCAACACACTCGCCATGTCGATCCACGAGCTGGCCGACCAGTTCAACCTGGGCCTGTCGAACCTGTTCCTGCCGGCCGACCCGAAGCTGGGCATCGTGCTGAACTACGGCACGGCCGCGCTGATCTGGTTCGTGATCACCAGCGTGGTCGTGCGAATCGTGCGCCGCATCCCCTGACTCACCCCGCGCCCCGCGCCGGATCCGTCGGTCCGGCGGCCGGGACGCCCTGCGTCGAGCGCCCAGCTTTCCCCCTGTGGCATGGACCATTGGCAACGGTTGCCGCGTCCGTGCCCGGTAAGGTGAGATTCCGACCAGTACCTCGGCCGGAGCGCTCACCGCGTCCCCGACGGGGACGATAGCCCCACGGTGCCGCGCCCATGCGGCATCAGGACAGGAGGTCGGCGGTGGCCCTCGTCGTGCAGAAGTACGGCGGATCATCAGTCCAGGACGCGGACCGCATCAAGAAGGTCGCCGAGCGGATCGTCCGGACCCACAAAGAGGGCCACGACGTCGTGGTGGTGGTGTCGGCCATGGGCGACACCACCGACGAGCTGCTCGACCTCGCGGAGCAGGTGTCCCCGGCGCCCCCGCCGCGCGAGATGGACATGCTGCTCACCGCGGGTGAGCGCATCTCCAACGCGCTCGTCGCGATGGCGATCCACTCCCTCGGTGCGCAGGCCCGCTCGTTCACCGGCTCCCAGGCCGGAATGATCACCACGTCCCGCCACGGCGACGCGCGGATCGTCCAGGTCAACCCGAAGCGGCTGCGCGACGCGCTCGACGAGGGCGCGATCGTGCTGGTCGCCGGCTTCCAGGGCGTCAGCCAGGACTCGAAGGACGTCACCACGCTCGGCCGCGGCGGCTCCGACACCACCGCGGTGGCGCTGGCCGCTGCGCTGGAGGCCGACGTCTGCGAGATCTACACCGACGTCGACGGCATCTTCAGCGCCGACCCGCGGATCGTGCCGAACGCGCGGCACCTCGAGAGCATCACCTACGAGGAGATGCTGGAGATGGCCGCCTGCGGAGCCAAGATCCTCCACCTGCGCTCCGTGGAGTACGCGCGCCGGTACGACGTCCCGCTGCGGGTGCGCAGCTCCTACAACGACAAGCAGGGCTCGCTCGTCAGCGGCTCGATCAAGGAGATTCCCGTGGAGAACGCGATCATCACCGGGGTCGCGCACGACCGGTCCGAGGCCAAGATCACCATCACCGGCGTGCCGGACACTCCGGGGATGGCCGCCCGCATCTTCCGTACCGTGGCCGACGCCGAGATCAACATCGACATGGTGCTGCAGAACATCAGCCACTCCGGGGCGCGGCGCACCGACATCACGTTCACGCTGGCGCGTACCGACGGCCCGCGTGCCGTCGCCGTGCTCACCGCCGCGCAGCCGGAGATCGGCTTCATCGAGCTGCTCCACGACGCCGAGGTCGGCAAGGTCTCACTCGTCGGAGCGGGAATGCGCAACCATCCGGGGGTCACGGCCACGTTCTGCGAGGCCTTGTCGAACGCCGGCATCAACATCGAGACCATGAACACGTCGGAGATTCGGATCTCCGTGATCTGCCGGGTGGAGCAGCTCGACGACGCCGTGCGTGCCCTGCACGCCGCGTTCGAGCTCGGCGGAGCGGAGCAGGCAGTAGTGCACGCGGGGAGCGGACGATGAGCGACTACACCAGCGAGACGTCGGACCTGAACGGGTCGGCGAACACCACGGGGCCGGTCGTCGCGATCGTCGGTGCCACCGGGGCCGTCGGCACCACGATGATCGACATCATCGACGGCCGCCCGTCGGTGCCGTGGTCGGACATCCGGCTGGTGGCCTCGGCCCGATCAGCGGGCCGGGTGCTGCGCGTGCGCGGGCACGACGTCACCGTGCAGGCCCTCGCCCCCGAGGTCTTCGACGGCGTCGACATCGCGCTGTTCGACGTGCCCGACGAGGTGAGCGCGGAGTGGGGGCCGATCGCGGCCTCCCGCGGCGCCGTGGTCGTCGACAACTCCGGCGCGTTCCGGATGGACCCCGAGGTGCCGCTCGTGGTGCCCGAGGTCAACGCCGACAAGGTCACCGAGCGGCCCAAGGGCATCATCGCCAACCCCAACTGCACCACGCTGTCGATGATGGCCGCGATGGGCGCGTTGCACCGCGAGTTCGGTCTCGAGGCGCTCGTCGTAGCCTCCTACCAGGCCGCTTCCGGCGCCGGGCAGGGCGGGATCGACCGGCTCTACGCCGAGCTCGCCGCCGTCAGCGGCCGGGAGGTCGGGATGCGTGGCGGCGACGTCGCCCAGGCGCTGGCCGATGCCGGCCTCGACCCCGCCGCGTCGCCGTTCCCGGCGCCGCTGGCCCTCAACGTGGTGCCGTGGGCCGGCTCCCTCAAGGACGACGGGTGGTCGTCGGAGGAGCTGAAGGTCCGCAACGAGGCCCGCAAGATCCTCGGCATCCCGGACCTCAAGGTGTCGGCCACCTGTGTGCGCGTCCCCGTCGTCACCACCCACTCCCTCGCGGTGCACGCCACCTTCGCCGGTGACGTGTCCGTCGAGGCGGCGCAGAAGGTGCTGAGCGAGCAGCCCACGATCGTCCTGCGCGACGACCCGGCGGCCGGGGAGTGGCCCACGCCGGCCGACGCGGTGGGCGGCGACCCGACGTGGGTCGGGCGGATCCGGCAGGCGCTGGACTTCCCCAACACCCTCGAGCTGTTCCTGTGCGGCGACAACCTGCGCAAGGGTGCGGCGCTCAACACCTACGAGATCGCGGAGACGGTGGCAGCCCGGCTCTGACGCCGGGACCGGCTGCCCGGCTCAGGGGACGGGACGCCCCCTAGCCGGGCAGCCGCAGCCGGGTGATGACCGCGCGGTGGTCGCTGCCGTCGATGTCGTGCACGCCGAACGACTCGGCGGTGATGCCGTGGTTGGCGATCACGTGGTCGATCTGCGGCCCGATCAGGGCGCGGAGGCGCGGCGTGGGGCCCCACGTCGGAACGAGGCCCTGACCACGCTGCGCGCCGGCATCGCCGCACCCGGAGATGGCGTCGCGCAGCACCGAGTGGTCCAGCGTCGCGTTGAAGTCGCCGGCGACGATGGCGGGGGTCGGACCGGTGCACCACTGCCGGAGCAGCCCGAGGTCGGTGCGCCAGTCCGGCACGGACCCAGGCACGGGCGCCACCGAGTGGAACGCGGTGACCCGCGTGTTGCCCAGACCCGCGCCGCTGAGCTCGACGTAGGGGAACGTCGTCGTCTCGGTGCCGATCCGGACCTGGACATCGCCGAGGTGGTCGGCCACCACCGCCGTGACGGCGTTGACGTCGCGCCGCCGCGAGCCGGGCGAGGTGTGCAGGTGGTACCCCAGTGGCTCCACCAGCGGCCTGAGCTGGTTCGAGAACGGTTCGCCCGCCTCGCTGAGCGCCACCACGTCCGGCCGCTGCTGCTCGATCAGCGCGGCGAGCTGATGGGCGTCGCCCCTGCCCTCGTAGGTGTTGAACGCGAGGACGGTGAGTGACATGCCGCCGGTGGGCACCGGGTCGGCCACCACCCGCGGCAGGATCATCGCGCCGCCCACGAGCAGCACCGCCAGCACTCCGGCGACGAACGGCAGTACACGCCGTTCGAACACCATCACCACGAGCAGCAGCACGAGCAGCGCGGTGACACCGACGAGGATAAACGGCCGGAACGGCACGAGCTGGACGAACGGGCTGCGCCGGTCCAGCTGGAACAGCAGGTCGGGCAGGGCGAACACGGCCACGGCCAGCGTGAACACGACGGCGGCCGCGTAGCGCAGGACGTGCTTGTGGCGCGGCGGCGGTGGTGGTGGCGGCGGAGTGGGGGCCGCCGCGTCGAGGCGGCCCGGCGGTGCGGTCATCGGCCGCGAGTCTGCCCTAGATCGGTTGAGAGTCCACTGAGGGTCCCACTGTCAGCGGGGGCACCGGCGCGGTATCGGGCGGGTTCCGATGGACCCTCTCGCCCCGGCGGGCGAGGAGGGCCGCGACTGCGGCGACGCCGATTCCGGCCGTGCCGGCCACGGTGATCGCGAGCGCCGGGGACCCGATGTCGATCAGCGCGCCCGCCGTCGGGGTGCTGATCGCGGCACCGACCGTGATGGCCGAGCCGTGCAGGCCGGTGACCACCCCACGGGCGTGCTCGGGGGCGAGCCTGCTGACGGCCTCCGAGCTGGCGGCGAGTGATGGTGCGCAGAGCAGACCCGCGGGCACCAGCAGCAGCGCGTAGCTCCACCATGGACCGCCCAGTGCGACCGGCAGGGTGGCGACGCCCATCGCCGCGACCAGCACGAACAGTGACGGGGAGCGGCGGGCCACCCCGTAGAGGAAGCCTCCGGAGAGCGAGGCCAGGCACCACACGGCGTTGACGACCGCGATGGCCGCTGCCTGGCCGCTGGTCTGCAGTGCGGCGATCATCGACAGCTCGGTGCCGAAGATCAGCACGACAGCGGCTGTGGTGGCCAGCAACGCGGCGAACAGGCGCATGTCGAGCCACTCGCGGACCCGGCCCGGCGGCGCGTCGGACGGGCTCTGCGGGGCGCGGGTGGGTGGGTCGAGCAGCCAGAGCGCGACGCCGGAGACGAGCCAGCCGGCCCCGACGACCCACATCGCGATGCCGGTGGAGAGCTGCAGGGCGAGCAGGGTGCCGACAGCGGGGCCGATGATGTAGGAGAGCTCGACCGACATCGAGTCGAGCGCGAAGGCCGGACGGCGGTGCCGGGCGGGCACCATCGCGGCGAGCGACTGGCGCACCACCGAGTACACGGGCATCCCGAGCAGGCCGCCGAGCAGCGCCCCGACCAGCAGCGCGGGGTAGGACAGCGACGGCGCGACGGTCCAGAACACCGCCTCGGCGCACAGGGTGAGCGCCAGCATCGTGCGCAGCCCGCGCCGATCGACCAGCCTGCCGAGCAGCGGCGCCCCGATGGCCATCCCGACGGTGGTGGACGCGCCGACGAGGCCGGCGGCGGCGTAGCCGTGCCCGAGGTCGAGCACCACGTGCAGGGTGAGGGTGATCGCGGCGGCCGAAGCGGGTATGCGTGCGAGGAAGGCGACCGCCGTGAGCGGGGCCACTCCGGGGAGGCGCAGGACCGTGCGAAAGGCGGCCAGGCCGGCGTTGCTCTCATCGGTGGCTGTCACCTGGTCCTCCTCGGCACATGGCCATGGTGGACCACGGGTCCGACGGAACTCGACCGAGTTGGCCCAGGATTAACTTGACCCATTCCAGAAAAGCTGGTCGACTGGCCGTGATGGCATCTCCGGTGGACGTCGCCCACCCCCTGCGGGGTGCGGGCCTGCCCGTCGTGCGCACCGGGGACGACCACCACCACCTGGTGTGCCGCTCGTGCGGCGACATCACCGACGTCGACCGCGTCGTCGGTACGCGCCCGTGCCTCGCTCCCGGCGTCACCGGGAGCCACCTCGTGGCTGAGACCGAGGTCGTGTTCCGGGGCACCTGCCCGCGCTGCCGGCGTGACCGGTCCTCCCACCCGAACCAGCAGCAGAAGGAGACTTCGTGACCGCGACCGAACCGCGGCCGACTACGAACAACGTCGGCATCCCGGTAGCCAGCGACAACGACTCGCTGACCATCGGCACCAATGGTCCGATCCTGCTCCAGGACCACTACCTCATCGAGAAGAACGCGCAGTTCAACCGCGAGCGTGTGCCCGAGCGTGTCGTGCACGCCAAGGGCGGCGGCGCGTTCGGTTTCCTCGAGGTCACCAACCCCGAGATCGCCAACTACACCAAGGCGGCGCTGTTCCAGCCCGGCGTGCGCACCGAGAGCCTCGTGCGCTTCTCGACGGTGGCGGGTGAGCTCGGGTCGCCCGACACCTGGCGCGACCCCCGCGGCTTCGCCGTGAAGTTCTACACGTCACAGGGCAACTACGACATCGTCGGCAACAACACGCCGGTGTTCTTCATCCGCGACCCCATCAAGTTCCCGGACTTCATCCACTCGCAGAAGCGCCGCGCCGACAACCACCTGCGCGACAACAACATGCAGTGGGACTTCTGGACCCTGCGGCCGGAGTCGGCGCACCAGGTCACGTGGCTGATGGGCGACCGCGGCATCCCGAAGTCCTGGCGCCACATGAACGGCTACAGCTCCCACACCTACCTGTGGGAGAACGCGGGCGGCGAGAAGTTCTGGGTCAAGTACCACTTCAAGACCGACCAGGGCATCGACTACCTCACCCAGGCCGACGCCGACCGTATCGCCGGTGAGGACGCCGATCACCACATCCGCGACCTGTACGCCGCGATCAAGGCGGGCGACCACCCGAGCTGGACGCTGAAGGTCCAGGTCATGCCCTACGAGGACGCCGCGGACTACCGCTTCAACCCGTTCGACCTCACCAAGGTGTGGCCGCACGGCGACTACCCGCTCATCGAGGTCGGGCGGTGGGTCCTGGACCGCAATGCGGAGAACTACTTCGCCCAGATCGAGCAGGCCGCGTTCGAGCCGTCGAACCTCGTGGCCGGCATCGGGCCGTCGCCGGACAAGATGCTGCAGGGGCGCCTGTTCGCCTACCCGGACGCGCACCGCTACCGGATCGGCGCCAACTACACCCAGCTTCCGGTGAACGCCGCGAAGTCGCCCGTCAACAGCTACTCCAAGGACGGCGCGATGCGGTACGAGAACACCGCCGACCCGGTGTACGTGCCCAACTCCTACGGCGGTCCCCACGCCAACCCGGCGATCGCGGGCGAGACGGCATCCACGTACGGCGTCGAGGACGAGGTCATCCGTTCGGCGTACAAGCTCCACGCCGAGGACGACGACTTCGGCCAGCCCGGCACGATGGTCCGCAAGGTCTTCAGCGACGAGCAGCGTGAGCGCTTCGTCGGCAACGTGGCGGGCCACCTGCGCAACGACGTGTCGGAGCCGGTCCTCGAGCGCGCCTTCCAGTACTGGAAGAACGTCGACAAGGAGACGGGCGACAAGATCGAGCAGGCCGTCCGCACGGGCGGTCCCGCCTACGAGAAGTGACCTGACGCCGCACGCCTGACGTCATCGACGAGGCCCCGCTCCCACTCAGGCGAGCGGGGCCTCGTCGTGCTCCGGCCCGTCCCCGACCCCACCCCGGGGGTGGTGATCGTCTCCGACTCGGGCAAACTGCCCATCGCGATACGGGCCGTCAGGCCCAACGGGGACGTGCACGGGTGGTTTCCCCGAGTACCGGTCGGATCGGCTCAGGGGGGCCCGTTTCGAGCGGCTTCTCATCCGCCCCCTCACGTCGAGGAGGACCCTTGTCCGGATCGAAACGCAGTGGCGCACTGGTCGGCGCGGGCGTCGTCGCGATCGCACTCCTCGCCGGGTGCAGCGGGAGCGGCGAGACCCCCGCGGGCGCCCCGGCGGCCCAGAACCCCGCGGCCGTGGCCGAGGACCCCGCGGCCGCCGCGCTCCTGGCGGCGGCGTCCGAGGCCACCGTCGCGGCCGGGACGGCGCGGTACGAGCTCCAGATGCACGTCGAGACCGGCGGCCAGCAGACCACCGTCAGCGGGACGGGCACCTACGACTTCGACCGCAAGATCGGCGACCTCGAGATGACCACAGCTGGTCCCGGCACCGCACCCGGCACCGTCGACGTGATCATCGACGGCGCCACCTTCTACACGCAGCTTCCCGGGCAGGGCGGTTGGACGCGGACGCAGACCGAGGGCTCCGCGGTCAGCGGCCAGCAGTACGACCCGGCCCAGCAGCTCGCCACCCTGCAGAAGGTGTCCGACGACGTCCGCATGGTCGGCACCGAGCAGCTGCGGGGCGCGGAGGTGCGTCACGTGGCCTTCGCCATCGACCCGGCGGCGCTGGCGTCGGCCTCCGGCATGCCGGGCGACTCGGCGGCCGCGCTGCAGAGCGGTGGACCGATCCCGGGTGACCTGTGGGTGGACCAGGACGGTCGCGTCCGGAAGCTCCAGATGCAGATGACGATGAACCAGGGCGGGACCGTCAGCACGATGAACGTCATCTCGGAGTACTTCGACTTCGGTGTGCCCGTCACGGTGCAGCGGCCGGACCCGGCCACCGTGCAGGGACCTGCCGGCGGGCGCTGACCGCGCAGGCTCTCAGCCCTTGACGCTCCCGGCGAGCAGGCCGCGCACGAAGTAGCGCTGCAGCCCGAGGAAGACCAGCAGCGGGACGACGATCGAGACGAACGCGCCGGCGGCGAGCAGGTGCCAGTCGGCACCCCGGGTGCCGGCGAGCTCGGCCACCCGCACCGTCAGTGGCGCCACGTCCGACGTGCCGCCGGCGAACACGAGCGCCACCAGCAGGTCGTTCCACACCCACAGGAACTGGAACACGGCGAACGCCGCGATCGCGGGCTTCAGCAGCGGCAGCATGATCGTGGTGAAGATGCGCACGTGGCCCGCGCCGTCCACGCGCGCGGCCTCCACGAGCTCGGCCGGGACCTCACGCATGGCGTTGTGCAGCAGGAAGATCGCCAGCGGCAGCGCGAACGTCGAGTGTGCGATCCACACCGTCCAGAACGTGTTGTTGAGGCCGCTGCCCACGAAGATCTCCAGCAGCGGCAGCAGCGCCACCTGCAGCGGCACGATCTGGAGCGCGAAGATCGCCACGAAGAGCGTGTCGCGCAGGGGGAACGTCGTCCAGGCGAACCCGTACGCCGCCAGCGTGGCCAGCACGATCGGGATGGCCACCGAGGGCAGCGTGATCAGCACCGAGTTCGCGACGTAGCCGATGAGCGGCTGGCTTCCGCCGAAGAGCACCTCGGCGTAGTTGTCGAAGGTGATCGCCGGATGGGCGAAGAAGGTCCACCAGCCGGTGCGCTGCACGTCGCGCTCGGGACGGAACGAGGAGAGGAAGAGCCCGAACGTCGGGATCGTCCACAGGACGGCGATCACCACGGCCGCGAGGGACGCCCACCGCGAGGACAGGCGGTTGCGTGCCGTCGCCGGCCGCGTCGTCGCTGCCGTGACGATGTCGGGCGTCGCGTCGTCCCGGGTGTCCAGCAGGGTCATCGTGCGTTCGCCTTCCGCATCTGCCGGACGTTGTAGACGACGATGGGCACCACCAGGAGGAACAGCAGCATGGCGAGGGCGGAGCCCATGCCCAGGTCGGAGAGCCGGAAGCTCTGCACGTAGAACTCGTTGGCCACCACGCTGGTGCCGAACTGGCCGCCGGTCATGGTGCGGACGATGTCGAAGACCTTGAGCACGGCGATGCTGATCGCGGTGACCACCACGACCACGGCGGGCCGGATGCTCGGCAGGGTGATGTACCAGAACAGGCGCACGCCGCCGACCCCGTCGAGCCCCGCGGCCTCGACGACGTCGCTCGGGATGGCCTTGATCGCGGCCGACAGGACGGTCATCGCGAACCCGGCCTGGATCCAGATCATCACCACGATCAGCAGCAGGTTGTTCCATGGCTGTTGCAGGATGAGGTTGACCGGCTCGAACCCGAGCCAGACGAGGAACTGGTTGACCAGCCCGGTCTGCTGGATGTTCTGCTGGTTCGGCCGGTACTCGTAGACGAACTTCCAGATGATCGACGCCCCGACGAACGAGATCGCCATGGGCAGGAAGATCAGCGCCTTGGCGAACGACTCGAAGCGGGTGCGGTCCACCAGCACCGCGTAGACGAGCCCGGTCGCCGTCGCGAGGATCGGGGTGACCACGACCCAGAGCACCGTGTTGCGCAGGACGATGAGCAGGTCGGGCTGGGTGAAGATCCGGATGTAGTTGTCCAGCCCGACGAAGCCGGCGCTGCGGGCGTCGAGGAGCGACTGCACCGCGGTGCGGGCTGCCGGGTACAGCAGCCCGACGATCAGCAGCAGGATCGCCGGGGCCGCGAACGCGATGCCGGCGACCTGCTCGGCGCGGCGCCCCTTCCCGCGCCCGGCCACCAGCAGCACCACGCCGAGCACGGCGGCGAAGACGGCCACCGCGACCAGTAGCTGGACGAGCTTGTCGAGCAGGGTCATGCCGGCTCACCTCCGAGCGTGCCGAGGGGAAGGCCCGGGGCCGGGCGGTCCGCACCCGCCCCCCGGCACAACGGAGTGGAGCCCTACTGGCCTGCCGGCCAGGACTGTTCGATGAACGTCAGCGCGTCGGCCGTGCTCGTGCCCGTGATCCAGTCCGTCATGCCCCGCCAGAACGTCGCGGAGCCGACCGCGCCGGGCATGAGGTCCGACCCGTCGAACCGGAACGTGTTGCCCTCGTCCTGCAGGATCTCGGCCGTGAGCCGGTCGATCGGGCTGGCCAGGTTGGCCGGGTCCAGTCCGGTGTTGGCGCTGACCCAGCCGCTCTGCCCGAGCGCCGTGCCTGCCTTGGCCTTCTCGTTGGCCCACTCCGGCGAGGACAGGTAGGACTGGAAGGCCTGGACCTCGGGCCGGTCGGAGAACGCCGCCACGAACTCGGCGCCGACGAGGATGGTCTGGGGCGTGGCCGGGTTGATCGGCGGGAGCTCGAACGCGTAGACGTCGCCGTTCTCGGAGATGTCGGTGCCCTCCGGCCAGTTCGCCGCGTAGAAGTTGGCCTGGCGGTGCAGGTAGCAGGTCTCGTCGAGGATCGGCAGGCCGGCGTCCTGGAACGTGGTGGTGGCGATCGAGGACGGGTCGCCGAGGCCGCCGTTGACGTACGCCGGGTTCTTGAGCACCGAGCCGACGCGGTCGAGAGCTGCGCTCACCTGCGGCCCGTTGAACGGGATGGCGTGGGTGACCCACTGGTCGTAGACCTGCGGGCCGTTCTCCCGCAGCATCACGTCCTCGAGCCAGTCGGTGAGCGGCCAGCCCGTGGCCTCGCCGGAGGCGATGCCGGCGCACCACGGCTTGCCGCCCTCGGCCACGATCCGGTCGGACAGGGTGGTCATCTCGGCCCAGGTGGTGGGCACGGTGTAGCCCTTGGCCTGGAACGCCTTCGGCGAGTACCAGACGAACGACTTCACGTTGGCGCCCAGCGGTGCGGCGTAGAGGGTGCCGTCGACGCTGCCCGCCGACTTGAAGGTCTCCGGGTAGTACTGGTCGACGTTGGCAGCCACTCCGGCCGGAGCCGGCTTCACCGCGCCCGTCTGCCGAACGAGGGTGGACAGCAGGCCGGGCTGGGGCACGAACGCGATGTCGGGAGGGCTGCCGGCCTGCACCCGGACGGGGAGCTGGGCCTCGAACTCCTTCGAGCCCTCGTACACGATCTTGGCCCCGGTGCACTGCTCGAACGACTTGTACGAGTCGATGTGCGGCTGGTCCTCGGGGGTGATGATCGAGGTGTACACGGTGACCGTCGTGCCGTTCAGGTCTCCGTACTGGGCGTAGGCGCCGCACTCCGGGGCGGGTCCGGTGGGACCACCGCCCGCGACGTTGCTCCCGCCGCATGCGGCGACCGCGAGAGTGAGGGCGAGGACGCCGCTCGCGAGTCCGGCCGCGCGCGTCGGCCTTCTCGATGGCACAGCAGGCATCGCCACACCTCCACCTCATCGGGGATGAAACGGACGCGGGACCCGCGCCGTGCAATTCGCCATGGAAGCGGTTGCGGAGTGCTACGAGCAACAGCTCGTAGTAACGATCCCGTAACCTCACCGTGTGATTTGAGCGAACACGGAGAGTAGTAGTTCTGTCCCAAACACGATCGACATGACAGTCTTCGGCTGCTACTCCCTCACACTCGGATCGTCCGGCACGTTCCTGCCGGTGGAAGGAGCACAGCATGGCTGCTGTGACCTATGACAGCGCGAGTCGGATCTACCCCGGCTCCACCGTTCCCGCGGTCGACTCGCTCGACCTGGAGGTCGCCGACGGGGAGTTCCTCGTCCTGGTCGGCCCTTCCGGCTCCGGCAAGTCCACGGCCCTGCGGATGCTCGCCGGGCTGGAGGACATCGACAAGGGATCCATCCACATCGGCGGCCGCGACGTCACGCGCGTTCCCCCGAAGGACCGCGACATCGCGATGGTGTTCCAGAACTACGCCCTGTACCCGCACATGACGGTCGCCGAGAACATGGGCTTCGCGCTCAAGATCGCCGGCCAGTCCAAGGCCGCGATCCAGGAGCGGGTGCTGGAGGCGGCGAAGATCCTCGACCTCGTGGACTACCTGGAGCGGCGTCCCAAGGCGCTGTCCGGCGGCCAGCGCCAGCGCGTCGCCATGGGTCGCGCCATCGTGCGCCAGCCGCAGGTGTTCTGCATGGACGAGCCACTGTCCAACCTCGACGCCAAGCTGCGCGTCTCCACCCGCACCCAGATCGCCTCGTTGCAGCGGCGGCTCGGCACCACCACCGTCTACGTCACCCACGACCAGGTCGAGGCCATGACGATGGGCGACCGGGTCGCGGTGCTGAAGGACGGCATCCTGCAGCAGGTCGGCACCCCGCGCGAGATGTACGACGCGCCGAAGAACGTGTTCGTCGCAGGGTTCATCGGCTCGCCCGCGATGAACCTGCTCCCGGTGGACGTCGACGGTGACGTGCTGCACTTCGGCGGCGCCGACCTCCGGGTGCCGCGGCAGGCCGCCGACGCCGTCGGGGCCACCCGCTCGGTCACGGTCGGCGTCCGTCCCGAGGACATGGACATCGTCGAGAGCGGTGCAGGCCTGCTCACGGAGGTGGACGTCGTCGAGGAGCTCGGCGCCGACGCCTACATCTACGGCAGCACCGAGGTGGGCGGCGAGCGCCGCCCGGTTATTGCGCGTGTCGACGGGCGTACCCCGCCGAGCAAGGGCGCGGTGCTGCACCTCGCCCCCCGTGAGGGCGCTCTGCACCTGTTCGCCGGTGACACCGGGGAGCGCATCGACCTCTGAGAGAGTCCGTCGAGGGGCCCCGGGACCGGTTCGGTTCCGGGGCCCCTCGCGTTCAGGCGACCGGTGCGGGCAGCGGGGCGCGCAGCCGTACCTCGCCGTCCACGATCTCCGCCGACGGGCGCAGGCCTGCGCGGCGCAGCAGCCGGGTGACGCCCAGGTCGTCCGGACGGGCGACGCCGGTGAGCTCGGCTTCCCCCTGCTCCACGGCCATCTCGGCGATCCGGCGCAGCAGGGCGGTGCCCAGCCCCCGGCCCTGCCAGGCGTCCTCCACCAGCACGGCGGCGCGCACCGAGCCGAGCCCGTCGCCGTCGAGGTTCGCGATCCCCACGGCGCTCCCGCCGTCGGCGGTGACCGCGATCACGGCCCGAGCCGACCCGGACGCCTCGCCGAGGAGGACCTCCAGCTCACCGGGGGCGAGCTGCCGGGTGGGGCTGAGGAACCGGGACCGCCGGGACTCCGGGGCGCAGCGCGCGTGCAGCGCTGCGACCAGTGGTGCATCGGCGGGATCCACCGGCCGCATGCGCACCTGGGAGCCGTCGCGCAGCAGCAGGATCTGATCCGGTGACCCCGATCGGGCCGGAGCACGCATGGCCAGCTGCGTGGCGAGCTCCAGCAGCGCCGCCGCCCGGGAGAGCTCGGTGGCGGTGAACGGCCAGGCCCGCCCGAGGCGCAGCTGCTGCGCGCCGACCCTGATGACGTGGGTGTGCCCACCGTGGTCCTCGGCCGCGGGGTCGACCAGCCGGGCGCGCAGCATGGTGGCCACGGCACGCGGCGCGCTGCCGGGGTCGGCCGCGACCATCCGGGCCAGCGCCAGCGCCGTGGTGGCCGGGTCGCTGAGCTCGGTGGCGTCGGCGCGCACCAGCAGGGTGCACGGGATGCCGGCGCTCTCCACCGCCTCGACCAGCGTGGCCGGGTCGGCCGACTCCGGCACCTTGACGAGCAGCTCGTCGGTGATCGAGCCGTCGTCGGCGGGCTCGCCGACGACGTGCAGCGAGATGATGTTGCAGCCGGCGGCACCTACCGCCGTGGCCAGCTCGCCGAGGCGGCCGGGCCGGTCCTCCAGCTGGACATGCACGCGCCAGAGCGCCACGTGCTCCACCTCCTCGGGGATCGACTTCCCAGGGTTCCCCTGAGATGTTTCGGGTCTGCTACCGGACCATGACAGAGCCGGATCCCGGGAGATACGTTGGGCACGACACATCTCCCACGAAAGGCGCGACATGCCAGAACCCCTCTACACCGCCGAGGCCACCTCCACCGGCACCGGCCGCACCGGCCACGTCCGCTCCTCGGACGGCATCATCGACCAGGAGCTCAAGGCTCCCAAGGAGCTGGGCGGCCCGGGCGGCGCCACCAACCCCGAGCAGCTCTTCGCCGCCGGCTACGCCGCCTGCTTCCACGGCGCCATGCGTCTCGCCGCCAAGAACAAGGGCGTCCAGGTCAGCGAGGACGCCACCGTCGACGCCGCCGTCGGCATCGGCAAGGACGACACGAGCATGGCGATCAACGTCATCCTCACCGCCCACCTGCCCGGACTCGACCAGGCCACGGCCGACGAGGTCGTGCAGGCCGCGCACCAGCTGTGCCCGTACTCGAAGGCCACCCGCGGCAACGTCGACGTGCAGCTGAACGCAACCGTCTGACCCCTGTGCGCGGATACGCCTGCTGCGGCACCCGTATCCGCGCACGCGCGTCACCCCACCGCGCGGAGCGCGAAGCCGATCTCCGTGGCGATGTGGCGCAGCGTCTCGTCCACGACGAGCGAGCCGTGGCCCGCGTCGAAACGGCTCACCTCGTAGATGACCTCGCCGTTGCCGACGGCCGCTCCACCGGGACTCCGCGCGGCGAGCGCGTCCAGGTAGTTGTCCACCTGCCGGATCGGGCACCGCGGGTCGTTCTCCCCCGCCAGCACGAGCACGGGCGCCCGCACCTCGTCCACGTAGGTCAGCGGTGACGAGGCCCGGTAGGTCTCCGGCCGCTCCTGCGGCGACCCGCCGAACAGGGCCCGGTCGAACGCACGGAGCTGTTCCATCTCGTCGGCGTAGGCGGTGAGGTAGTCGGCCACGGGCACCCCGGCGATCGCCGCCGCCCAGCGCTTCGGCTGCGTGCCGGCCGCCAGCAGCGCCAGGTAGCCGCCCCACGACCAGCCCTCCACCACGCAGCGCTTCTCGTCGGCGAGCCCGGTGGCGACGCAGTGGTCGAGCACGGCGGCCACGTCCTCCAGCTCCGTCAGCCCGGGCCGGCCCTCGATCTCGTCCCGCCAGGCCGAGCCGTACCCCGTGGAGCCGCGGTAGTTCACCTCCACGACGAGGAACCCGGCGTCCACCCACGCCGCACGCGCCGCGCTGAACCGGTCCTCGTCGGCCGCGTGGGGGCCGCCGTGCAGGCTCACCACCGTGGGCGCCGGACCGTCCACGCCGGCCGGGCGCGCGAGCAGCGCGTGGACCCGGCCGCCGGGCCCGTCCACCCAGAGGTCCTCCACGGGCACCGACCCCGGTGCCGGCTCCCCCGGGGGAGCGAGGAGCACCCGGTCGGTGCCGTCGGGGTGCAGGGCACGCACGGCGGACGGTTCGGCCGCCGACGAGCAGGTGTACTCGACCGTGCCGTCCGGGCGGACCTCGGCCGAGCCCACACATCCCGGCGCCACGGACAGCTCCGTCAGCTCGCCCGTGTCCAGGTCGTAGCGGTGCAGCCGGGTGCGGGCGGCGTGGGTGTGCCAGACCAGCAGGTGGCGACCGTCGGGGTGGAAGTCGGCGTCCAGTTCGCCGGGCAGGCCGAGCGACAGCTCCTTCTCCGTGCCGGCGAGGACGTCCCAGACCAGCAGCTCCTCCCGGCCGTGCCGCTCGTGCAGCAGGAGCAGCCGCCCGTCGCCGGGCACCGGCGCGAACACCAGCGGGGTGAGGCCCTTGCCCTCGCCGTCGGACTTCTCGGCCACCGCCGTGCCGTCGGACACCCGGACCACCCGCACGGCGGGGTGGCGGGAGTCGCCGTGCTCGGAGTGGCTGATCGCGAGCAGTGTCTCGTCCTCGGACAGGGCACCCACGCCGGCGTCCTCGGCGTGGGTGTAGACCACCTCGGAGGGCCCGTCGCCGCGGCGCAGCCAGATCTTCGTCCCGTCGTCGGTGGAGGTGCCGACGGCCACCACGGCCCGGCCGATCTCCAGGCCGGCCGGGTAGCCGTCCTCGACACCGGGCAGTGCCGGTTCGGCGACATCGCCGTCGGGGAGCCCGGCGAACGGCTCGGTGACCCAGTGCCCGAACTCGTCGCCGTCGGTGTCGGCGAACCACCACACCGCCGCCCCGTCCGGCGGGAGGGTCGCCGAGTGGGTGCCGCTGCGCCGGTCGGTCACCTGCCGGTGCGTGTCCGTGGCGCGGTCCCAGACGTAGACCTCCGTGGTTCCGCTCGAGTTCGACGTGTACACCGACCGGTCGGGCGCGTCCCGCGCCCAGGCCGGCCGCGACATCCGGGGCGCGGTGAACCGGGCCCGCCACCGCTGCTCACGCTCGTCGTCGAAGAGCCGGTCGGGGACGGGGGCGGAAGGGTGCTCGGTCACGACCCCGATCCTGCCGCACCGCGGCCGGACACCGGGGTGCCGGCGACGGCGCGGGGGAGCACGGGTTGAATTTCCGCGTGCGCATCCGGGCGACCCCGACCACCGGCACCGGCTACCGGCGCTCCGGCCTGCGCCTGGCCGCGACGCTCGTGGTGGCGGCACTCGCCGTCGGCGGATGCGGGAGCGCGGGGAGTGGGCCGGCCGCCCCCGCCGTCACGGCCGACGGTGTGCAGCGGGTGGAGGTGGCCGTCGCGGGCGGAGCGGTCACCGGCGGCGTGCGGCGGTTCGCGGTGCCCCTGGGGTCCACCGTCGAGGTCGTGGTGGCCAGCGACGTGGCCGACGAGGTGCACCTGCACGGCTACGACCGGACGGCCTACGTCACCGCGGGCGCCACCACCACCCTCCGCTTCGTGGCCGACCTGCCGGGGGTGTTCGACGTGGAGCTGGAGCAACGCAGCCTCCCCCTGACCCAGCTCCAGGTCTCCTGACACC
>NZ_JAAXKY010000080.1 GCF_012911925.1 Pseudonocardia xinjiangensis | reverse complement strand
TGCTGCAGGCGCCCAGAGCCAGCGGCAATGTGCCGGCCACGAGCAACGTGCCCAGCACGGTACGCCGTTGCACTCGTCGATCAGGAGCTGACTCCATGATCTCTCCCGTCATGCGGCCAGGCGGGACCCTCCCCGATGCGACCTGGCCACCATCCGGCCGGGGATGGGGCGTTTCGGTAGTCGCGGGCCGTGCTCCGATCGTCGAGCAGGGCCGGGTCGCCGTCAAACGGCCCGGGGTCAGCCCTTCGGCTGAACCCGACGGAGTCGTGTCTTGGCCAGCGCCCGGTCGCGCACGTCGCCGCTAGACCGCGTATCTCACGAGCGACCGAGCCGGACCCCGCACCCCCACCCGCGTCATGGACACATATCGCGCTCAGGGACGCCCCAGAACAGCGACACGGGACCACAACGCTGCGGGGCCGGACCAGCACCGCAGGACCGGCAACTCAGGCCCCGAGACCGGCCACCCGCACACCCACCCCCAGCGGGGCCGGGCTGCAGCGCGAAACGGGCGACTCGCGCGGCGCGAGCGACCACGCTCCCTTGCCAGGACAGCCTTCCGCGTCAGGGTCACATGACGCGGAAGCAGGCCCCCTGAACAGCGATACGTGACCATGGCGCGGGCTCGGGCAGGCATCAGCGGCGGCAGGCCTGGCGCAGGCCCCCTGCGGCCTGCTGCGGGGGGGCCGGCGCCTGGACCTGCTGAGATCCCTCCGCCGTTGCCGCCGCTGCTAGTTGTAGTGTCATGAGCGCTGTTGACGGCGTGTCGGCCTGGCTGTCGCCGGCCAGGACCGCAGCGCGGGCACATGTGCCCCCCAGTGATCACCAGAGGCTCAGCCGACTGCGCCTCTCTTCGCGACCTCTTATGCGGCGAGGTGCAGGAGTGGTCGTCTGCGGGGTCTTCGCTCCGGGTCGATCCAGGCGGGTGGGATCAGTTCGGGCAACCCGTCGCGGATCCGGACTTCCCAGTCGGAATGGTGCTGCAGCCGGTGACACGCCCGGCACAACATCACGCAGTTGTGCAGGGCCGTGTCACCACCGTCCTGCCAAGCCTTGATGTGGTGGACCTCGCACCAGGATGGTGGCCGCCCGCAGCCGGCGCAGCCGCGGTCGCGGGCGGCGATGGCACGGCGCAGCCCGTCGGGGATGGTGCGGGTGACCCGACCGACGTCGAGCGGCTGACCCTTCCCGGTCAACACCACGGGCACGACCCTCGCGTCACAGGCCAGCATCCGCAACGACTCCGGCGACAAGGTGCCCCCGAAGTCGAGGCAGGCGGCGCGGGCCCGGTTCTCCAGGTCTTCGAGCCGGATCAGCACGGTCAGGTGTGGGCGCCGCCCACCGCACGCGGGCACGTCACCGTGGTCGAGCACGTACCCGCACACGTCGGCGAGGGCGTCGGCCTGGCGTTGGGCGGTGCTGCGGTGTTCGTCGGCGGTGGCGGGTCGGGCGTGGGCGTCGATGACGGTGGCGATGGCGTCGAACATCGCGGCGTCGTCGAACCGGGCCTTGAGCGTGCCGCCCGCCTTCCCGCGGTGGCGGATCAGGTGCAGTTCGTTGACCGGGGCGGGCGGCCGGTCGTCGGGTTCGGCGCCGTCCTCGTCGAGGGCCTCGACCAGCGCGGTGCCCCAGGTCTGCAGCTCCGACGGCGTATAGACCGCGGCTTTGTCGGCGAGCTGGGCTTCCGCACCGGCCCACACCTCGGGCGTAAGCCTTTCCGCGGCCGGGCTGGCGAGCACTCGGGCGATCACGGCGACGTGCCGCAGGCCCGTGGCGCCGGCGGCGAACACCGCTGCGGTGGCAGGCAGCTTCGCGGGTAGTGCGGTGCCATCGAGGCTCACCCGCGGGCAGACCTGTTCGGCGGCGACCACCCGCTGGCGGGCTTCGAACCGCTCCCACCCGAGCAGATCCCCCAACGCCGCCGGGGTCGACTTGTAGCCGCGCTCGGCGAACGTGCCCCGCCGCTCCAGAGTGGACACGGTGGCAACGACGAGCCGGTCCAATCGCCGGCTCGTGCCCTCGCACAAGGTGAGCACGGACAGCAGGTCGTCGTCGGTGGCGCCGGACTCAGCAGCTGCGGCCAGCGCGTCGATCGCCTCGACCAGGAGGCGATGGGCGGTGATGAGCGGGCTGTCCGACACCTCTTCATCGTACTCGAACACATGTTCGAATCGATGTTGGTCGTCGCAGGTCGACGGCCGTTCAGCGCTCGTGGCGGTGGCCCGCACCCCGCCCGCGGCAGATCGTGGCATTGCCTGATCGCCCGGCGAAGGGCCGAAACCCGCGTCTCACGCTGATCAAGAACGCGCCGCGGGCGACTCGCGGGCCGAATCCGGGCGACTCGCGCACCGGGAACGGGCGACTCGCGGGCCCCTGGGCCACGCACCACGCACCACGCACCACGCACCGCGGACCGCGGACCGCGGACCGCACCGCCATCCCCCGGGAGGACCGGCGCGGCGCGGCGAAACCAGCAAAATCTCTGCGAGATGAGGCTCATCGCCCTCCCAGGGGCCAGAACCCGGATCTCGTCGCGATCAAGTCAGCCGGGTCGACAACCCGGCCGGGCATGACAGCTAATCGTCGTCGTCGGAGTCGTCGTCGCGGTCCGAGTTGCGGTCCCGGTCGCCGAAGTCGCCGCGGTCGAGCTCGCTCTGCCGCATGATGTTGACGCTGCCGAACCCGCCGTCGGCGTCCACCACCACCTCGCGGAGGCCCGGGCCGGGGCGGCAGGCCTCCTCGCACCTCGTGCTGCCGAAGATCACGGTGCCCGACGGGCGCACGCGCACGTCGTCGGGCACGACCACCCGGATGCTGCCGAACAGCATGCCGACCTCGACACGCTGCTGGTCGGCGCCGACCTGCACCACCCCGCTGCCGAAGACGGACACGCCGTCGTCGGCGGTGATCACCTGGGCGCCGAGGTAGAGGCCGGTACCCACCAGCGCCGCGGTGACCACACCGCCGACGACTCGCCGGGCCAGGCCGGCGGGGGGCGCTTCCACGGGGCCGGGCGCGGGGGTGTCGACCGGCAGCACCGTGGTCTCGGCCTGGTCGGACTGCGGCAGGTCGCTGGTGAGCGCGTCGAGCTCGCTGCGCGTGCGCGCCGCCCAGCAGGCGGCGGCTCGTTCGTCGTACTCGAGGAGAGTGAGCATCCCGTCGGCCTGCGCCTGCTGGAGCCGGGAGTCCACCTCCCGCCGCTCGCGGTCGCCGATGCGGATCTCGGGCTGCGGCGGTTGGTCCACGGCGGACATCCTGGCGCTCCGGACGCGTCGTGGCCAGCAGGATCGGTCAGGCGCGGATGGTCATCCGCGAGACGAGGCCGTCTTGGAGGTGGAACGAGAACTGGCTCGGGCCGGTGAAACCGTCGCCGCCGACCTGCGCGGTGACCGTCACGACCCCGTCCCGCTCGACCACACCGGTCGGGGTCAGCGACACCCGGACCCCGATGAACTCGGCGTCGCTCCACGACCGGATCTCCGAGGAACCGCGGAACTCCCGCCCCCAGTCGTCCACCACCCCGTCGGCGGTGAAGCTGCTCAGGAACCCGTCGACGTCCCCGCGGTTGGCGGCATCGAGCAGCTGCCGGACAGGGGCCGGTGGGGAGGTGGTCACGTCGAGCTCCGATCGGAGGGCGGTGCGGCCCGTCCCATGATGGCCGCCGGGACCGAGGACCGCTCGGCTCACCGGGCGTCGCGGACGTGCTCGCGCCCGGCCGTGGCCGCGCGCACGGCGGGTACCACCACCTCCGTGAACGCGTCGAGGTTCGCGGTGGCCTCGGCCGGGGTGAGATCGCCGAAGGCGAGGGTCGCCTCGACGTAGTTGACCTCCGCGCGCTCGACCTGTTCCAGAACGAGGTCGCGGACGGTCTGCGGCGAGCCGACCAGCGCCGCGCCGCGGCGGAGGCCGGCCTCGGCGTCGGCCATGGCGTCGGCCCGGTGGTCGTCGTGGTCGTGCCAGAGCTTGGTGAGCTGACGGGCGTAGACCGCGTGGGCCTTGTGGTAGCGGTCGAGCGCCTCCTCGTCGGTGGCCCCGATGTGGACGGTGGCGGCCACCCCGATCCGGGGCGGGCCGCCTGCCCGGGTGGGACGGCTCTCCCAGGCGTTCCAGAACGTCTCGGCGGTGGAGATGAAGGAGCCGTCGTTCCACCGGCCGACGAAGTTGACGTCGTTGGTGCCCGCCCACCCCGCGGTGCCGGCGTTGCTGGAGGCGTACCAGAGCGGCGGGTGGGGGAGCTGCACGGGACGGACCGACAGCTCGACGTCGTAGTCGCGCAGGCGCTCGCCCCGGTGGCTCATGCGCCCGGTCGCCAGCGCGGCGGTGACCACGCCGAGCGTCTCGGTGAACAGTGCACGGGAGTCCTCGTCGGACACGCCGAAGTAGCCCAGCTCGTAGGGGCTGACCCCGCGGCCGACACCCAGGTCGAGCCGTCCGGCGCAGAGCTGGTCGAGGACGGCGATCTCCTCGGCCAGCCGGAGCGGATCGTAGATCGGCAGCACGTTGACCAGCGCTCCGATGCGCATCGTGGACGTGCGCTGGCTCAGCGCGGCGAGGAACAGGTTGGGGGACGGGCACACCGACAGCGGCGTGCCGTGGTGCTCGGTCACGTGGTAGTGGTCGATCCCGGCCGCCTCGGCGGCCACGGCGAGGTCCAGCCGGTTCGTGAGCACGGCGCCCGGGGTGGCGTCACCGAGGTCGAACGAGTCGAAGATGCCGAACGCGAAGCTCACGGTGCTGCCTTCCGGTCGGGGACGTCGCGACGAGGTCGGGCCCGCCCGGATCTCGGCCGGCCCGATCTCGGTGCGTCCGAGCTTCGCTCCGATCGCGCCGGTTCGCCAGCGTGATCCGGATCGGACCGCGGGTCAGCCCACCGCGGCACCGACGAGCAGGCCGAGCCCGTAGGTGGTGGCGGCCGCGCCCGCGCCGATCGCGAGCTGCCGCAGTGCCCGGCGCAGTGGCGGACCGCCGGACAGCACGCCCACGGTGGCGCCGGTGAGCAGCAGGGCGAGCCCGACGAGCAGCCCGGCGACGGCGAGTGCGGCCACCCCGCTGAGCCCGAACAGGAACGGCAGCACGGGAACGGCCGCTCCGGAGGCGAAGAAGCAGAAGCTCGACAGGGCGGCACCCACGCCGGTGCCCACCACGTCGTAGCCGTCCTCGCCCTGGACCTGGTCGGCGACCAGGGCCGCCGACGAGGGGTCGTCGCTGCGCAGCACCGCCGCGGCCCGGCGGTGGGCCTCCTCGGGCGGCACCCCGCGGGCCCGGTACACGAGCGCGAGCTCGTTGGCGTTGACGTCGAGCTCGCGCAGGATGGCGTGGGCGTCGCGGACGTCGGGCGAGGATGCGGCGAGGAGCTCGCGCTGCGAGCGCACGGACACGTACTCCCCGGCGCCCATCGACAGCGCCCCCGCGAGCAGCCCGGCCACGCCGGTGAGCACCACGGTGGGCGGTGAGGCGCCGCCGCCGATCACCCCGAGCACGAGGGCGAGGTTGCTGACCAGACCGTCATTGGCGCCGAAGACGGCGGCGCGGAAGGTGCCCGACACGCGGGCCCGGCCGCGGGCCGCCAGCCCGCGGACCACCTCTTCGTGGACCCGTTCGTCGGCGGCCATGGCTGCCGTGGCGTCGGCGTCGGACCGGTAGGGCGACCGGGTCTCGGCGCGTTGCGCGAGCGCCAGCACGAACACCGAGCCGAACCGGCGCGCCAGGAACGCCAGCAGCCGCATCCGGGCGGCCCCGCGCCGGACCCGTCCCGCGTCGTCGCCGAGCAGGCCGGCCCAGTGCGCGGCGTGCCGTTCCTCGGCCTCGGCCAGCCCGAGCAGGATCTGCCGTTCCTCCCCGCTCCGGCGGGTGGCGAGGTCGCGGTAGACCTTCGCCTCCTCACGCTCGTCGGCCAGCCGCCGTCGCCAGCGGCGCACCGACGACGGTGCGGGGTTCTCCGAACCACGAGACGATGGGGTGACCACGGCTCGATTCTTCCCGTCCCGCGCTTCCCGGGCCGCCCGGGCGAGCGGTGACGTCCCCCCTGTTAGCCCATCGGGACGGCTGGACGGCGGGAGTTCGTCCGGTGGGTCACCCGTCGTGGAGGTCGCTGCCGGGGCGCGTCCCGGTGCCGGAGAGCGGCGTCGGTCACAACGCCGGAATGGTCATGGTTGTTGACGCATCGTCATGGTTTCATCGCCCCATGACCTCGGCAGGCGGGACGCGCGGCGCGCTGCTCGAGCCCGTCTGGGCAGGCCGCCGCGGCGATCAGTTCGACCAGGCCTGTCGCTGACCCGCCGCCCGCCACGTCCGCCCCGGCCCCCGGCGGTGGTCGCCGTGTCGTCCGTCCCCACTCCTGACGAGGTCGTCCCATGACAGAGAACGTGACCGTGCCCCCCGTCGAGGGCGCCACCCTGCCGGTCGTCGACCTGTCGCGGTTCCGGGACCCGACGGCCGACCGGGAGGCGTTCCTGACCGAGCTGCGCCGGGCGGCACACGAGGTCGGGTTCTTCTACGTCACGGGCCACGGCGTGCCGGAGGCGGTCACCGACGGGATCCTGGACGCCGCGAAGGAGTTCTTCGCGTTGCCCGTCGAGCAGCGGCTGGAGATCGAGAACATCCACTCCCCGCAGTTCCGCGGGTACACCCGCGTCGGCACCGAGCAGACCGGGGGCAACGCGGACTGGCGCGAGCAGATCGACATCGGTCCCGAGCGCGCCGCCGTGGACACCCGCCCCGGCGACCCGGACTGGGTACGCCTGATCGGCCCCAACCAGTGGCCGTCAGCGCTGCCCGACCTGCGGGAGCGCGTCCTCACCTGGCAGGACGAGGCGCTGCGGGTGACCAGGGAGGTGCTGCGGGCGCTCTCCGTCGCGCTCGGGCAGGACGAGGCGTACTTCGACGCCTGGTTCGACGACGAGTCCTCACTGCATGTGAAGATCGTGCACTACCCGGGCCGGCCCACACCCGCCGACGACCAGGGCGTCGGCGCGCACAAGGACTACGGCTACCTCACCCTGCTGCAGCAGGACGAGGTCGGAGGCCTGCAGGTGCTGGCCCCCGGCGGGGGCTGGATCGACGCGGCCCCGATGCCGGGCGCGTTCGTGGTGAACATCGGCGAGATGCTGGAGATCGCCACCCAGGGCTACCTGACGGCCACCCGGCACCGCGTCCTCAGCCCGGCCGCCGGGGTGGACCGCTACTCCGTTCCCTTCTTCCTCGGCCCGCGTCTCGACGCCGTCGTCGCGCCACTGGACCTGCCTCCGCAGCTGGCCGCCGCGGCCACCGGGGTGAGTGCCGACCCGGACAACCCGCTGCTCGCCGCGTTCGGCGAGAACGCGCTGGTGGGCTGGCTGCGGTCGCACCCGCGGGTGGCGCAGAAGTGGTGGGCCGACGTGCTGGCCCGGCAGGCGTGACGGCCCCGGCGCCACGTTGGTCCTTCTCCACCCGGCAGGTGCACGCGGGGACCAGCAGCGACCCGGCCACCCGGGCGAGGGCCGTCCCGATCTACCAGACCACGTCCTACGTCTTCACCGACTCCGAGCACGCCGCCGACGCGTTCGCCCTCCGCGACCTGGCGTCGCACGCCTACACCCGCCTCTCCAACCCCACCACCGCCGTGGTGGAGGAGCGGATGGCGGCGCTGGAGGGCGGCACGGCCGCGGTGGCGCTGGGCAGCGGCCAGGCGGCCACGGCACTGGCCCTGCTCAACCTGGCCAGGGCCGGTGACCACATCGTGGCCGCGGCCGCGCTCTACGGCGGCAGCCACACCCTGCTCGCGCACACCTTCGCCGACCTCGGGATCGCCGTCAGCTTCGTCGAGGATCCCGACGACCTCGTCGCGTGGCGGGCGGCGGTCACCCCGCGCACCCGGGCCCTGTTCGGCGAGAGCATCGGCAACCCCCTGGGCAACGTCCTCGACGTCGCCGGGGTGGCCGAGGTGGCCCACGACGCCGGCGTGCCGCTCGTGGTGGACAACACCGTGCCCACGCCCTACCTGCTGCGGCCGTTCGAGCACGGTGCCGACGTCGTGGTGCACTCCACCACCAAGTTCCTGGCGGGCCACGGCACGGCGATCGGCGGGGTCGTGGTGGACGGCGGGCGGTTCGACTTCGGCGCCGACCCCGCTCGCTGGCCCGGCCTCACCACCCCCGACCCGACCTACCAGGGACTGTCGTTCTGGGACGCGTTCTCCGGCGACGGCCTGGCCTTCTCGATGCGGCTGCGCACCCGGCTCCTGCGTGACCTCGGCCCGGCGGTCTCCCCGTTCAACAGCTTCCTGCTCCTGCAGGGCCTCGAGACGCTGGACCTGCGGCTCGCGCGGCACTGCGCCAACGCGACGGCCGTGGCGCAGTGGCTCGAACGCCACCCGCAGGTGCGCCGCGTGCACTACCCCGGGGTCGCGTCGAGCCGCTGGTCCGACCGGGCCCGGCACTACCTGCCCCAGGGCGCGGGTGCGGTCGTGGCGTTCGAGATCGAGGGCGGCCGGGACGCCGGCAGGCGGTTCGTGGACGGGTTGACGCTGTTCAGCCACCTCGCCAACATCGGCGACGTCCGCAGCCTCGCGATCCACCCCGCCTCCACCACCCATGCGCAGCTGGACCCCGAGCAGCAACGGGCGTCGGGCGTGACGCCCGGCCTGATCCGGCTGTCGGTGGGCATCGAGGGCATCGACGACCTGCTCGCCGATCTCGAGTCAGCGCTGGCCGGATCGGGCGCCCCGGCACATGGTGGCTCGACACACAGATCGACACTGGGGGGATCGGCATGATCAGGGGTTGGTTCGCGGGGCGCCGGGGCAGGATCCACTTCCGGCGCTGGGAGCCGGGCGGCCGTCCGGTGGCCCTGCTGGTGCTGCTGCACGGCCTCGGTGAGCACAGCGGGCAGTACGGCCCGCTCGCGGAGGCGGCGGCGGAGATGGGCGTCGGGACGTGGGCGCTCGACCAGGCCGGCCACGGCTACAGCGACGGCGAGCGGGTCCTCGTCGAGAGCGTCGACGATCTCGTGGCCGACGCCGAGACCCTGCTCACCAAGGCCCGGTCGGCGTGGCCCCGGGTCCCGGTGGTGGTGGCCGGGCACTCGCTCGGCGCGACCGTGGCCACGCTGCTGGTCGGGGAGATCCGCACCGGCACCGTCAGCGGTCCGGCTGCCGATCCCGCCGCCGACACCGCGGGGCTCGTACTGGCCGGTTCCTCGCTGCTCGACGGCGGACAGGGGCTGAGCGCACTCCTCGCGTCCGGGGTCGACCCGATGGAGCTGCGCAAGGACCCGTCCGAGCTGGTACGCGACCCCGAGCAGGCCAGGCTTGTGCGCGAGGACCCACTGGTGTGGGACGGCGGCCTGCGCCCGCAGACCCTCGCGGCACTCACCGCGGCGGGGGCGCGCACCCGCGCCGCGGTCACCGACGGTGCGCTCGACCACCTCCCGGTGCTGCTGCTGCACGGCGCCGAGGACGACATCGCCCCGGCGGCGGGCGCGGTGGCCGTGGGTGAGCTGCTGCCCCGCGCGCGGGTCGTCGTGTACCCGGGTGACCGGCACAACGTCCTGCACGAGCTGGACCGCGGCGAGGTCCACGCCGAGCTGCTCCGGTTCGTCGCGGCGGTCACGTCCGTCCCCACCCCGTAAGGAGAGTCCGTGATCCGGGTCAGACGACTCGTCCCCCTGCTGCTCGCGGCCGCTGTGCTGGCGGTCGCCTGCAGCGGTGCGGAGTCGGGCGGGGCGGGCGCCCCGGCGGCCGACACCACGCTCGACGTGCGGCTGGTGCTGGAGCCGACCAGCCTCGACATCACCAGCGTGGCGGGCGCCGCGATCTCCCAGCTCCTGCTCGACAACGTCTACGAGGGGCTGCTCACCCGCGACGCCGGCGGCGCGATCGTGCCGCTGCTCGCGCAGGACGTCAGCACGTCCCCCGACGGGCTCACCTACACGTTCCGGCTGCACGACGGTCTCACCTTCGCCGACGGCTCCCCGCTCACGTCCGCCGACGTCGTGTGGTCCTACCGGAACGTGATCGCACCGGAGTCGAAGAACCCGAACAAGGCGGACTTCGCCGCGGTCACCGGCGTCGACGCCCCCGACCCGCACACCGTCGTGATCACGCTCTCGCGTCGCGACGCCAACTTCACCTACGCCCTCACCGACCGCGCCGCCGCGGTGCTGAAGCAGGGCACCGACCCTGCCACGCTCGCCGGCACCGCCAACGGCAGCGGGCCGTTCGTGATCCGCTCCTGGCAGCGCGGGTCGTCCATCACGCTGGCGCGCAACGAGCACTACTGGGGACAGCCCGCGAACCTCTCCGGCGTGGTGCTGCACTACATCCCCGACACCACCGCCGCCAACAACGCCCAGCTCACCGGCGAGACCGACGTGGAGACCGGGCCCGACCCCACGCTCCTGTCCCAGTTCCAGGGCCCCGACTTCACGGTCGCCGAGGGCGTCACCAGCGACAAGTTCGTGCTGGGCATCAACAACGGCCGCGGCCCGCTCGCCGACGTACGCGTGCGCCACGCGATCCGGCAGGCGATCGACAAGGACGGCCTGATCCGCGTGGCACTGGCAGGCAAGGGGCAGCGCATCGGCAGCGGCGTCGCGCCCACCGACCCGTGGTTCGACGCCGGGCTCACCTCCATCGACCCCTACGACCCCCCGGCGGCGAAGGCGCTGCTCGCCGAGACCGGGTTCGGGTCGGGGCTGGACCTGACCCTCGTGGTGCCGAACATCTACTCCGCGAGGATCGGCGAGTACGTGGCGTCGCAGCTCGGGCAGGTGGGGATCCGGGTGCGCTACGAGCCGGTGGAGTTCGCGACCTGGCTCGACCGCGTCTACACGAAGGCGGACTACGACCTGTCGATCGTCGACCACGCCGAGGCGCGCGACATCGGGAACTACGCGAACCCGGACTACTACTGGCGCTACTCCGACGCGCAGGTCCAGCAGTGGGCCGACCAGGCGTCGACCGCCGCGAGCGATGCCGAGCGCGACGGGCTGTACCGGCAGGTCGCGCGGAAGATCTCCGAGGACGCGGTGAGCGACTGGCTCTACAGCCCGACCAGCCTCGTCGTGCTCCGCGCGGGCGTCACCGGGTTCCCCACGAGGGAGACGAACTCACGGCTCGACCTCGCGCAGGTCACGGCCTCGGCCGCGCAGTAGCGAGGCAGCCGTGGTCGTGTTCCTGGTGCGTCGCACCGCGCTGTTCGCGGCGTCGCTGTTCGCGGCGAGCGTGCTGATCTTCCTCCTGCTGCAGCTGCTGTCCGGGGACATGGCCCAGGTGATCGCCGGGGTGCAGGCGACGCCGGCGCAGGTCGCGTCGCTGCGCCACGAGCTGGGCACGGACCGGCCGCTGGCCGTGCAGTACGCCACCTGGGTCGGGGGCGTGCTCGCCGGCGACTTCGGCACCTCGGCCCTGAGCGGCGTGTCGGTGTCGGCGGAGCTGGGCGAGAAGCTGACGGTCACGGCGCCGCTGGTCGCCGTGGCCATGCTGCTGTCGGTGCTGGTGGCGGTCCCGCTCGGGGTCCTCGCCGCGATCGCGCACCGGCGGCGGCTCGGCGTCGTCATCTCGGTCGGCAGCCAGCTGGGCATCGCGCTGCCGACGCTGTGGGTGGGCCTGGTGCTGGCGATCGTGTTCGCGGTGTGGCTGCGCTGGCTCCCCGCGCAGGGGTTCCCCACCGCGGGCTGGGAGCAGCCCGTGCGGGCCGTGCGCAGCCTGGTGCTGCCTGCCGTCACGCTGGCTCTGGCCGAGGGCGCGGTGCTGCTGCGGTTCGTGCGGTCGGCCACCCTCGGCGTGCTGAACCAGGACTTCCTGCGCACCGCCCGGGCCACCGGCCTGACCCGGACGGGAGCGCTGCTGCGCCACGGCCTGCGCAACGCGGCGCTGCCGGTCGTGTCGATCCTGGGACTGCAGGTGGCCGCGTTGCTGGTGGGGGCGGTCGTCGTCGAGGCGGTGTTCGCGCTGCCGGGAGTGGGGCAGATGCTGCTCACCGACGTCGGCAACCGCGACCTGGTGAAGGTGCAGGGTGAGGTGCTGCTGCTCACCGGGGCGGTGCTCACGATCGGCTTCCTCGTCGACGTGGCCCACCGCCTGATCGACCCCCGGCTGCGGGTGAGCCGGTGACGCGCCGGGTGCTGCGCAGCCCCACCGGCCTCGCGGGCGCCGTCGTGGTGGCGCTGCTCGTGCTCGGCGCGCTGGTGTCGCTGGTGTGGACTCCGTTCGACCCGACGCTGGTCGACCCGGCCTCCACGTGGCTGCCACCGCTCTCGGGCGGGCACCTGCTCGGCACCGACGGCAGCGGCCGCGACCTGGCGAGCCAGCTGCTGGCGGGCGCCCGGGTCACGGCGTTCACCGCGGCCACCGCCACCGTGGTGGCCGCCGTCGTGGGGGTGGGCCTCGCCGTGCTCGCCGCCGTCCCCCGCCACGGTGGCGAGGTGGTCGCGCACCTGATCGACGTGCTGGTGGCGCTGCCGACGCTGCTGCTCGCGATGGTGCTGGCCGCGGTCTACGGCGGCTCGGTGTGGACGGCGGTCGTCGCCATCGGCATCGGCACCGGCGTGAACGTCGCCCGCGTCGCGCGGGCGGAGATGACCTCGGTGCTCGGCGCCGACTACGTGCTGGCCGCGGAGGTGGCCGGGGCGGGCACCGGGCGCATCGTCCGTCGCCACGTACTGCCGAACGTCGCGCCCGTGCTCGTCGTGCAGCTCTCGCTCGTGCTCGCGCTGGCGGTGCTCGCCGAGGCGGCGCTGTCCTACCTCGGGTTCGGCACCCCGCCGCCCACCCCGTCCTGGGGACGGATGCTGCAGGACCTGCAGCAGTACGTCACCGTGCACCCGCTGGTGGTGGTCTGGCCGGGGTGCGCGATCGCCGTCGTCGTGCTCGGGTTCACCCTCCTCGGCGACGCACTGCGCGACGCCATCGACCCGAGGATGCGGTTGCCGGGGCAGGCGGCGCCCGCCGTGGAGGTGCTGCCGTGACGGCGCTGCTGGAGATCGAGGGCCTGACCGTCCGCTTCGGCGGCCGGGCCGTGGTGGACGACGTCTCGCTCCGCCTCGACGCGGGAGAGCGGCTCGGCCTGATCGGCGCCTCCGGGTCGGGGAAGTCGCTCACCGCGCTCGCCGCGATCGGTCTGCTGCCCGACGGTGCCACGGTCAGCGGCAGCGTCCGGCTGGCCGGGAGCGAGCTCGCCGGCGGCTCGGACCGCGAGCTGGCCCGGGTGCGGGGCAGCCGGATCGGGATGGTGTTCCAGGAGCCGGCGACGGCGCTGGACCCGCTGATGCGGGTCGGCGCGCAGATCGCCGGACCGGTGCGCCGGCTCACCGGCGCCTCCCGGTCCGCCGCGGCCCGCCGGGCCGTCGAGCTGGCCGCCACGGTGGGGCTGCCCGACCCGGAGGTGCTGGTCCGCGCCTACCCGCACCAGCTCTCCGGCGGCCAGCGCCAGCGGGTGGGCATCGCGATCGCGCTCGCGGGGGAGCCCGACCTGCTGATCGCCGACGAGCCCACCACCGCGCTCGACGTCACCGTCCAGGCCGAGGTGCTGGGGCTGCTCGACGACCTGGTGCGCCGCCGCGGCACCGCCCTCCTGTTCATCAGCCACGACCTCGCCGTGGTCGCGCAGATCGCCCGGCGGGTGGCGGTGCTGGCCGACGGTCGGGTCCGCGAGTACGGCCCGGTGGAGCAGGTGCTGCACCAGCCGCGGGACCCGGTGACGCAGGCGCTGGTCGCGGCGGCGCGGCGCACGAGCTGGCAGGCCCCAGCACCCGTCGGGACCGTGGGGCAGGGATCGTGAGCGGGGACGCCGGAGGGGAGACAGCGGTGGACGGCGAGGCTGCGGGGAGCGCGGACGTGCTGCTGCGCGCCGAGGCACTGCACCGGCACTACCCCCTGCCCCGGCAGCGGCTCCTGCACAGGCGCCCGGTCCGCCACGCCCTGCGCGGGGTCGACCTGGAGCTGGCCGCCGGCGGCAGCGTCGGGATCGTCGGTGAGTCGGGGTCGGGCAAGTCCACGCTGGTCCGGCTGCTGCTGGCACTGGACCGGGCCGACGCGGGAGCGGTCAGCTACCGCGGTCGTGCGGTTGAGCCCGGACCGCCGCGGACGCTGCGGTGGTTCCGGCGGGAGGTGCAGGTCGTGCTGCAGGACCCGTTCGCCTCCCTCGACCCGCGGATGCGGGTGGCCGACATCGTGGCGGAACCCCTCGAGTGCCTCGACGTGCCGGGCGACCACGCGGCGCGGGTCGCCGAGCTGCTCGGTGCCGTCGGGCTGGAGCCGGGACCGGCCAAGGACCGGTACCCGCACGAGTTCTCCGGTGGCCAGCGGCAGCGGATCGCGATCGCCCGCGCACTCGCCCCCGGACCGCGCGTGCTGGTCGGGGACGAGCCGCTCTCGGCGCTCGACGTCGCGGTGCGCGGGCAGGTCATGGACCTGCTGCGGGGGCTGGCCGCCGACCTCGGACTGGCGCTGGTGCTCGTCTCGCACGACATCGGCGCGATGCACCGGCTGTGCGAGCAGATCATGGTGCTGCACGAAGGTGGGGTCGTCGAGCGCGGCCGGACCGCCGACGTGCTGGCCGCGCCGTCCCACCCCTACACCCGGCGGCTGCTCGCCGCGGTCCCGCAGCTGCCCGACCGGGAGCAGGTATGACTCGGAGATCCTCGCCTGCCGGTACCGTCCCCGGCCCGTACAACGCGATCACCGACGTCCCCGGCGTCCGGATCGGGCACGACACGCGCGTGGGGGAGGGCTTCCTCACCGGCACCACCGTGGTGCTGCTCCCGCCGTCGGGCGCCCCGACCGCCGTCGAGGTGATCGGTGGCGGTCCGGCCACGCGGGACACCGCGGCGCTGGACCTGCGGGCCGGCGGGGCGTCGGCGCACGCCGTGGTGCTCACCGGCGGGAGCGCCTACGGCCTCGCGGCGGCGGCCGGGGTGCTGGAGTGGCTCGCCGCCGACGGCCGGGGTACCCGGGTGGTGGCCGCCCAGCCGGGGCTCCTGCTCCCGCTGGTGCCGGCGGCGGCGCTGTACGACCTGGGCCGGGGAGGGGAGTTCGGCGCCCGGCCCGACGCCGCGTTCGGTCGGCGTGCGGCGCAGGCGGCGGCGGACTCGCCCGCGTTCGCACCGGTGGCGCAGGGCTGCGTCGGGGCCGGTACCGGGGCGGTCACCGCGGAGCTGAAGGGCGGGATCGGGACGGCGAGCGCCGTGCTGCCCGGCGGCACCGTGGTCGGCGCGCTCGCCGCGGTGAACGCCCACGGCTCCACGCTCGACCCGGCCACCGGGCTCCCGTACGCGCTCGGTCTCGGGGCCGACGGCGAGTTCCCCCTCGCCACCCCGTCGGCCGCGGAGCACACCGCGGCGCAGCGCCGCCTCGCGGAACCGGGCCGGGCGCGGACCGGGCTCGCCCTGCCCGTCCCGGGGACCGGGCCCGACCCGGCGCTCGGCCCCAACACGGTGATCGGAGCCGTCGCCACCGACGCCCCGCTCGACGCCGCAGCCGTCCACCGGCTGGCGGCCGCCGGGCAGCGGGGGATGGCCCGTGCGATATCCCCGGTGCACAGCCGCACCGACGGCGACACCGTGTTCGCGGTGTCCGTGCCGGGCAGCGACGATGGCGGCGGTCCGGACGACCCGCTGCCTGCCGTGCTGGCGGCAGCGGAGCGCGCCTTCGCCCGGGCGATCGTCCACGCCGTGCTGCAGGCCGAGTCGGTGGTCACCCCGTTCGGGCGGGTCGCCGCCTACCGCGAGCTCTACCCGGGCGCGTGCGCGGCGCTGCCCCTGAAGTAGCCACAATGGACACTCAGGACATTCCTCCACGCCTGGTCGCGGGGCCTGTCCCGGATGCCAGGGCCCACCGCAGCCGGATGACTGCTTGCGGCGGTATGAAGGGGTCGGGATCCGGCGTCCGTCGGATCCCGACGATCAGAGGAGAAGACCTCCGTGCGCTATGACGCCGTGCTCGCCGAAACGGTGGGCATCCAGGGTGCCGACAACGATGAGATCGAGGCCTACGCCGCGCGTCCGATGGACGGCGGGAGCCGTGGGGGCGTACTGGTGATCCACCACATGCCCGGCTACGACCGCGAGAGCAAGGAGATCGTGCGGCGGTTCGCCGTCCGGGGCTACAACGCCATCTGCGTGAACCTCTACAGCCGCGAGGCCCCCGGCGCGGAGCCGGACGACGCCGCTGCCGCCGCGCGGGCCAACGGCGGCGTGCCGGACGCCCGGTTCGTCGGTGACGCCGCGGGTGCGGTGCGGTGGCTGCGCGCCCTGCCCACGTCCAACGGCAAGGTCGGCACCATCGGGTACTGCTCCGGTGGGCGCCAGGCGTTCCTGACCGCGCTGGAGCTGGACATCCAGGGCGCGGTCGACTGCTACGGCGCGTTCGTCGTGGGCACGCCGCCCGAGGGCTTCCCGTGGCGGGTACAGCCGCTGGCCGACCGGATCGCCGAGCTGCGCGCCCCGGTGCTGGGGCTGTTCGGCAACGAGGACTCCAACCCGTCGCCCGACCAGGTCGACGAGCTGGAGAAGCTGCTGCAGACCCACGGCAAGGAGTACGAGTTCCACCGCTACGACGACGCCGGGCACGCCTTCTTCGCGGTGGACCGGCCGGCCTACCGGGTCGCGGCCGCGATCGACGGCTGGCAGCGCGTGGAGGCCTTCTTCGCCACCCACCTGTCCGGAAAGGCCTGACCCGGCCATGTGCACCTACAGCACCGAGAAGATCGACGTCGCGGCCAGCAGCGGGAAGGGTCCCGACGGCTGGTTCCCGCTGCGGACGGCGACCGTCTACTACGACCACCCCGTGCACGCCCCCGACGCGCACACGGTGAACATCGACTTCCTCAACCCCGACCGCGGCCCCGGTGCCCGGGTGGCGGTGGAGCTGAGCCTCGACTCGGCGCGTGCCCTGCTGGAGGCGCTGCAGGTCACGGTGGATCGCGCGAAACACCACTGAGCTCGTCCCCGGACCGGGTGGGGCGCAAGTCAGAGGTCGACGACGACCTCGCCGCGCTCCTCCCGCACCGGGTACACGGCCCGCTGCAGGAACCCGTCCCAGCGTCGGCGACCGGTGTTGCTGCTACACCAGGCCGCAGTTACCTCGGGTTCCGGGTGCGCCCGGTCGTCGGACTGTCGCCGCCGGGGGCGGCGTCGTGGGCGAGGAGGGCGATCTGCACCCGGTTGTTCAGGCCGAGGGCGGTGAGGATGCGCGTGATGTGGGCCTTCACCGTCGCGACGCTCATGTGGAGGCTCGCGGCGATCTCGGCGTTGGTGAGTCCCTCGCCGATCCTGGTGGCGACCTCACGCTCCCGCGTCGTGAGCCGGTCGAGCCGCTCGGCGGCCCGGTGCCGCCGTGCGCCCTCGCCGGTGGTGACGTGGTCGACCAGCTGTCGCAGCACCGAGGGCGAGAGCATCGTCTCGCCGTCCGCGACGCGCAGGATGGCGTCGAGGATGCGCGCCGGTGGCGTGTCCTTCAGGACGAACCCCGCCGCTCCGGCCCGCAGGGCGCGCAGGACGTGGTCGTCGGTGTCGAAGGTGGTCAGGATGATGACCTCGGGCGCGTCCGGGCGGGCGCGCAGCGCCGCGGTGGCGGCGAGGCCGTCGACCACCGGCATCCGGATGTCCATGAGCACCACCTGCGGGTCGTGGGCGGCGACGGCGGCGGGGACGTGCGTCCCGTCGGCGGCCTGCCCGACGATCTCGACGAGCGGGGTACCGCCCAGCATCGTGTGCAGCGCGGAACGCACCAGGGGATCGTCGTCCACTACGAGCACCCGGACCGGCCCTGCCCGGCCCGTCGCGGGTTCCGTCACGCCGGCCACGGCAGCCACACGCACAGGCGGTACTCGCCATGGGCCGTCGGCCCGTGCTCGAGGCGCCCACCGGCCAGCACGGCGCGCTCGGCCAGCCCGACCAGGCCCGTTCCGGAACCCGGCACCTCTGGGGCCGGTGCGCCCTCGGCGAGCCGGTTGCAGATCGCGACGGTGAGCCCGTCGCCCGGGCCGCCGGTCAGCGAGACGGCGACGGGCGCGCCCGGGGCGTGCTTGCGCGCGTTGGTGAGGCCTTCCTGCGCCACCCGGAATGCGGTGCGGCCGAGGACCGCCGGCACGGCGTCCGCGGCCGTGACCTCGTCGCGGACCGTGACGACGGTGCCGGCCCGGCGGGTCTCCTCGACCAGCAGGCCGAGGCCGTGGAGGCCGGGCTGGGGGTGCAGGGCGTCGCCGTCGGTGTCGCGGTCGGTGTCGTCGTCGTGGTCGGCCGCGCGCAGTACGGCGAGGATCTCCCGCAGGTCGACCAGCGACTGGTGCGCGCTGGCCCGGATCACCCCGGCCGCCTCGGCCACCGTCTCGGGTGAGGCGTCGGGCCGGAACTCCAGTGCTCCGGCGTGCATGCTCAGCAGCGAGAGCCGGTGGGCCAGCACGTCGTGCATCTCCCGGGAGATGCGTTCGCGCTCGCGCTGCCTCGCCTGCCGGATGCGCTCTTGCTGGTCGGCCTCCGCCCGGCGGGTGCGCTCGGCCAGCGACAGCACCAGCTGCCTGCGGGCTCGCACGGTGACGCCCCACGTCGCGGCGAGCAGGCACACGAGTGCGTGGATGCCGCACGTGACCCAGTACGTGACGGGCGTGTCGGGGTCGATGGGGTGCAGCCGGTGCTGCACCAGTCCCGCCACCACGGCCAGCAGGGTCACTGCCGCGGTGACGGCGGCGCGCCGGTGCACGGCCACGGTGAACAGCGCGAGCGCCGCGGCCCCGACGACCGTCGGCACCAGCACCGCACCCAGGACGAGCGCGACGGCCAGCGGGACGGGCCACCGGCGCCGCCACCACAGCGACAGCCACGAGAGAGCGCCGGCCGCCAGGTTCACCAGCGGCGGGGCGTCCGGCAGGCCGAGCGAGCCGGGGCCGGGCGGCGGCATGAACACGAGGAACGCGATGGCGGCGGCTACCACGACACAGCCGACGTCGGCCGCCCGGTCGCGGGCCGTGTGCCAGGCGCCGGTGCTCACCGGCGGTTCCGGCGGGAGCAGCCCGGACCGGAGCACCCCCGGCAGGATCCCGGGCAGGTCAGGGCCCGGGACAGCGCTGCCGGTGGGGGCGGGGTGCATCGACCACGGAGCCTAGCGATCATCAGGGCGGTTTGCCTCTGTTGTCCCTACTGGGCGAAGACGAGCACCAGGCCGAGGATGGCGAGCGCCTCGGACAGCGCGAAGCCGATGAACGCGATGCCCTGCAGTTGGCCGCGGGCCTCCGGCTGGCGGGCCACGGCGTTGATGAAGGCGGCGAAGACGAGGCCGACGCCGATCCCCGGCCCGATCGCCGAGAGGCCGTACCCGACGATCGAGAGGCCGTATCCGAGGTCGGCGAGCGAGCCGGTCATGAGGATCTCCGATCAGGCGAGCGCCGTGGGCCGGCGCCGGGCATGATCGACGGTGTCAGCGGGCCAGGGCTGCGCACATCGGTTCGAGGTCCACGTCCGCCGGCCACAGGTCGACAGCGATCTCGACCATCGGCTGACCGACGCCCTGCCCCGTACGCAGCGGGTCAGCCCGGTGCGTCGAGGTCGAGGTGGTCCGGCGATGTTCGATGAACGGGCTCAAGCCCCGCAGGTGGAGCGAGTGACTTGCCGATCGACGACGGTCAGCCCTCGGTGGCGGCCTGGCGCCCCAGCCGGCGGGCGCGGTCCTGCGCGTACTGCTCCGCCGAGGCCCGCAGGTACACGCCCCGGGCGACCGGGCCCGGGAACCCGAGGTCGGGCCGGTCGCGCAGCTGGTAGAAGCGGGCCCGGTTGACGCCGAGCAGCTCCGCGAACTCGTCGACGCCCACGAGGTCGGGGATCGACGGCTCGTCGGGGCGGTCGTCGACGTCGTCGGCGGTCAGGACCCGGAGCTCGGTGGGCCGGATCAGGGCGCCCTCCCAGCCTTCGGTCTCCCGGACGACGGCGTGGACGGTGCGCTCCAGCTCGAGGAGCGGGTAGGAGTACGCCCCTTCGGACCGCGGCCGCAGGACCGTCCAGCTGACGCGGCCGTGGTCCGGGGAGAGGGAGGTGCCGGCGAGCTGCGCGTCGGAACGTCGGGCGATCTCCCGGCCGAGCTGCTGGGCGGCCTGGGGCCCGGCGAGCGGCGGGTCGATGTCGGCGCTCATGGTCAGCGTCAGGGTCACGGGCGGCATCCCCGCATCATTCCGTGTGGGTAGACAGATCCTCTAGGGCGGTCCGACAGCAGCAGTTGAAGGGCTCCTCACCTCGCCACGTCGCGAGAGGGTCTGGCCGTGGCGGCACGCCTACAGCGGTGGCCGACATTCCGGTCATTCCGGTCGACGAGGAAGTGTGCGATCGCAGCTCTGTTGCCGAAAAGCGCGGACCTGCCCGACCGCCCGAGCGCAACCTGGTCGGCCGAGCGGGGTCCGACATTACCGCCGCCATTTCCCTTCCCGGTTTCGGCAGGTGAGAGAGCTGAGAAATGTTCGAACAAATAGCGCTGTGTCGGACCGGAAATCCCCCATCTGTCGCATCACATTCGGTTGCGTCCACCGGTCCGGTCTGTTGCTGTGGAAGACGTGATCGGGGTCCTGCTCACGCAACGTCGGCATGTCGACCTGTGCCGCCTGGCGTCCTGCGTCTGTCGCGGCTGACGCACAGCCCGTTCCGTCCCCCGCCCGTCTGGGATCTCTGCTCCCGCGGGTCGTGCAGAAAAGGTCTTCTCGTGTCTCCTGGTCCTCTGACCGCGCACTGGTTCCTGCCCACCTACGGCGACGGCCGCCAGCTCGTCGGGGGTGGCCACGGCGTCGACGTCGGTTCCGCCGGCGGCGTCCGGCCGGCGTCGATCGGCTACCTGACCCAGGTGGCCCGCGCCGCCGAACAGGTCGGTTTCGCCGGAGCGCTCACGCCGACGGGCGCGTGGTGCGAGGACGCGTGGCTCACCACGGCGATGCTCGTGGCCGAGACCGAGCGGCTGAAGTTCCTCGTCGCGTTCCGTCCGGGCTCGGTGTCGCCCACGCTCGCGGCGCAGATGGCGGCGACCTACCAGCGGCACTCCGGTGGCCGGTTGCTGCTGAACGTCGTGACGGGCGGAGAGCCTCTCGAACAGCGGGCCTACGGCGACTTCCTGGACAAGGACGCCCGCTACCGCCGCACGGGGGAGTTCCTGCAGGTCGTGCGGGCGCTGTGGCGGGGCGAGAAGGTCGATCTCGACGGCGAGCACGTGCACGTGGAGGGTGCGTTCCTCAACCGGTTGCCCGACCCGGTGCCGCCGGTCTTCTTCGGGGGCTCCTCGCCCATCGCGGGCGAGATCGCCGCCGACCACGCCGACGTCTACCTCACCTGGGGTGAGCCGCCTGCGCAGGTCGCGGAGAAGATCGCCTGGATCCGCGGGCTCGCCGCGGCGCGCGGGCGCACGGTCCGCTTCGGCATCCGGCTGCACGTGATCACCCGCGACACCTCCGAGCAGGCCTGGGCGCACGCCGAGTCGCTGATCGCGGCGATCGACCCGGCGACGATCGAGAAGGTGCAGGCCGGTCTCGCGCGCAGCGAGTCGGAGGGGCAGCGGCGGATGCGGTCGCTGCACGGCGGCTCCACGTCCAACCTGGAGGTGTCGCCCAACCTGTGGGCCGGTGTCGGCCTCGTGCGGGGCGGCGCCGGAACCGCGCTGGTGGGCAGCCACACCGAGGTCGCCGACCGGATCGCCGAGTACCACGCGCTGGGCATCGAGGAGTTCATCCTGTCCGGGCACCCGCACCTGGAGGAGGCCTGGTGGGTCGGGGAGGGCGTGCTGCCCCTGCTGGCCCGGCGAGGGATCTGGAACCCGCCGGAGGGCCACGGTCTCGACGTGGCCGAGCCGCGCGCCGTCCCGTTCGCTGCAGCCCAGTGAGCGGCCAGGGCACCGCCGCCGTACTGGCGGAACGGCCACCGGACGGCCCGGCGCCGAGGACCCGCACCGTCCTGCTGGCGAGCCTGGTCGGCACCACCGTCGAGTGGTACGACTTCTTCCTCTACGCCACGGCCGCGAGCCTGGTGTTCCCCAAGCTGTTCTTCCCCGTCGGCAACGAGCTCGTGGGCACCCTGCTGGCCTTCGGGACGTTCGCCGTGGGGTTCGTGGCCCGTCCCGTCGGCGGTGTCCTGTTCGGACACATCGGCGACCGGCTCGGCCGCAAGCGCACGCTCGTCGCCACGATGGTGCTGATGGGAGCGGCCACCGCGCTCATCGGGCTGCTGCCCTCCTACGCGTCGATCGGTGTCGCGGCGCCGATCCTGCTCGTGGTGCTCCGCGTGCTGCAGGGTCTCGCCGTGGGCGGCGAATGGGGCGGCGCGGTGCTCCTGGCGGTGGAGAACGCGCCGGCAGGAAAGCGTGCCCGGTTCGGCAGCGTGCCGCAGATCGGCCTCGGCCTGGGGCTCGCCCTGGGCACGGGGGTGTTCGCGCTGCTCGGCGAGGTGCTCGACGAGCAGACGTTCCTGAGCGTGGGATGGCGCGCGGCGTTCGTGCTGAGTGTCGTGCTGGTCGCGGTGGGCCTGCTGGTCCGGCTTCGCATCCTGGAGACCCCGGAGTTCCGCAGGCTGCGCGAGAGCGGCGCGACGGCGCGCGTGCCCGTCGTCCAGGTCTTCCGCACCGCGGGGCACCGCCGCGGGATCGTCGCCGGGATGCTCGCCCGCTGGGCGGAGGGTGCGGCGTTCAACACCTGGGGCGTCTTCGCGATCACCTACGCGACGGCGACGGTCGGCATGAACAAGGTCGTCGTGCTCCTGGCCGTCACCGGCGGCGCCCTGCTCATGGCGGCGCTGACACCGGTGGCGGGCCTGCTGGCCGACCGGTACGGGCGACGGCGGATATTCGGCATCGGGGTCGTCGGGTTCGGGGTCACCGTCGTGCCCTCGTTCTTCGCGGTCCACAGCGGCATCCCCTGGCTCGTCGTCGCGGTACTGCTGCTCCAGCTCGGCGTCTGGTACGCGCTGATGACGGGTCCGGAGTCCACGCTCTTCGCGGAGCTGTTCGACACCGACGTCCGCTACACCGGCATGTCGCTGGTCTTCCAGGGGTCGGGCATCTGGGCGTCCGGGCTGACGCCGGTGTTCCTCACCGGCCTGCTCGCTCTCGGCGGCGGCGAACCCTGGTGGGCCGCGGGCTATCTGGCGGTCACCGCGGTGATCAGTCTCGCCGCCGTGGCGCTGATGCCGCGCTGGATCGGCTGGCGTCCACAATGGACGAACGGGACACGCTGGTAGCGATCGAACGGCGCCGTGCGGGTTGCTACAACTGATCGATGCTGACGGTGCGCGGGGCCGAGTTGGTGTGGACGGGCGAGACCGAGCGACCGGGCGGTGAGCTGGCGTGTGACCGGGACGGCCTCGTGTCCGCCGCCCCCGTCGACGGCGACGTGCTCGACGCCTCCGGCTGCGTCGTCACGCCGGGACTGGTCGACGCCCACCACCACCTGCTGCAGTCGGCGTTCCGGACGCTGCCCGGCACCCGGGGCGTCCCGATGCGGGAGTGGCTGCCGCGCATGGCGTCGGCGTACGGGGCGCTCGGCGTCGACGCCGAGCTCGCGCACCGCGCGCGGCCGTGGGGGTGGCCGAGTCGCTGCTGTCCGGGGTGACCACGGTGGCCGACCACCACCTCACCTGGCCGGCGTCCACCGGTGACGGGGTGGCGATCGCGTCGGCGGTCGCCGCCGCGGCGGCTGAGCTGGGCGGGCGCCTGGTGTTCGTCCGCGGGAGCGCCCGCGACGACCCGGAGACCGCGGCCGCGTCGGCCGACGCGATCGCGAGCGCACTGGGCGGGACCCGACCGGGATGGTGCAGGTCGCGGTGGGCCCGGCCGGCGTGCACAGCGACGGGCCGGAGACGTTCGCGCTGCTCGGCGAGGTGGCGGCCAGGCACGGCCTGCGCCGGCGCACGCAGGCCAACGAGCAGGTGGACGTCGTGGTGGCCGCGCAGCGCTACGGGCGGCGGCCGCTGGACCTGCTCGACGAGTGGGGCTGGCTCGCGCCCGACGTCACGCTCGCCCACCTGTGCGGCGTGACACCCGCCGAGATCATGCGGGTCGCGACGACCGGGGCGAGCGCCACCCACGCGCCGGGCTGTGACCTGCCGATGGGATGGGTGGTGGCGCTGGCTGCGGCCCTCGCCGACGCCGGGATCCCGCTCGGACTGGGCACGAGCGGCGGGGGCAGCAACGACGCCGGTCACCTGCTCGCCGACGCCCGGCTCGCACTCCAGGTGGCCCCGCTGGTGGGACGGGCGGTGGCCGCGCGCGAGGTCCTCGGCTGGGCGACCGCGGGCTCGGCCGCCGGACTGGGCCGCCCCGAGCTGGGCCGGCTCGAGCCGGGGTCCGCCGCGGATCTCGTCTGCTGGGACGTCACGGGCGTCGCGGACGCCGGTGTGGCCGACCCGCTGGCCGGGCTGCTCTGGGCCGCGCCGGGCCGGAAGCCGCGCCACGTCGTCGTGGCGGGCCGGGTCGTGGTGCGGGACGGGCATCTGGTGGCCCGGCCCGAGCGCGAGGTGGCCTCGGGGCTGCACGCGCTGCTCGCCGCCCGGCCGTCGCGCCGAGGGACGCAGTTTCCTTCTGCTACGGGTTGGTGCCGCCCGGAACGTCTGTCGCTGATGACAGCCCCGCGCTTTGTCAGGTCGTGAAGTGGAAGGTGCGTCGGCAGGAAGGCTCGAGGTTCGCGGAGGGCGGCACAGGGCCGGGCGGGTCCTGGACCGGGCGAGATCGACCTGAGCGGGGTCGTGGGCGCGCCCGAACCCCCCACCACGTCGACCTCGCTCGCTCGGACGGAGTTGTCGCAGGGCGGCGTGATCAGGCCGCGTCGTCCCGGGCCAACCGGCGGGCGGTGGAGAGCAGGGCGCGGGTGGGCGCGGAGATCTCCCGTTGGTGGCTGTTGCCAGCGACCTGGCGAGCACCGGAGCCCCGATCGGCACGGGCATCACGCTCACCCCGGACGAGGAGTCCAGCACCGAGGGTGGCACCAGGGCGACGGCCAGCCCGAAGCGGACGAAGTCGAGCACCGTCTCGATGTCGGCCACCTCGAAGGCGACCCGGCGGTGGAGACCGGCGGCCCGGAAGGCGCGGTCGATGGAGATGCGTACCCCCCAGGTGGGTGGCGTCTCGGCGAAGGGCTCGCCCGCGGTCGTGCCGAGGTCGATCGAGGGCCGGCCGGCGAGGCGATGGTCGAGTGAGGTGACGAACAGCATCCTCTGCCGTACCAGCGTTGTCAGTGACAGCCCGAGGGCGGCTTCGGCGTCGATGGCGATGAACGCCAGGTCCAGCTGCCCCTTGTGCAGCGCGAGGGTGTGGCTGGTGCTGTCGCCCCGGTGCAGTTCGATCTCGACGTGCGGGTGCTCCGCGCGGAACTCAGCGAGCAGCCGCGGCACGCTGAAGGCGCGGTCCCACTGGTTGATCCCCAGCCGCACCGTGCCGCGCAGCCCACCGTGCATCTGGTTGATCACGTCCCGCGCTGCGGCGGCTGCGGCCAGCGTGCGCCGTGCCTCGGGCAGCAGCAGCCGGCCGGCCGAGGTCAGCTCGACGCGATGGGTGGTGCGGTCGAACAACCGTGCGCCGAGTTCGCGCTCGAGGGTGCGCACGGCGGCCGAGGCGGCGGACTGCACCATGTGCAGGCGCTCCGCGGCGGCGGTGAAGCTCCCCTCCTCCGCGACGGCGGTGAACGCCGCGAGGTGCCGTAGCTACATGACCCCTTGTTAGCACGATCCGCGATGACCGGTAGCTGGAATGTGCGTTGTCAGCCGATGACGGCGCGGCTCAGGATGGGACAGCGGGCCGCCCGACAGGCTGGCGAAAACGATTGTTTTTCCATTGCCGAGGAATGAGAGCTGAGGTCTCGATGTCTGAGAACGGTGCCCTGCACCAGGAGGACGTGCTGGTCCGGCGCGGTCGGCGGTCCGGCGCCGCCATCACCGTCGCCGTGCATTCCCGGGTGCTCGGTCCCGCCGTGGGCGGCTGCCGAATCTGGACCTATCCGAGCTGGCAGGACGGCGCGTCGGACGCCATGCGGCTCGCCGAGGCGATGACCTACAAATGCGCGGCCGCCGGACTGGAGTACGGGGGCGGCAAGACCGTTGTCGCGCTGCCGATGGGCACGGTGCTCACGCCCCGGCTGCGCCGGGACGTGCTCCACGACGTGGGCGAGATGGTCGCCACCTTCGAGGGCTCCTACCTCGTGGGACCCGACGTGGGCACGGGACCGGAGGACATGATGACCATCCGGGAGGTGACTCCCCACTCGTTCTGCCTGCCGCAGGAGCACGGCGGCACCGGGAACTCGGGCACGCCCACCGCCCGGGGCGTCCAGGCCGCGCTGCGCGCTGGCGCCCGGCACGTCTTCGGCTCGGAGTCGCTGTCGGGCCGCCGGGTGGTGATCGCCGGGTACGGCTCGGTCGGGTCACGGCTCGCCGCCGACCTCTCCCGGGCGGGGGCCACCGTCGTGGTCTCCGACGTCGACGGGAGGAAGCAGGCGGCGGCGGAGAGCGCCGGATACTCCTGGGTGGAACCGGAGCAGGCCCTCCGGACCGCCGCCGACGTGCTGGTGCCGGCCGCGGTGGGCGGCGTGCTCAACCCGGAGACGGTGGCGACGCTCGACGTGCCGCTGGTGATCGGGCCCGCGAACAACCAGGTGACCAGCAACGCGGTTGCGGACCTGCTCGCCGACGCCGGAACGGTGTGGGTGCCCGACTTCGTGACCAGCGCCGGCGGCGTGATCTACGTGCTCAACCGTGAGGTCGGCGGTCTCGACCACGACGACGCCGCGGCACGGGTCGAGGTGATCGAGGAGACCGTGGACCAGGTGCTCGACGCCGCCCGAGCCGGTGGCACCACCCCGCTGCACGAGTCGATGGTGCTGGCGGAGCGCAGGTTGGGCACCGCGGGCGCCGAGTAGCCCCTGATCGCTGCCGTCGTGTGGGTGCCCCACCACGCGCTCCCGGCAGGATCGGGACAAACCGCGGATCTTCGCAGGTCAGAGGCCATCGGAATCCGTGAGGTTGGCCTCATACCGCTGCAGGTGCCGGGCGCACCGCGTGGAGTTGCGGCATGGGGGATGACGTCAGGAGTGGGCCGGGCCGCGGGTACGACTTCGTGGTGGTCGGGGGCGGCACCGCCGGCTGCGTGGTCGCGGCGCGGTTGTCGGAGAACCCGGACGTGCGGGTGCTGCTGATCGAGGCCGGGAGCCGGGAGCCGCTGGACGCGGTGGCCGTGCCGCCCGTGTGGCCGGCCCTGCAGGGCACCGCGGTCGACTGGGCGGGCGCGAGCGTGGTGCAGAGCGCGACCGGCACGGTCATCCCGTGGCCGCGCGGCCGGGTGCTGGGTGGCTCGTCGGCGATCAACGGCATGTGCTTCATCCGTGGCCACCGGTCGAGCTACGACGCGTGGCCCGCCGCCGGGGCGCCGGGGTGGGGGTTCGACGACCTGCTTCCCTACCTGCGACGCAGCGAGCGCACCCAGGGGCGGGATCCGGCCGTCCGGGGGGTGGACGGGCCGCTGACGGTGGCACCGGCGCCGGAACCTCACCCGGTGGCGGCGGCGGGGCTGGCCGCGGCGGCCGAGGCCGGCCACCCGGTGGCGGCCGACATCAACAGCGGGCTGGAGGAGGGCTTCGGCTGGTGTGACCTCAACATCGTGGACGGCAGGCGGCAGAGCGCGGCCGACGCCTACCTCGTCCCGGTGCTGGCGCGGCCGAACCTCGACGTCGTGACCGACGCGCTGGCCCACCGGGTGTGCGTCACCGGCGGGCGGTGCACGGGTGTCGAGTACAGCGTGGGCACCACAATGCACACCGCCGCGTGCAGCGGGGACGTCGTGCTGGCCGGGGGCACCGTCGGCTCGGCGCAGCTGCTGCTGCTCTCGGGCATCGGCCCGCAGGCCCACCTGCGTGAGGTCGGGGTCGACGTGGAGCTGGACCTGCCCGGCGTCGGGTCGAACGTGCACGACCATCCGCGCTCGACCGTGGTCTACAGCTCGCCGGTGCCGGTCCCGGCCGGGGTGAACAACCATGCCGAGCTGATCGGGCTGGCCCGCAGCCCTCTCGCGCACGGCGGCCCGGACCTGCAGTTCCAGGTGCTGGAGATCCCGTACTTCGCGCCCGCACTGCCGCCCTCGCTGCCCGTGCCCGGTCAGGCGTACAGCGTCGCGTTCGGTGCGATGACCCCCAGCAGCCGGGGGACGATCCGGCTGGCCGACGCCCGGCCCGGCACGGCACCGCTGCTGGACCCGAACTACTACGGCGACCCCCGCGACGTCGAGGTGATGGCGGCCGGCCTGCGCATCGCCCGGGCCATCGGGCGGGTCGATGCCCTGGCGCCGTGGCGGGCCGAGGAGGTGCTCCCGGGGCCGGGTGTACGCGACGACGACGGTGAGGCCGTGCGCCGTTACCTGTTCGGGAGCCTGCGGACCTACTCCCACCAGGTGGGTTCGTGCCGGATGGGCACCGATGACATGGCGGTGGTCGACACCGATCTGCGGGTGCGGGGGATCGACGGGCTGCGGGTGGCCGACGCGTCGGTCATGCCGTCGATCGTGTCGGCCAACACGAACGCCACCGTCTACGGGATCGCCGAGCGGGCCGCCGATCTCCTGCTGTCCCGCTGAGCTGACCGCCGACCGGGGTGATCGCTCACGGCAGGACCGGGAAGCAGCGCCAGGTGTGGCCGTCCCCGATGACGAAGCGGGTCTTGCCCGGAGGGCTGAGCTCGGCGCCGGCCTGCCAGAAGTCGATCTGCTCCGGCACCAGCCGGATCGTCGTCCAGCTCGGTGGCATCGGCGGGGTGCCGGGGTGGTGGTCGGCGGCGTCGTCGAACGCGTGCTCGACGGCCCCGGGCTCCACCTCGTAGCCCGGGGCGGCGAGGCCGGGGGCGAGGGCCTCGTAGACCCAGGCGAGCAGCTGCAGTTGCCGGGGCCGGGTGGGGAACGCGGCCTGCGACGTCGCGGGGTCGAGCTGCGCCGCCGTGCCCTGCAGCACCACCTGGCGGCCGAGCGCAGGCCAGTGGAACACCGCGGAGGCGCGTGGGTTCGCCGCGAGGTCGCGGGTCTTCGTGGTGGGTACCGAGGAGTGGAAGCTCACGCCGCCGGGGTTGATCGCCGTCACGAGCACGGTGCGAGCGTGTGGCACGCCGCCGGCGTCGGCGGTGGCCAGGGTCATCGTGCTCGGCAGCGGGAGACCGGCGGAGGCGGCGTCGGCGACCCAGCGGGCCAGCACGTCGAGCGGGTCGCCCGTCAGCGCCTCACGCACCCGATCCTCCACTGTGGACGACGAGCACAACGCACGGATCGGGGCCGACCTGCCGAAACCGGTGCTCGACGAGACCGGCGTAGGAGATCGTGTCGCGGGCCTCGAGCGTGGCCGTCCGGCTGCTCCCCGCCTCGCGCAGCTCCACCTCGATCCGCCCGCGCGCGACGTAGAGCAGCTCGCGGCGCTCGTGGCTGAAGTACTCCCCGAACTCGGTGGGTACGCAGACGAACTCGGTGATGTCGGCGCCCGCCGGGTCGTGCAGCAGCAGGCGCGCACCGCCCGTCTCGACGACGTCGACGAGCGCGGCCGCGGTGCCGCGCACCGGTTCGTCCGACGGGTCGCCCGCGGCCATGCCGAGCAGAGCCTGCTGCGTCGTGCCGAGCGCGGCGGCGATCCGGAAGAGCGACCGCATCGACGGCCGGGTGCGGCCGCGCTCCAGCTGGGACAGGAACGGCTGCGAGAGCCCCGAGGCCTCGGCCACCTGTACCAGCGTCATACGGCGGTCGTGACGGACGCCGCGGATCGCCCGGCCGAGGCGCGCGTCGGCGTCGCGCTGGACGTCCGATGGTCGTTTCGCGCTGCTGCGCACTGTCGTCATGTTCACACGTCCGCGAATCGTCGGTCACACGGCGGCAACGCACGGTCCCTAGCGTCCCCGATGTTGGTCCCATGAATATCCCGCAGGTCAGAGCCGCACAAGATGGGGGAGGTCCTCGGTACCCGTGAGGAGTACGCAACCGATCGGTGCCCCCGACACCGCCCCGCACCTGGCCGGGAACGTGCTGCGGGCCGTCCGCGGGGTGCGCCTTCCCGACGGCACCGTGGCCGACCTGGCGATCGAAGACGGGCGGATCGCGGCCGGGGAGGACCCGGCCCCCGGTGACCCCCGCCGGGCCGCCGGTGTCGACCTGGACGCCACGGGCTGGCGCGTCCTGCCCGCCGCCTGCGAGCCGCACGCCCACCTCGACAAGGCGCTCACCGCGCCCCGCATCGACGCCGGGGCGGGCAACGACCTCGTGGCGGCGATCGAGCAGTGGCGCGCCGTCCTGCCGGGCATCGACGCCGCCGACATCTCGGCGCGGGCGCTGGCCGCCGTCCACCGGTACGTGGCCCGCGGGATCACCAGCATCCGCACCCACGTCGACGTCCCGCGGGAGGGCGACCCGCTCCGCGGCGTCGACGCGCTCGTTGCGTTGCGGGAGCAGTTGCGTGGCCGGGTGACGCTGCAGGTCTGCCTGCTCGCCGGCAGCGAGGCACCGGACGCGGTGGTCGCCGAGGCCGTCGCCCGGGGGATCGACGTCGTCGGCGGCTGCCCGCACCTCGCCCCCGACCCTCACCACGAGATCACCCGCATGCTCGACGTCGCGGAGCGCCACGGGCTGCCGGTCGACCTGCACGCCGACGAGCAGACCGACGTCACCGGCCCCGACTCGGGCATGGACATCGTCGACATGGCCGAGCAGGTGCTGGCGCGGGGCCTCGCCCACCGCGTCACCGCCAGCCACTGCGTCCGGCTGGGGTCGCTGCCCCCGGAGCGCCTCGACCCGGTGCTGGAGCTGGTGGCGCGCGCCGGGCTCGGCGTCGTCACGCTGCCGATCACGAACCTCTACCTGCAGGGCCGCGACGCCTCCTACCTACGGCCGCGCGGGCTCACCGCGGTGCGCCGCATCCTCGACGCCGGCATCGCGCTCGCCGCGGGCGCCGACAACCTGCGCGACCCGTTCAACCCCGCAGGCCGGGCCGATCCGTTCGAGACGACGTCGCTGCTCATGACCGCGGGGCACCTGCGCCCGGGGGAGGCCCTCGCCGCGGTCACCACCGGTGCGCGCACGGTGCTCGGCCTGCCGCAGGCCGGTACGGCGCCCGGCGACGTCGCTGACCTGCTGCTCGTGCCCGACACCGACCTCGGCGACGTCCTGGCCGGAGCCGGTGACGCGCGGGTGGTCGTCTCGGCGGGCCGGGTCGTGGCCGATACCCGGATCAGCCGGTCGCTGGACCTGCCGTCGCCCAGCGCCGCCGAGCGCTGGGCACCCCCACCGTCCGCCGCGCTGAGCTACGTGAGGTGAGCACCATGGCCGCCACCGCGCCTCCCCGGGAGGCCACCACCCGAACCCTGGTCCTCGACCGGGTCATGAAGAAGTTCCCCACCGGCACCGTCGCCCTCACCGACGTCAGCCTGACCATCGCGCCCGGCGAGCTGGTCACGGTCGTCGGGCCGTCGGGCTGCGGGAAGTCCACACTGCTGCGGCTCGCGTCCGGGCTCGAGCAGGTCAGCGACGGGTCGATCGAGGTCTCCGCCGCCTCCACGAGCTACGTCTTCCAGGACGCCACGCTGCTGGAGTGGCGCAGCGCGGCCCGCAACGTCGAGCTCGTCGGCGAGTTGCGGGGCGTGCCCCGCGAGGAACGCCGGCAGCGGGCCCAGGAGGTGCTCGACCTCGTCGGCCTGCGCGGGTTCGAGCAGCAGCACCCGCGCCAGCTCTCCGGGGGCATGCGGATGCGCGTGTCCCTCGCGAGGGCGCTCGTCGCCGAACCAGAGCTCGCCCTCTTCGACGAGCCGTTCGGGGCGCTGGACGAGATCACGCGCCTGCAGATGCAGACCGAGCTGCAGAAGATCTTCCGCCTGAAGCGGTTCGCCGGGCTGTTCATCACACACTCGGTCTCGGAGGCGGTCTACCTGTCCACCCGCGTGCTGGTGATGAGCGGCCGACCCGGTCGGATCGTTGCGGAGATCGCGGTGCCGTGGGAGTACCCGCGGCCACCGGAGCTGCGCTACGCACCGGAGTTCGCCGAGATCACGGGGCGCGTGTCGGCCGCGTTGGGGGAGCGCTCATGAGCGAGCTTGCGAGCGAGTCGGTGTCACAGCGCCTTCGCGAAGCGCCGCCCGAGCGCCGCGTTGGGGGAGCGCTCATGAGCGAGCTTGCGAGCGAGTCAGTGTCACAGCGCCTTCGCGAAGCGCCGCCCGAGCGCCGCGAGGGCGAGCGATGAGCGGCCGCGCCGACCCGTCCGTCGTCACCGCCCACCGCGAACCGGCCCTCGCCGGTCCCGATCCCGCGCCGCCCGCGTCCCTGCCCCACCCCGGTGGGGCGCCGGCCGCGCCCGCGCGGGGCCCGGGGCGGGTACGGCAGGCGCTGGCGAGGTCGCTGCCGATCCTCGCTGCCCTCGCCGGGATCCTGGTCGTCTGGTACGGGGTGTCGTACCTGGTGCTCCCGCCGAGCCAGCGGTTCCTGCTGCCACCGCCACACGAGGCGTTCGGTGGTGCACTGTCCAACCCGCAGCTGATGCAGCCCATGCTGGAGGCGCTGGGACGCAGCGTGTCGGTGGCGATGATCGGGCTGGTCGTGGCCGTGGTGCTCGGCATCGGCTACGCCGTGGTGATGTCGCAGTCCGGGTGGGCGGAGAAGATCCTCTACCCGTACGCGGTGATTCTGCAGACGATCCCGATCCTCGCACTCGTGCCGCTCATCGGCATCTGGCTCGGTTACGCGGCCACGGCCCGCGTGGTGGTCTGTGTGATCATCGCGCTGTTCCCGATGATCTCCAACACGCTGTTCGGGTTGCAGTCCGCGAGCGCGGCCGCGCATGACCTGTTCACCCTCAACAAGGCCACCCGCCGGCAGCGCCTGGTGAAGCTGCAGTTCCCCGCCGCGGTGCCGTCGATCTTCACGGGGTTGCGCAACGCGGCGGGCCTGTCGGTCATCGGCGTGATCGTCGCCGACTTCTACTTCCAGCAGGGCGCTCCGGGCATCGGCGGCCTGCTGAGGATCTACACCCAGCGCCTGCAGATGGACGCGCTGTTCACAGCCATCGCGCTCACCGCGCTGTTCGGCGTCGTGGTCTTCATGATCTTCGCCGCACTCTCGGAATAGAAATTGGCGCGACACCCCTCGATACTGAGCAAACAAGCGCCTCCGAGAAATGTGACAGCGGTTAGCAGAGGAGTGTGGTGTATGCGACAGGGTCAGTCGGAGATGTG
>NZ_JAAXKY010000007.1 GCF_012911925.1 Pseudonocardia xinjiangensis | reverse complement strand
GAGTTACGGGGCGGGGGTTGTGGCGTGCGCGCTCACCAGGGCGGCGAGGCGGTCGCCGATGCTCTGGGTGTGGCCGGTGGCGCTGTGGTCCCTCGTGGCGAGGTCGAACGCCACGGCGGCCTCGATGCGGCGGGCCGCGTCGCGGTTGCCGAGGTGGTCGAGCAGCAGGGCCACGGAGAGCACGGCGGCCGTGGGGTCGGCGATGCCCTGGCCCGCGATGTCGGGTGCGCTGCCGTGCACCGGCTCGAACATGCTCGGGTTGCGGCGGCTCACGTCGAGGTTGCCGCTGGCCGCGAGGCCGATGCCCCCGGTGACGGCGGCGGCGAGGTCGGTGAGGATGTCGCCGAAGAGGTTGTCGGTGACGATCACGTCGAACCGGCCGGGGTCGGTGACCAGGTGGATCGTGGTGGCGTCGATGTGCTGGTAGGCCACGCTCACCTCGGGGTGCTCGAGCGAGACCTCCTCCACCAGCCGCGACCACAGGCGCCCGGAGTAGCTCAGCACGTTGGTCTTGTGCACGAGCGTGAGGTGCTTGCGGGAACGGCGGGAGGCGCGGCTGAAGGCGTCACGGACGACGCGCTCCACGCCGTAGGCCGTGTTGACGCTGACCTCGGTGGCGATCTCCTGCGGCGTGTCCTTGCGGAGCAGGCCGCCGGTGCCGACGTACGGGCCCTCTGTGCCCTCCCGCACCACCAGCAGGTCGATCTCGTTGTTGCCGGCGAGCGGACCGCGGACGCCGGGGTAGAGCCGGGCCGGGCGCAGGTTCACGTGGTGGTCGAGCTCGAAGCGCAGGCGCAGCAGGAGTCCGCGCTCCAGGATGCCGCTGGGCACGGACGGGTCGCCCACGGCGCCGAGCAGGATCGCGTCATGCTCCTGCAGCTCCGTGAGGACCGACTCGGGCAGCAGCTCGCCGGTGGAGTGCCAGCGCGCCGCACCGAGGTCGTAGGTCGTGGTCGCCGCACCGGGCTCGACCTCGTTGAGGACCTTCAGCGCCTCGTCGATGACCTCCGGCCCGATGCCGTCTCCGGGAATGACCGCAAGGCGCATTACCGATGTCCTCTCTCCAGTTGACCCCGAAACAGCCGGGCGCACGTTACCCGCTGCAACGATGCCGCTAAGCTCTCCGCCATCCGATCGTGGTCACCCCATCGGATGGAACTGATGCGGAAGCGAGGCAGTCAGGACCTCCCCTGGTGCGACACGCCCCCATGCGGGCCATTCTGCCCCCGCCCATCTGCCGGGTTGTGCCCCACCCCCGCATGCCCTCACCCGGATGCCGGTGGCTGGTGTCGACTCGGACGTGTCCTCGCAGGTCAGAGCATCACCCGTTCGCCGAGGCAACGCTGCTCACAGCCATCAGCACCGGCGATTCGCCGCCTGCGCAGCGGCCGCTGTGGTCGTCCACCGGACGCCGGCGTGCGCCGCCGGGGCGGCCTTGGCGCCACCGCGCGGAGGCGGCGGCGCTCGGGGTGGTTTTCAGGCTCCAGGCGAGGTCAGGACCCTGTTCGACGTGACGGATGACGCGCCACCCGCCCCCGCCCCGCAGGCGCGACGGCACCACGGGGAGAGGGTGGACGACCGCGACGGGTGACGCGGCCGGGCTCCGGATTCACCGGATCCGACGGCGTCACCCGTACCACCGGACGGACGCGACACGGTGCGCAGTGGGTACCCGAACGGGTCAGTCGGTGTCGAAGGAGATCAACCGGGTGGTGCGGGCGCCCACCGAGGCGCCGATCGGCTCCAGCACGCCCGGGTCGACGGCCCGGTCGACGCGCAGGAGCATGATCGCGTCGGTGCCGTCGGTGGTCTGGCTGATCTGCGCCGCCTCGATGTTGACCGCGGCCTCGCCGAGCAGCGAGCCCACGCGGCCCATGACGCCGGGCCGGTCGGAGTACTCGAGGAGCAGCACGTCACCCTCGGCCCGCAGGTCGAAGTGGCGCCCGTTGACCTCGACGAGCTTCTCCACCTGGGCGCGCCCGGTGAGCGTGCCGGAGACCGTGATGGACGTGCCGTCGGGCATGGCGGCGCGCAGCTGCACGACGCTGCGGTGGTTCTCGCTCTCGGGCGCGGTGGTCACCTCGACCTCGACGCCCCGCTCCGCGGCGATGCCCGGCACGTTGACGAACGTGACCTGGTCCTCGACGACGTGGGTGAAGACGCCGCGCAGCGCGGCCAGCGCCAGTACCGAGACGTCCTCGGCCGCGAGCTCACCGGCGACGTCCACGGTGACCGAGCTGGGCAGCCGGCCGGCGACGGCGTGGAGCACCGTGCCGAGCTTCTGCGTGAGCGGCAGCCAGGGCCGGACCTCCTCGCCCACCACGCCGGTGACCTGCACGTTGACCGCGTCCGGCACGAACTCACCGGCGAGCGCCAGCTGCACCGAGCGGGCGACGTCGGTGCCCGCTCGGTCCTGGGCCTCGTCGGTGGATGCGCCCAGGTGCGGGGTGACGACCACCTGCGGCAGCTCGAACAGGGGGCTCGAGGTGGTGGGCTCGGTGACGTAGACGTCGATGCCGGCACCGCCGACGTGGCCGCTGCGCACGGCCTCGGCCAGCGCGTCCTCGTCGACCAGGCCACCGCGCGCCGCGTTGACGATGATCACGCCGGGCTTGGTGAGCGCGAGCTGGTCCTTGCCGATGAGCCCGAGGGTCTCGGCCGTCTTGGGCAGGTGGATCGAGATCGCGTCGGCGCGCCGCAGCAGATCCTCGAGGCTCACCAGCTCGATGCCGAGCTGGCCGGCCCGGGCCGGGGCGACGTACGGGTCGTAGGCGATCAGCTCGACGCCGAACGCGGCGAGGCGCTGGGCCACCAGCTGACCGATCTTGCCCAGCCCGACGATGCCGACGAGCTTGCCGTTGAGCTCGACACCGGTGAACGAGCTGCGCTTCCACTGCCCGGAGCGCAGGCTCGCGTCGGCCGCGGGGATGTGGCGCGCGGCCGACAGCAGCAGCGCGACGGCGTGCTCGGCGGCGGAGACGATGTTGGAGGTCGGGGCGTTCACGACCATGACGCCGCGGGCCGTGGCGGCCGGCACGTCGACGTTGTCCAGGCCGACGCCGGCGCGGGCGACGACCTTCAGGCGCGTGGACGCGGCGAGAGCTTCGGCATCGACCTTGGTGGCGGAGCGGACGAGGACGGCATCGGCGTCGGCGATCGCGGCCAGGAGAGCGGGGCGGTCGGTGCCGTCCACGTGGCGGATCTCGACGTCGTCGCCGAGCAGCGCCACCGCTGAGGGGGCGAGCTTCTCGGCGAGCAGGACGACAGGGCGGGCGACGGTGGTCACGACGGTTGCAGTGCTCCCCGGATCGGCGGCTGGGTACGTGCCCGATGGTAGTTGCGCTCCACGACCGGTGGGCCGGCGGCGTGGGCGGTGCAACACGCTGAACAGGACGAACGGTAGGGGCAGCCCACCCTCGGGACGAACCATCGGCACGATCGCACTCGCACCAGGGCCGGGCTGCGTTAACCGGGCTCCGGCGCGCGGGCGGCGCTCCCGACCGGATCCACCGGTCGAGAGCACCGCTCGCGCGAACGGCTCCTGCGGCTCAGGTGGCCTTCGAGCCGACCCAGCTCATGAGGCCGCGCAGCTTCTCGCCGACCTGCTCGATCGGGTGCTCGGCACCCTCCTTCTGGAGGCGGCTGAAGTTCGGGCGGCCCGCCTCGTCCTCGGCCACCCACTCCTGCGCGAAGCGGCCGTCCTGGATCTCGGCGAGGATCTTGCGCATCTCGTCCTTGACGGCCGGCGTGATCACCCGCGGGCCGCGGGTGAGGTCGCCGTACTCGGCCGTGTCGGAGATCGAGAAGCGCTCGTTGGCGATGCCGCCCTCGTACATCAGGTCGACGATCAGCTTGAGCTCGTGCAGGCACTCGAAGTACGCGATCTCCGGCGCGTAGCCGGCCTCCGTGAGCACCTCGAACCCGGTCTGGACGAGCGCGGCGGCGCCACCACAGAGCACGGCCTGCTCACCGAACAGGTCGGTCTCGGTCTCCTCCTTGAACGTGGTCTCGATGACGCCCGCGCGGGCGCCGCCGATGGCCGCGGCGTAGGAGAGGGCGAGGGCCTTCGCGTTGCCGCTCGGGTCCTGCTCGACGGCGATCAGGCAGGGCACGCCCTTGCCGTCGACGAACTGGCGGCGCACGAGGTGGCCGGGCCCCTTCGGGGCGACCATCGCCACGTCGACGTCGGCAGGCGGCTTGATCAGCTCGTAGCGGATGTTGAAGCCGTGCCCGAAGAAGATCGCGTCGCCCGGCTGGAGGTGCGGCGCGATGTCGTCGGAGTAGATGTGGCGCTGCTTGGTGTCGGGCGCCAGGATCATGATCAGGTCGGCCTCGGCGGACGCCTCGGCGGGCGTCACCACCCGCAGGCCCTCGTCCGCCGCCTTCGCGCGGCTCTTCGAGCCCTCGGGCAGCCCGATCCGGACGTCGACCCCCGAGTCGCGCAGCGAGAGCGCGTGCGCGTGGCCCTGGCTGCCGTAGCCGATCACCGCGACCTTGCGGCCCTGGATGATCGAGAGATCGGCGTCGTCGTCGTAGTAGATGTTCACAGCCATGACTGGTGAAGGGTCCTTTCGGGGGTTGCTTAACGGATGGCAGCGGCGGCGGTGATCGAGCGGGGACCGCGGCCGACGGCCACCATCCCGGACTGCACCATCTCGCGGATGCCGAACGGCTCGAGGTTCTTGAGCAGGGCGCTGAGCTTGTCGGCGGTGCCGGTGGCCTCGATCGTGAGCGCCTCCGGCGTCACGTCCACCGCCTTGGCCCGGAACAGGTTGACGATCTCGAGCACCTGGCTGCGCACGCCGGGGTCGGCACGCACCTTGACCAGCAGGAGCTCGCGCTGCACGGATGCGGCAGGCTCGAGCTCCACGATCTTGATCACGTGGATGAGCTTGTTGAGCTGCTTGGTGACCTGCTCGAGGGGGAAGTCGTCGACCGCCACGACGATGGTCATGCGCGAGATGTCGGGGTGCTCGGTGGGCCCGACGGCGAGGGACTCGATGTTGAAGCCCCGCCGCGAGAACAGGCCCGAGATCCGGGCGAGCACACCCGGCTTGTCCTCGACGAGCACCGACAGCGTGTGCCGCTGGATCACGACTCCTCACCCTGCCTCATGGCCTCAGCCGCGACGGAGCCGGTGCCGGCGTCGTCGGCGACGATCTCGTCGGTGTCGAAGAGCGGCCGGATGTTGCGGGCCGCCATGATCTCGGAGTTGCCGGTGCCCGCGGCCACCATGGGCCACACCTGCGCGTCGGCGCCGACCACGAAGTCGATCACGACCGGGCGGTCGTTGATCTCCATCGCCTGCTGGATGACCTTGTCGACCTCGTCCTTGGACTCCGCGCGCAGGCCGACGCAGCCCATCGCCTCGGCCAGCAGCAGGAAGTCCGGGATGCGGTGCTTGTGCGTGCCGAGGTCGCTCTGCGAGTAGCGCTCCGAGTAGAAGAGCGTCTGCCACTGCCGGATCATGCCGAGGTTGCCGTTGTTGATGACGGCGACCTTGATCGGGATGCCCTCGAGCGCGCAGGTGGCGAGCTCCTGGTTGGTCATCTGGAAGCAGCCGTCGCCGTCGATGGCCCACACGACGCCCTCCGGAAGGCCCATCTTGGCGCCCATCGCGGCAGGTACCGCGTAGCCCATCGTGCCGAGTCCGCCCGAGTTGAGCCACGTGCGCGGCTTCTCGTACCTGACGAACTGCGCGGCCCACATCTGGTGCTGCCCGACGCCCGCCACGTACACGGCGTCCGGACCCGCGATCTGCCCGATCCGCTCGATCACGTACTCGGGTGACAGCGAGCCGTCGGCCGGCCAGTCGTAGCCCAGCGGGTAGGTGGAGCGCAGCCCGTCGAGCCTCGACCACCATGCGGTGAGGTCGGTGTGGCCGCGCTCGGCCCGCTCGGTGCGCAGCGCGTCGATGAGCTCGGCGATGACCTCCTTGGCGTCGCCCACGATCGGGACGTCCGCTCGGCGGTTCTTGGAGATCTCGGCCGGGTCGATGTCGGCGTGCACGACCGCCGCGTCGGGCGCGAAGCTGGCGAGATGGCCGGTGACCCGGTCGTCGAACCGCGCCCCGAGCGCGACGAGCAGGTCGGACTCCTGCATGGCGGCCACCGCGGTGACGGTGCCGTGCATGCCGGGCATCCCGACGTGCTGGCGGTGGCTGTCCGGGAAGACGCCGCGGGCCATCAGCGTGGTGACCACCGGGATACCGGTGAGCTCCGCCAGCTCCAGGAGCTCGGGCGAGGCCTCCGCCTTGAGCACGCCGCCACCGACGTAGAGCACCGGCCGCTGCGCCGAGCTGATCAGCTTGGCGGCCTCCCGGATCTGCTTGCCGTGCGGCCGGGTGGTGGGCCGGTAGCCGGGCAGCTGCAGCTCGGGGGGCCAGGAGAACGTGGTGCGCTCCTGCAGCACGTCCTTCGGGATGTCCACCAGCACCGGGCCGGGTCGGCCCGTGGACGCCAGGTGGAACGCCTCCGCGATGGCGCGCGGGATCTCCGCCGCGTCGGTCACGAGGGTGTTGTGCTTGGTCACCGGCATGGTGATGCCGGTGATGTCCGCTTCCTGGAACGCGTCGGTGCCGATCAGCGCGCGGGTCTGCTGACCGGTGATCGCGACGATCGGGACGGAGTCCATGTAGGCGTCGGCGACCGGGGTGACGAGGTTGGTCGCGCCCGGCCCCGACGTCGCCATGCAGACACCCACCTTGCCGGTGGCCTGCGCGTACCCGGTGGCCGCGTGCCCCGCGCCCTGCTCATGGCGGACCAGCACGTGCCGCACGCGCGTCGAGTCGAGTAGCGGGTCGTAGGCGGGGAGGATGGTGCCGCCCGGAATACCGAAGACGACCTCGCAGCCCACCTCCTCGAGCGAGCGGACGAGCGACTGGGCGCCGGTCATGGGCACCCGGTCGAAGCGCAGGCCGGGAACGGCCTGCACCGGCGCCTGCTGGGCAGGGCTCGAACCGGGTTGGGAGCCCTGACGGCCCGGCGGCGGCGCCGGCTTCGGTCCCGACGGTCCGGGGACCGGGCCGGAACGGGGCGTTGCGGTGGTCATCTACGGTCAGCTCCGGGAGTTGGGGCCAGACATGAAAAAACCCCCGACCGCCGGGAGGCGGAACGAGGGTGGCGCGTCGACGACCGAGGGCTCGCTCAGGCGTGGACGCGCCTGCGAAGTACGAGCACCCGGACGGCTGACATGACCGGGACGCTAGACGCCCGCCGGTCGAGGCGTCAAATTTCCTGGGACCGATGTACCAGATGGTGGGACGCCTCCGACGGTCCGGGCCCGGTTGTCCGAATACCGGCGAGCCCGGACCCGACCGCCCACCCGCAGGTGGGGATCGGTCCCGGATGAGACGATGGCCGGGTGAGCACCACCGGCGACGAGCCAACCCCCCGCGCTGTCTTCCGCATCTCGCCGCTGACCAACCTCGCGGCGATCGGGATCGCGGTGTGCGCCACGCCGTTCGCGGCCTCCGGCCCGTTCCTGTGGCTGGTGTACCTCGTACCGATCGCGATGATCGTACGGACGCTGCGGGTGCGCACCGTCGCCGATCCGGACGCGCTGACCATCCGCCGGATCGTCGGCGGCCGGCGCGTACCGTGGCCTGAGATCAGCTCGCTGCGCCTCGGCCACCGCTCACGACTGCGGGGTCGCGCCGGGGTCAGCGCGGTGCTGGCCGACGGTGCCGAGCTACCGCTCCCGGCCGTCGGAGTCCGAGACCTGCCCCAGCTCGCCGCCGTCAGCGGTGGCAGGCTGCCCGACCCGGCTGGAGAGTGAGCCCGATGCCGGCTCTGCGTTCCCGCGTCACCACCCACGGCCGCAACGCCGCCGGAGCACGTTCGCTCTGGCGCGCCACCGGCATGACCGACGACGACTTCGGCAGGCCGATCGTCGCCATCGCCAACTCCTACACGCAGTTCGTGCCCGGGCACGTGCACCTCAAGGACCTCGGCGACCTCGTCGCGGGAGCCATCCGCGAGGCGGGCGGCGTGGCGCGGGAGTTCCACACGATCGCCGTCGACGACGGCATCGCCATGGGCCACGGCGGCATGCTCTACTCGCTGCCCAGCCGCGAGGTGATCGCCGACGCCGTCGAGTACATGGTCAACGGCCACGCCGCCGACGCGCTGGTCTGCATCTCGAACTGCGACAAGATCACCCCCGGCATGCTGAACGCGGCGATGCGGCTGAACATCCCCACCGTGTTCGTCTCCGGCGGCCCGATGGAGGCCGGGAAGGCCGTCGTCGTCGACGGGGTGGCCCAGGCGCCCACCGACCTCATCACGGCGATCTCGGCGTCCGCCTCGCCGCAGGTGGACGACAGCGGCCTGGACCTCGTCGAGCGTTCGGCGTGCCCGACGTGCGGCTCCTGCTCCGGGATGTTCACCGCCAACTCGATGAACTGCCTCACCGAGGCGCTCGGGCTCGCCCTGCCCGGCAACGGCTCCACCCTGGCCACGCACGCCGCCCGCCGCGAGCTGTTCCTCGAGGCGGGCCGCACGGTGATGGCGCTCGCGAAGCGCTGGTACGCCGAGGACGACGCCTCCGTGCTGCCGCGGTCGATCGCCACCCGCAAGGCGTTCGAGAACGCGATGGCGCTCGACGTGGCCATGGGCGGCTCCACCAACACCGTGCTGCACATCCTCGCCGCCGCGCAGGAGGGCGAGATCGACTTCGACCTGGAGGCGATCGACGCGGTGTCGCGGCGGGTGCCGTGCCTGTCGAAGGTGTCGCCCAACTCGAACTACCACATGGAGGACGTCCACCGCGCCGGCGGCATCCCCGCCATCCTGGGCGAGCTGTGGCGGGCCGGCCTGCTCAACGAGGACGTGCACACGGTGCACTCCCCGTCGATGCGGGAGTGGCTCTCCGAGTGGGACGTCCGCGCGCAGGCGCCGTCGGAGAAGGCCGTGGAGCTGTACCACGCGGCACCGGGCGGGGTGCGCACCACGGAGGCGTTCTCCACGGAGAACCGCTGGTCCTCGCTCGACACCGACGCGGCGGGCGGGTGCATCCGCGACGCCGAGCACGCCTACACCGCCGACGGCGGCCTCGCCGTGCTGCGCGGCAACATCGCGCCCGACGGGGCCGTCATCAAGACCGCCGGCATCCCCGAGGACATCTGGCGCTTCTCCGGCCCCGCCCGCGTGGTGGAGAGCCAGGAGGAGGCCGTGTCGGTGATCCTCACCAAGCAGATCCAGCCCGGTGACGTGCTCGTGGTGCGCTACGAGGGCCCCGCGGGCGGGCCGGGGATGCAGGAGATGCTGCACCCCACCGCGTTCCTCAAGGGGGCGGGCCTCGGCGCGAAGTGCGCCCTGATCACCGACGGCCGCTTCTCCGGCGGCTCGAGCGGCATCTCGGTGGGGCACATCTCCCCCGAGGCCGCCGCCGGTGGTGTCATCGGCCTGATCGAGGACGGCGACACGGTGCTGATCGACGTCCGGAGCCGGACGCTCGAGGTGCAGGTCGCCGACGAGGTGCTGGCCGAGCGCCGGGCCAAGATGGACGCCTCCGAGCGCCCGTGGCAGCCGAAGGACCGGGACCGCCAGGTGAGCAAGGCGCTGCGCGCCTACGCGGCACTGGCCACGAGCGCCCACACGGGAGCGGTCCGCCGGGTCCCGTAGGACCCCCCGAAGTTCAGGAAAGCCACTTTCAGGCCCGCAGAGGGCAGGAAAGTGGCTTTCCTGAACCCGTCACACGGGGGTACGGAGCAGGACGAACACCAGCACGCCCGCCGCCACACCCACGATCAGCGCGAGCACGCCCCACGGGGCGGGGCGGCGGTGCCAGGTGCGGCCGTTGTCCAGTGCGATCCGTCCCGGCCCGGTGAAGATGAGCGCGGCGGCCGCGAGCCCGAGCACGACGTCCAGCTCCACGGCGTCGGCCCCCGCGGCCGAAGCGATGAAGAACCCGCTCGCCATCTTGACGAGCACCGCGTTGATCTTGATGGCGAGCAGGGCTGCGGCCGCGAGCGGTGTGACCACCCCCAGCACCACGAACGCCCCGGCCACCAGCTCGACGATCCCGGTGACCCAGGACAGGGTGGTGGTCTGCTGGTAGCCGAACCGGTCGAGCAGGCGGGCGAACCCCGCGACGCCCGGCCCGTCCCACATCCCGAAGACCTTCTGCATCCCGTGGGCGAAGAACGTGCCACCCACGGCGAACCGCAGGATCAGCAGCCCGACGTCGGTGCCGCCGTTCCAGGTCAGTGGCCTGCGGGTGGGGCGGGTGTCGCCCGGCTCCGACCCACCGAAACCGCTGCGGCCCGAACCGGGGAGTATCGACGTCGGCTGGTCGGTCATGCGCAGGGAGATTAGTCCCCAACGGCACGTTCGCCCAGGTGGCGACGGCGGATTCGCGGGATCAGTACCCGTTCTCGACGAGGTTCGGCGGCCGCTCACCCCGCGCGTACGCACCGAGCTGCTCGGCCACCACCTCGTAGGCGCGCCGCATCGTGTTCGGGACGCTGCCGCCGACGTGCGGCGTGATCAGCAGCCCCGGAGCCGTCCACAGTGGATGGTCAGCGGGCAGCGGCTCCGGATCCGTCACGTCGAGCGCGCCGCGCAGCCGCCCGCTCGTCAGCTCGGCGGTGAGCGCGTCGGTGTCGGCGACGGGGCCGCGTGCCGCGTTGACCAGCACCGCCCCGTCGGGCATCGCGGCGAGGAACCGGGCGTCGACGAGCCCGCGGGTGTCGTCGGTGAGGGGCACGATCACCACGCAGGCGTCGTGGTGGGGCAGCAGGTCGTGCACCTCGTCGATGCCGTGTACGCCCGTCCTGGCCGTGCGGCCCACGAGCGTGACGTCCACGTCGAACGGGGCCAGGCGGCGCGCCGTGTTCTCGGCGACGTCCCCCGCACCCACCACGAGCACGCGCTTGCCGGCCAGCTCCTCGGTGTAGTGGTAGTCCCAGCGTCGCTCGTCCTGCGCGCGGACGAAGCGCGGGAGGTCGCGGTACACGGCGAGGAGGACCGCGACGACCCACTCCGCGGTGGCGCCCCCGTGGGCGCCCCGGCAGTCCGACAGCGCGACTCCGTCGGGGAGCCGGCCGACCCAGTGCTCCGCCCCCGCCGAGAGGAGCTGGACAAGCTGCAGGTTCGGCAGCTTCGCCGTCATGGCCACGGCCTCCTGTGTCGCCAGGAAGTCGGGGACCAGTACCTGTGCGGTCTCGGCGGCCTCGGGAAGCTCGCCGTCGACGTCGTACCGCACCGGGGAGATGCCGGGGACATCGGCGAGAGCCGACATCCCCTCGTCGTGCGGAACCAGAACAACGATGTCGCCCATGTCCCGACCCTAATGTCCGGCCGGAGAGGTGGCGGGCACCGTTCACGGGCCGCTCACCCCGTGCCGCATAGCCTGGGCCGCGTGGGAGGACGGGTGCGGCGGGCGGCGGCGACGGCGTTGCTGGGCCTGCTGCTGGCCGGGTGCGCGACGTTCCCCGACCAGGGCCCGCGGGAGTGGCGGGAGCAGGTGGAGGGCGCGGGTGAGCTCGGCGGTCCGCCGGTGGTCCCCGAACCCTCCCAGCCACCGGCACCGCCACCGGGGGGCAGCGCCGGGCAGCCCGGCTCGCCCCAGCCGCCCGGCGGCTGCGTCGACCCCGACCCGCAGGTCGTGGCCACGTGCCTGGAGCCCGTCGGCGCGATCGCGGTGCTGCCCGACGGCCGGTCGGCGCTCGTGGCCGAGCGGGCCACCGGGCGCGTGCTGCGGGTACAGCGGGGCTCCGACCCGGTACTGGTCACCACCGTCCCGGTCGACGCGAGCGGCGGCGGTGGTCTCACCGGCCTCGTCCTCTCGCCGTCGTACAAGGAGGACCAGCTCGTCTACGCCTACGCCACCACGCGCGAGGACAACCGCGTGCTGCGGATCGCCCCGGGGGAGGCGCCCAAGCCCGTGCTCACCGGCATCCCCCGCGGGCCCCGCAACAACGGCGGGGCGCTCGGCGTGGACGTCGACGGGTCGCTGCTGGTGGCCACGGGCGACGCGGGGGGCGACCCGGCGGTGCCGGGCTCGCTCGCCGGCAAGCTGCTGCGCATCGACACGCTGGGCCGGCCGGCGGAGGGCAACCCGGATCCCGGATCGCGCGTGCTCAGCTCGGGGCTGCGGGCGCCTGCCGGGATCTGCACCGACCCCGTGACCACGATGGCCTGGGTGACCGACCGGACCGGCACCCAGGACGTGCTGCACCTGGTGGTGCCGGGCCCGCTTCCCGCCCCGGCCTGGACCTGGCCCGACCGCCCCGGCGTCGCCGGGTGTGTGGCCCAGCCGGGGATGGTCGCGATCGCGCTGACCGGGGCCGCGGCACTGTTCGTGCTGCATCCCGGCGAGAACGCGGTGTTCACCGGCACCCCCGAGAAGATGCTCACCGGCACCTACGGCCGGCTGTCGGCGGCTGCCCTGGCTCCGGACGGCCTGCTCTGGCTGGGCACCGTCAACAAGGCGGGCGGCGCTCCCGTGCCCAGCGACGACCGGGTGATCCGCATCCAGCCGCCGTCAGGTGGCGGGGAGAGCCGCACCTGACGGCGCACCGGAGCGTCAGGCCGCCCGGGTGCCGCCCGCGCGGGCCATGGCGAGCGCGATGACCTGCGTGCGCTGGGTGGCGGAGAAGTTGTCGTCGCTGACCAGGACCAGGGTCCGCTCGCCGGTGCACACGTCCGGTCCCCAGGTCATGCCCTCGATGTTCTCGAGCCGGTCGAGCCCCATGTCGGCGAGGTCGACGAGCAGTGTCTTGCGCGCAGGCGTGATCGGAGCCCCGACCAGCGACGGCGCAGCGAGCACGTCGGTGGCGCGCGAGACGTCGGCCTCGTAGACGCGGACCCTGTTGCCCCGGCCGGCCACGAAAGCCCGCTCGAGGACGAGGAAGCGGGTGGAGGTGCCCGGGTCGCAGGCGAGGATCGACGACACCCCGGTGTTGCCGTCGGCCGCCGTGCCATCGGGCCCCGGGGGAAGGGGGTCGAGCTCGTATGCGTACTGCGCGAGGATCTTCCCCTCCGACGACTGCACGGTCATCCTCGTCAGACCGCCCGCCAGCACCGTGGGCTCGGGCCCGTCCACCAGCAGCGGGTCCTCCAGTACCGAGACGACCAGGTTGCCGTGGCCGGCGTACGTGACGCTCTCGATGGCGCGGTCCTGCCTCGGGCCCGGCCCTCCCGAGTACAGCTCGGTGCACGGGACCGGGAGGTCGCGGACGAAGCACCCGTCGGGGGTCGAGATGCGCAGCGCCGGGTCGACCACGATGCGCTCGCCCGCACCGGACTCGGCGAGGATCCCCTCCTGGCTCCACAGCATGTAGCCGGTGCGCGGGTCCACCCGGATCTCCTCGGGATCCACGGTCCCGAAGACGCCGCGGTCGGCCGGCGGGAAGCCGAACTGCTCGGGTCCCCATTCGTCGAGGGACGGATAAGCCTTTCCGTCCGGCCGTCGGAAGAATGTCACCCCCGTCAGGACGATGTCGTGCAGTCCGCCGGCATCGAGTTCGATCTGCGCGGTGTAGAAGCGCGCCGGTGCGAGAACGGACCGGTCGTCACTCACGAGCAGGTATCGAGCGGTGCGGGTGTCGTAGTCGATGCCGGACAACCCGCCGACCGTCGTTCCGCGAAACTGCAGGTGGTGCGGCAGGATGCGGGCGCCGAGCAGACGAACCGGGCCGTAACGGCACCTGGTCCGCTGCCACCCGGCGCGGCACTTCTCCTCCATCGGTACCCCCCATGCATTCGTGACTCGTGTGCAGCGCGGGTTTTCCGCGGTCACGCCAACTCCAACGGATGCGGGGCCGCCGTCGGCACATGAACGTGGACGGAATCACATCCGTGCGGGCCCGCCATCGGGATATTCGAATAACCGCAATACCGACGCCCCCGACACGTCACCGGTTCACAACGCGCGCTTCAACCGGCGCCGCACGTCGAGGATCGGTGCGGCGGCGGTGACCGTGCGCTCGCCCGTGTCGTAACCGAGGTGCGGGTTGCGGTGGCGGCTCCGGCCGGGGACCACGGCGGGAGCCCGCAGGTGCACCTCGGGCACGCCGGTGCGGTCCACGATCTCGACCACGTTCCCGCCCCGGACTGACCCGCCCGCCATCACGGTGATGCGCCCCTCGGCGCGCCCCACGAGGTCGGCGAGCACGGCGGCACCGTCGAGCGCGGTGGCCCGGCCGCCGGAGGTGAGTACGCGGGCCACGCCGAGCCCGCTCAGCACGTCGAGTGCGGCCGCCAGGTCCCGGGTCGCGTCGAACGCCCGGTGGAAGGTCACGGGCGCGTCCCCGCACGCCTCCAGCATTGTCCGCAGCACTGGGACGTCGACCTCGCCGTCCGGCGTCAGGGCGCCGAGCACGAACCCCACGGGCAGCGGTGAGCCCGCCCGCAGCCGCGTCACCGCCCGGATGTCCGCGCACATGACGCCCACCTCGTCGGGCGTGTGGACGAAGTCGCCGCCGCGCGGGCGCACCAGCACGTTGACGCCGATGCCGCGGACCGTGCCGAGCACCGCCTCGACCGTGCCGATGCTGGGCGTCGTGCCGCCCTCGGCCAGCCCGGCGCACAGCTCCAGGCGGTCCGCCCCGGCGTCCTCGGCGACCCGTGCCCCGGCGACGTCGTCCAGGCACACCTCCACGACCGTCACGGCTCACCCGTCACGGGATCAGCTCCGGTTCGAGCGCGGGCGGGTCCATGAGCGGCTGGAACGGGTAGACCGGCCCGTCGAGGTCGTGGTGCCCCAGCCGCAGCAGGTCCTGGTCGACGCCGCCCGGTGTGAGCGCGAGCATCCAGCCTGCGGACATCTCGAACAGCTCCGGTTGCAGGTAGCCGATCTTGACCACCACGAGGTCAGCGCCGTGGCGGGGGTCGAGGCCGAGGCGGGTGAAGTCCACCTCGTCGTGGAACGGGCGCCGCCGCTCGGTGATGATCACCGAGATCGCCCCGGCCGCGACGACGGCCAGGACGCCGCCGCGCGGGTCGTCGGGCACCACGGCGGTGACGGTGCCGGTCAGCTCGGCGGGAGGCGCGGAGGCCGTGTCGATCTTGCCGCCGACGCTGAGCGAGACGGTGGCGCCCACCCCCGCCGCGGCGGCCGCCCGGGCCGAGTCGGCGTCGGCGATGCTCGCGTAGATCACCGTGGCGCCACTGGCCGCCAGGTCCCCGTCGGCCAGCAGCTCCCGCAGCGCGTAGGAGGCGTCCCCGGCCCCGCCCGCCGTGGGGTTGTCGCCGGAGTCGCTGATGTAGAACGGCCGCTGCGGGCTCGCGAGCGCGGCACGGACGCACTCGGCCAGCGGGGCGGACGGGGCGGCGAGCCCGAAGTCGGCTCGGGCGTCCCAGTAGCTGCGGGCCAGCTCCCTGGCGCCCGCCAGCAGCGTCTCCTCGTCGTCGCCGGAGACCACCACGGCGGCGCGGTTGCGCGGCTCGTCGGCCCACACGTAGCCGACCCAGACGGCGGCGTCGAGCACGCCGGCCTGCGCCTCCACCTGCGGAACCCTGGCGTAGATGCTCTTGGCCGGGTCCACGCGCGTGCTGGTGCGCTCACCGGGGAGCAGGACGGGCACCTGCACCCACGCCTTCTTCGGCCGGCCACCGGCCCGCAGCCGCGACACGAGGTTGCGCGCGGCGCGGGCCCGCGACTCCCACGCGTCCTCGTGCGGGGCCATCCGGTAGCAGGTGATGAGGTCGACGGCCGTCGCCAGCTCCCGCGACACGTTGCCGTGCAGGTCCATGGACGCCGACAGCAGCACGTCCGGCCCGACGACGGCGCGGACCTCCCGGGTGAGCCGGGCCTCGGCGTCGCGCCTGCCCTGCACCGTCATGGCGCCGTGGATGTCGAGGAAGACGCCGTCGAGCGGGCCGGCGGCGCCGAGCCGCTCCAGCGTCTCGGCCTCGAGCGTGTCGTAGGCGTCGGGCAGCACCGGGCCGCCCGGCATGGCGGCGGCGTGCACCAGCGGCACCCACTCCACGTCCCGTGCCCAGGCGTGCTCGGGGACATCGGGCCTGCGGAGGAAGTCGTAGCGGTCCAGCAGTTCCTTGCCGCGCACGACGTGGAACTCCTCCAGCGTGGTGCGGTGCAGGCAGAACGTGCTGCTCTCGATGGCGATGCCGGCGATGGCGATGCGCAGCTTCCGGTCGGTCACGGCAGGGATGCCCTTTCGGTGCTGACGAGCCCGGCGGTGCCGGGCGTGGTCGGTTGCGTGATCGGTCAGGCCGGGACCTCCGTGCCGCAGCCCAGCCGGGCCAGCGCGGCCGCGCCGACCGCCACGGCGGCGGCACCGAGCGCGGTCAGCCGGATGTCGGGCAGCGGCCCGAAGAGTGGCGGGTGCGCGGCCACCACCTCGTGCACGACGGGGGCGAGCAGGTCCCACGCGCCCGTCACGCCGCCCCCGACCACCACCCTGTCGGCGGCGAGGAGCCGGGTGGCCGCCACGATCGTCATGCCCAGCGCGCGTGCCGCGTCGGTGAAGACCTCGACGGCCCGTTCGTCGCCCGCCCGGGCCGCCGCCGCGACGTCCGCCGCCGACGCTGCCGTCCCCCCGCGCGCGAGGTAGCGGCGGAGCAGGGAACGGCCTGCGGCCAGCGTCTCCAGGTGACCACGACGTCCGCAGCTGCACGGCTCGTCGCCGTAGCCCGGCAGGTGCCCGAGCTCACCGGCGCCGCCGTCGCGGCCGTGCAGGATCCGCCCGCCCGACCACAGCGCCCCGCCGACGCCGGTGCCGAGCGTGATGCCCACCCCGTCCTCGACGCCGCGCAGCGCACCGGCCGCCACCTCGCCGATGAGGAAGCAGTTCACGTCGTTGTCGGCCACGACCGGCAGGTCGACCCGCTCACCGAGGCCGGCGGCGACGGGCGTGCCCTCCCACCCGTGGAACGAGTCGCTGGCCCGCACGATCCGGCCCGACCGCGGGTCGAGCATGCCGGCGGCGGCCACCCCGACGCCGTGCACGGTGTCGACGGCCTGCCCGCGTAGCCGCAGGACCAGCCGCGCGGCGCCGTCCAGCATCGCGGCGGCGCCGCTGCGCGCCGGGGTCGGGGCGCTCGCCTCCGCTCCCACGAGCAGGTCGTCATCGCACAGGACGGCGTGCGTGGTGGTTCCCCCGATGTCCAACCCGATGAAGGACATGGGTCAGCCGGCCAGAGCGCGGGCGGACTCCCGCAACACGGCGTCGGCCGCGGCGCGCCGCGCCGCCTGCTGGACCGGGTCGGGAACGGGGACGGAGCTGATCAGGAGCCTGGTGTAGTCCTCACGGGGCCGGTGCAGCACGTCCTGCGTCGCGCCTTCCTCGACGATCCGGCCGCCGAGCAGCACCACCACGCGGTGCGCGACGGACTCCACGACCGCGAGGTCGTGGCTGATGAACAGGCACCCGAAGCCGTGCACGGCCTGCAGCTCGGTGAGCAGGCGCAGCACCGTCTCCTGCACCGAGACGTCCAGCGCGCTGGTGGGCTCGTCGGCGATCACCAGGTCCGGCCCCAGGGACAGTGCCCTGGCCAGCCCCACCCGCTGCCGCTGCCCACCCGACATCTCGTGGGGGTAGCGGTCCGCGGCGGCCGCGGGCAGCCGGACGTCGTCGAGCAGCCGCCGCACCCGCTGCTGCCGTTCCGCGCGCGAGCCGACCCGGTGGATCACCATCGGCTCCGCGATGCTGTCGCCGACGGTCATGCGGGGGTCGAGGGCGGACGCCGGGTTCTGCAGGACGACACCCACGCCCCGGCGCACCCTGCGGCCGCGGGAACCGCGCAGCCTGCGCTGGTCGACACCGAGCAGCGTGACGTGCCCCGCCGTCGCGGGCACCAGGCCCAGCGCGCATCGGCCGATGGTCGACTTGCCCGAGCCGGACTCCCCCACCAGCCCGACGACCTCGCCGCGGCGCACCGCGAGCGTGACGTCGTCGACCGCGCGCACCGCGGGCCGTCCCAGCGTGCGGTACTCGACGCGGACGTCCTGCAGGTGGAGCACCGTCGGCGGTCGGTCCGCGGCCGGCTCGTCCGTCGCCGCGGCCCGGGAACCGCTGCCCAGGCGCGGCACGGCGGCGAGCAGCGCCGTCGTGTACTCGTGCTGCGGATCCGTGAGCACCTGCTCGGCGGTGCCGACCTCGACCACGACCCCGTCGCGCATCACCGCGACCCGGTCGGCCAGGTCCGCGACCACCCCCATGTTGTGGGTGATGAGCAGGATGGCCGTGCCCCGGGAGTCGCGCAGCTCGCGCAGCAGCCGCATGATCTGCGCCTGCACGGTCACGTCGAGTGCCGTGGTCGGCTCGTCGGCGATGATCACGGCCGGGTTGCAGGCCACCGCCATCGCGATGACCACGCGCTGGCACAGCCCGCCGGACAGCTGGTGCGGGTAGGCCCGCATCCGCTCGGCGGGCTCGGGGATGCCGACCGCCTCGAGCAGCTCCAGGGTGCGCTCACGCACCTGCGCCGCCGTCAGGTTCTCGTGGTTGGTGAGGGCCTCACCGATCTGGTCGCCCACCGTCAGCACCGGGTTCAGCGCGGTCGTCGGCTCCTGGAACACCATGCCGATCTCGCGCCCGCGCATGTCCCGCAGCTCGGCAGGCCCGAGCCGGGTGACGTCCCGGTCCCCGACGAGCAGCCTGCCCGCCACCTGGGCGTCCGGGGGCAGCAGCCCCATCGCGGCCAGCGCGGTCACGCTCTTGCCGGACCCGGACTCGCCGACCAGGGCGAGCACCTCCCCCCGGCGCAGCTCCAGGTCCACCCCGCGGACCGCGTCGACGCGCGACTCCCCGCCGGGGAAGCTGATGCGCAGGTCGCGGACGGTGAGTACCGGGGCGCTGTCGGCAGCGCTGTCAGCGGCGGCCTCGGTCATCGGCTCCTCCGGATCTCGAAGGCGTCGCGGAGCCCGTCACCGATGAGGTTGAACGCGCAGACGACCAGGACGATGGCCAGCCCCGGCGGGAAGATGAGCCACCACGCGCCGGAGTAGATGTTGGTGACCCCGTCGCTGAGCATGCCGCCCCAGTCCGTGGCGGGCGGCGGGACGCCGAGGCCGAGGAAGCTGACGTAGGCGATGAGCAGGATCGCGTCGGCCACCTGGAAGGTGGCGTTCACGGTGATCGTGCCGACCGTGTTCGGCACGATGTGGCGCAGGATGATCCGCGTACCGCTGCCGCCGACCGCCCGCACCGCGGCCACGTAGTCGCGGGTGCGCAGCGACAGCGCCTCGGCCCGCACCAGCCGGGCCGGCACCAGCCAGGACACGAACCCGAGGATCAGCACCATGCTCGTGACGCTCGGCCGGATGATCGCCGCGGCGGTCAGGAGCAGGAAGAGCGCGGGGATCGCGATCCCGGCGTCGACCACGCGCATCATGACGGCGTCGACCCGGCCGCCGAAGTACCCGGACACGGCCCCGTAGACGGTGCCGATCACGGTGGCCAGCAACCCGGTGGCGATCCCGATGATCAGCGAGGTGCGGCCGCCGATCATCAGGCGGCCGAGCACGTCGTGGCCGACGCCGTCGGTGCCGAGCAGGTGCCCGGCGCTGCCCGGCGGCAGGCTCGCCTCCTGCAGGTTCGTGACGCTCTGGTCGGCCGGGTGGACGAGCGGCCCGAGGAAGCTGAACACCACCAGCAGGCCGACGACCACGAGGCCCGCGGCGGCCAGCCGGTGGCGGACGAGCCTGCGCAGCACCGACGCCGCCCGCGGCGCCGGAACCGTGGCCGGCACCTCGGGTACCGGTGGGGGCTGGGCGACGGCGGTCATCGGTGGGCTCCTCGGACGCGGGGGTCGATCAGCGCCTGCAGCAGGTCGGCGAGCAGGGAGCCGATGACGGTGGCGGTGGCGATGACCAGCACGACACCGAGCAGCACCGGGTAGTCCGAGACCTGCGCCGCGTTCCAGAAGGCGAGGCCCATGCCCGGATAGTTGAAGATCGACTCGGTGACGAGCGCCCCACCGAACAGGACGGGGATGTGGTAGCCGAGCATCGTGATCACCGGCGTGAGGCTGTTGCGCCCCACGTGCCGCCAGATCACCCGGCGCTCGACAGTGCCCTTGGCCCGGGCGGTGCGCACGTAGTCCTCGGCGAGGTTGTCGAGTGTGGACGAACGCATGTACCGGCTGAACGACGCGATGGCCGTGACCGCGCCGGTCGCGACCGGGAGCACCAGCGCGGCGGGTTCGGCGAGGATGCCGGCCAGCGTGTCGGCCTGCGGAGCCTGCGCCGGGAACAGCGGGATGGCCTGCGAGAACAGCAGGATCGCCAGGAAGGCGAGGAAGAACGCCGGCGTGGAGTAGGCCAGGAACGTCAGCGCGGTCACCACGTAGTCGCCCGCGCGGTTGCGCCGGACGGCCTGCCACACACCCAGCGGGACCGCGACGGCCATCGCGACCAGGGTCGAGACCCCCGTCAGCAGCAGCGTCTTGGGCAACCGCTGGGTGACGACGGCCGAGACGTCCTGGTTGAGCGCGAACGACCGTCCGAGGTCACCGTGCAGCAGCCTGCCGAGGTACTGCAGGTACTGCACGACGAGCGGCTGGTCGAAGCCCTGCTGGTGGTTGAAGTCGGCCATCTGCGCCGGTGTGGCGTCGATGCCGAGGATCGCCCGGGCCGGGCCTCCCGGCAGGGAGTGCAGCAGCGCGAACACGATCACCGTCACGATCAGCACCACGACCACGGCCTGCAGCAGGCGGCCGGCGACGTACCGCGTCACTTCGTGCGGTACCAGCGCTGCGGGTGGATGACGGCCTGCGGGTCCTGCGACACGCCCTGCAGGTCCTGCTTGATCGCCGACACCTGGTAAACCGGCTCGGGCAGCCACATTCCAGGCAGGTCGGTGGCCAGCTGCCGGCTGACGGCCTGCATCGCGCTGGGGTCGTTGCTCACCCGGGCGGCGAGCTCAAGCGAGTCGGTCTCGGGGTTGCTGTAGCTGCCGAAGTTGCCGGTGCCCGGTGTGCTGAACTGGCGGTCGGTGAGCGGGTAGGGGTTCAGGTACCACGCACCGCGCGCACCGAAGAACGACGCCTGCCAGCCGCATGCCGCGCCGGGGGCGCAGGGCTTGGTGTCGGCGAGCACGGTGTTGAGCGGCGCGGTGCGGATCGTCATGGCGATCCCGGCCTTGGCCAGCGATGACTGCAGTTCCTGCATCATGGCGTCGGTCTCGCTGGAACCGCTCTGGCTGTACATCTCGAACTGCAGGCGGGTGCCCGCGGCGATCCCGTCACCGCACTGGTCGGCGCCGGTGCCGGGGCGGGCGCACACGACGATCCCGTCGGCGCCGGGTTGCCAGCCGTGGCCGGTGAGCTGCGCCTGGGCCGCTGCGGTGTCGAAGGGGTAGAGGTTCGTCTTCTGCGCGTCGGAGAGGGAGTCGCCCGCCGGCTGCTGGGGCACCGGCCCGTAGGTCGGCACCGCCGTGCCCTTCCAGATGACCTTCGAGATGCCGTCCTGGTCGACCGAGCGCTGGATCGCCTGCCGGACGTAGTCCTGCCGGAACAGCGGGCCCGCGGTGGCGTCATTGAAGTTGTAGGGCGCGAAGTTGATCGCCCAGCCGTCCCAGTTCTGCACCCGGTACTTCAGTCCCTCCACGCGCGGCTTCTGCGCCAGCGAGGCGATGGGGAGGTAGCCGTAGTCGACGTCCCCGGCCAGCACCGCGTTGAACGCGGCGTCCTCGGAGGTGAACGGCAGCAGGTCCACGGTGTCGAGGTGCGCGGCATCGGGGCCGGTGTAGGCGGGGTTCTTCTTGAGCGTGACGCGACCGGTGGTGCTGAAGGCGTCCAGGGTGAACGGACCGTCGACCACCTTCCACAGCGGGTTGGTGGCGTAGGTGTCCAGCGACGACGCCTGGCCGGTGAGGTAGGTCCAGACGCGCTGCGCGCCTGCCGGGTCGCGGTCGAGGTCGCCGACGGGGCCGGCGTCGGAGTCCTTGTCCCAGGCGTGCTGGGGCATGGCGTACATCAGGCTGATCTGGTTGGCCTCGGCCCACTGCTGGTTGTAGGCCTGGTCGAAGGTCATGCTGAACGACTTGTCGTCGACCGTGGTGAAGGCCGTGACGTTGTCGGGGAAGTTGCCCTTGACGTACGACGTCCACCCCGAGGTGTTGGCCTTGATCAGGTTGAACCAGAACTCCACGTCGCGGGACGTGACCGGCTTGCCGTCGCTCCAGCTCTGGCCGCCCAGCGTGATGGTGGCCGTGCGCCCGTCGGCCGACCAGGCCGGGGCGGCCGTCGCCAGGCTGCCCTTGACGTCCAGGCCGAGTTTGCCGCTCTCCGCGGTGTAGGACAGCACCGGCGGCCAGAGTGCGTCCCGGATCGATTGGTTGAACGAGGCGGTCCTGCCCGGGACCCCCAGCGGCAGGATCCAGTTCGGGGTGGAACCGGCCGGCTGGGCGAAGCTGGCCGTGCCGCCCTCCACCGGCGCGCCGCCGCCGGTGCCGGCCTGCTGGCCCGCTCCGCCGCCGCACGCCGCGAGCACGAGGCCCGCGCAGAGCAGAGCGGCGGCCGCGGGGAGGCCTCGAAGTCGCGCGGAAGTCATGCAGCGCAAGGTAGGGCGAAATGGATCATCTCAAGTAGAGGTAGCGGAAGAAGTTAACCGAAGAGAAATCTTAAGTGACAGATCTTGCTTCGCTGTCGAATCAAGTTATCTCACGGCTACCGGGAGCGGCTGGGCGAGCACCCGGTCCAGGACGGAACGCCCGGCGCCGACGAGACCGGCGTCCGCCCCCGCGCTCGCCCTGGCGATGAGCAGCCGCTGCGTCACCAGCGGGTGGCAGCCCTCGTACAGCTGGCTGCGCACGGCGGCCACGAACGGCTCGACCGTGGACAGGCCTCCCCCGAGGAAGACCGCGCCCGGGTTGAAGAAGTTGACCACCGTGCAGAGCACCTCACCGAGGTGCCGCCCCGCGGTGCGCACCAGCGTGGTGGCCTCGGGATCGCCCGAGCGGGCCAGCCGGATCACCTGCGCGGTGTCGGTGACGTCGCGGCCCGCGGCCTGCAGCACCCGCACGAGTGCCGCCCCGCTGGCGATCGTCTCCAGGCAGCCGGTGTTGCCGCAGGAGCACGGGATGTCGCCCCCCGCCGGCACCCTCGCGTGGGAGAAGTCGCCCGCCGCCCCGTCGGCGCCGCGGTACACCACACCGTCCACCACGATCCCGCTGCCGATCGCCGAGCCCGCCTTGACCGTCACGCTGTGCCGCACGGGATGCGCGCTGCTGACGTGCTCGCCCAGCGCCATCAGGTTGGCGTCGTTCTCCACGACCGTGACGACGCCGAACCGCTCCTCCAGCCACCGGCCCACCGGGAAGCCGTCCCAGCCGGGCATGCGGGACGGGCTGTCGGCGCACCGCCGCTCGAGGTCGACGGGCCCCGGCAGCGCGATCCCGATCCCGCTGGCGCCGATCCCCTCCGTTGCCGACTCGCCGCCCGCGCGCCTGCGCACCAGGTCGTCGAACACCCCGCCGAGCAGGTCGAGCGTCGCCTCCGGGCCGGCGCCGGCGGCCACCGGCACCGGGATCTCCTCGACGTCGGACAGGGCGCCGGTGAAGTCGACGACCCCGGCCCGCGCGTGGGTGCCCCCCACGTCGGCGACGAGCACGAACCCACCATCGGAACACAGCTCCAGCAGCCGCGGGCGCCTGCCGCCTCGGGACGGCCCGGCCCCGGTCTCCCGGACGACGCCGAGGTCGATCAGCTCCTGCACCCGCAGCGACACCGTGGAGGCGGCCAGGCCCAGCCCGCGCGCCAGTTCGGTGCGCGACGTGGCCGCCCCGGAGGAGATCAGGGCCACGATGCGGGCGGTCAACGCCGGATCACCGGGCCTGCCGTCGCCGGGCGGCCGCCCGGGAGCGTGCACCATCGCCACTTCCTCCTCGCCTTGTACCAAGTGACGACGGTACAGGGGGGCGCACGCACACTTGGGAGCCGTAATGCTGTGTGCGGGCCCGTCTCAGCAGCACTACGGCTCCATAGTGCGGGGGGCGTCAGTGGTGGCCCCATTGGCCGTGGTGGACCACCTCTTCCGCACCGCGCCTGCCGCGCTTCAGGGACGGGGACGGCGTGTCCGGAGCGCGGTAACCGATCGAGATCACCCCGATCGGCTCGTACCCGTCCGGCACGCCGAACTCCGCGGTGACCGGGGAGACCCGCGAGGGCGAGAGGCCGAAGAAGCACGCCCCCAGCCCCTCGTCCACGACGGTCTGGAGCATCAGCAGCGCCGCCATCCCGGTGTCGATGTACCAGTACGGCATGGGCCAGCGCGCTTCGTCCCGGTCTGTCCAGCCCTTGTCCGGTGCGGCGTAGCGGGAGAGGTAGGCGTCCTTGTGCGCGAACGGGATGATCAGCAACGGGGCGTGCTGCAAGCCGTCCAGCACCCACGCGGACCTCTCGTCGGGCTCGTCCTCGGCGGCAGCCACCCAGAAGCGCTCCCGGTCCTGGGGGCTCTCCAGCGTGAGGAACGCCCAGCCCTGGGTGAAACCGCCGGACGGGGCCCGCAGGGCGTTGGCCAGGATGCGGTCCCGGATCGCGGTCGGGACCGGCCGGTCGGGGTCGTAGTCGCGGACCATGCGCCGCCTGCGGACGACCTCACTGAACTCCATTCGGAAGTCCTACCGCCCGGCCCCCGGCCCCGGGAAGTGATCGTGATCTTCCCGCCGCCACCGAGGTGAGCGTGCGTAACACCGCCGCCATCGTTCGGAAATCCCGCGTTCCTACCGTCGAGGGACGTGGATACGGATCTGTATACGAGAGCGTCGCCGGCCGGTGGCGCCCGGGCGCGGACGAGCAGCTCTCTGGGCGCGGACCTGCAGCAGGTCGTGACGGGCGGGAAGGCCACGGACCGCGTCACGGCCGCCTACGCCCTCATCGACCGGCTCGACCGGCCGGAGGTGTGGATCCACCTGCGGGAGCCCGAGGCGGTGCTCGACGAGGCGGCGGCGCTCGACGCCCGGGCGGCCGACGGCGAGGAGCTCCCGCTGCACGGGGTGCTCGTTGCGGTCAAGGACAACATCGACGTCGCCGGTCTGCCCACCACGGCGGCCTGCCCGTCGTTCGTCCGCATCCCCGAGATGTCCGCGCCCGCGGTCTCCCGGCTCACCCAGCGGGGCGCGATCGTGCTCGGGAAGACCAACCTCGACCAGTTCGCCACCGGGCTGACCGGCTGCCGGAGCCCGTACGGCGCGGTGCGGTGTGCAGGCCTGCCCGATCGCATCTCCGGCGGGTCGAGCTCGGGCTCCGCGGTCGCCGTGGCACTCGGCATCGTCGATCTGGCGCTGGGCACCGACACGGCGGGCTCCGGCCGGGTCCCCGCTGCGTTCCAGGGCATCGTGGGGCTCAAGCCGACCATCGGGTTGGTTCCGACCAGCGGCGTCGTCCCCGCGGCCCGCTCCTACGACTGCGTGAGCGTCTTCGCCGCCGGCGTGGGCGCAGCCGAGCACGCTCTCGCCGCGATGTCCGGGCCCGCCCCGGACCGACCGTGGCGACCGATCCCCGCCGACGCCCCGCTCGCCGCACCAGCGCATCCGACGGTGGCCGTGCCGCTGCCGAGTGACCTCGCCGGCATGTCCGCGGAGCAGCTCGCGGCGTTCGACGCGGCGTGCCACCGGCTCGCCGCCCAGGGCGTCACGATCGTCCCCATCGACGTCGAACCGTTCCTGGCGGCCGGCCGGCTGCTCTACGGCGGCGCTCTGGTGGCAGAGCGGTACGCCGCGGTCGGAGGGGCGGTCGAGTCCGGCGGCGACGAGATCGACCCGAGCGTGCGCGCCATCATCGGCGCCGCACGCACGATCCCCGCCCACCGGCTGGTCGCCGACCTCGAACGGCTCGACCAGCTGAAGGTGGCGGCGGCGCAGCGGCTGACCGGCATGGACGCGCTGCTGCTGCCGACCGTGCCGGAGCACCCCACCCTGGCCGAGGTGGCGCAGGACCCGATCGGGGTGAACACCCGGCTCGGCCGGTTCACCACCTTCGCCAACCTCCTGGACATGGCCGCGATCGCCGTGCCCGCCGGGACGGCGGACGGTGGCCCGTTCGGCGTCTCGATGCTGGCCCCGGCCTTCGCCGACCGGGTGGTCGCGGACATCGCCCGGCTCGTCACCGGTGAGCCCGCCGGCACCGCCCCGGCACCGACCGGGCTGCCCCTGTTCGTGGTCGGCGCGCACCTGTCCGGCCAGCCCCTCAACGGGCAGCTCTCCGGCGCGCGGCTGATCCGACCCGAGCGCACCTCGCCCGAGTACCGCCTGTTCGACCTCGGCACCACCCCGGCCCGGCCGGGGCTCGTGCGCACCGGCCCGAGCGGCCGTCACATCGACGGCGAGCTGTGGTCGCTACCGCCCGCAGTGCTGGGAGAGCTGCTCGCCTCCCTGCCCGCCCCGCTCGCGCTCGGGCCGCTCACCCTCGCAGGCGGCGAGACGGTGACCGGGTTCCTCTGCGACCGCGGCGCCACCGAGCACGCCCGTGACATCTCCGAGCACGGCGGCTGGCGCGCCTACCGCGCCGCGACGGCCGCCGGCTGACCCCACCACCGAGACCGCGACCGGCCCGCGGGGCCCGGGGCCATAAGGCCCCGCCCCCGCGAGTCGCCCGTTTCCGACCCGCGAGTCGCCCGTTTCCGTCTCGCGAGTCGCCCGGTTTCCGTGAGGCGCTGCTACGCCCCGACGCGCTCGATGATCAGCTCCCGGACGCGCTTGGCGTCGGCCTGACCCTTCGTCGCCTTCATGACGGCCCCGACGATCGCGCCGGCGGCCTGCACCTTGCCGCCGCGGATCTTCTCCGCGACGTCCGGCTGCGCGGCCAGCGCCTCGTCGACAGCTGCCACGAGAGCACCCTCGTCGGACACGACCGCGAGGCCGCGGGCGGCGACGACGTCGTCGGGCGACCCCTCACCGGCCAGCACCCCGTCGACGACCTGGCGGGCGAGCTTGTTGTTCAGCGACCCGGACGCCACGAGCGCGATCACGCGCGCCACCTGCGCCGGGGTGATCTCCAGCCCGGCCAGCTCGACGCCGCGCGAGTTGGCCTGCTGGGCGAGGTAGGCCACCCACCACGAGCGGGCCTCCCCCGCGGGAGCACCGGCGGCGACCGTGGCCTCGATGAGGTCGAGCGCCCCGGCGTTGACCAGGTCGCGCAGTTCCTCGTCGGTGAGCGACCACTCGGCCTGAAGCCGGCGGCGGCGCTCCCACGGCGGCTCCGGAAGCGTCCCCCGCAGCTCCTCCACCCACTCGGCCGGAGGGGCGATCGGCACCAGGTCGGGCTCCGGGAAGTACCGGTAGTCCTCCGCGGTCTCCTTGCGGCGTCCGGCGCGGGTGCTGCCGCCCGCCTCCTCGAAGTGCCGCGTCTCCTGGACGACGGGCTCGCCCGCGAGCAGCACGCCCGCCTGGCGCGTCATCTCGTAGCGGACCGCACGCTCCACCGAGCGGAGCGAGTTGACGTTCTTGGTCTCGGAGCGGGTGCCGAGGATCCCGGAGTCGCGCGGGGACAGCGACAGGTTCACGTCGCAGCGCATCGAACCCTGGTCCATCCGGACGTCGGAGACGCCGAGAGCGCGCAGCAGGTCACGCAGCGCCGTGACGTACGCGCGCGCCACCTCCGGCGCCCGCTCCCGCGTGCCCGGGATCATCTTCGTGACGATCTCGATCAGCGGCACGCCGGCGCGGTTGTAGTCCAGCAGCGAGTACTCGGCGCCGTGGATCCGGCCGGTGGCCCCACCGACGTGCAGGGACTTGCCGGTGTCCTCCTCCATGTGGGCGCGCTCGATCTCGACGCGGACGGTGGTGCCGTCGTCGAGCAGCACGTCCAGGTACCCGTTGACGGCGATCGGCTCGTCGTACTGGGAGGTCTGGAAGTTCTTCGGCATGTCGGGGTAGAAGTAGTTCTTGCGCGCGAACCGGCCCCACGGTGCGATCTCGCAGTTCAGGGCCAGCCCGATCCGGATCGCCGACTCCACGGCGGTGCGGTTCACCACCGGCAGCGACCCCGGCAGGCCCAGGCACGTGGGACAGACCTGCGTGTTCGGCTCGGCGCCGAACGTGGTGGGGCAGCCGCAGAACATCTTCGTGTTGGTGTTGAGCTCGACGTGCACCTCGAGCCCGAGCATCGGGTCGAAACGCTCCACGACCTCGTCGAAGTCGACCAGCGCAGGGGCAGTCATGCCACACCTCCCGGAAGCGAAGGGACGCGGTTGATCAACGGGCCACCGTCCTCGGCCTGGCGAGCGGCCTCGTACGCCGCCGCCACCCGGTACATGACGGCCTCACCGAGTGCGGGGGCCATCACCTGCAGCCCGACGGGCAGCCCGTCGGCGAGCCCGGACGGCACCGACAACGCCGCGGTGCCCGCCAGGTTGGTGGGGATCGTGGCCAGGTCGTTGAGGTACATGGCGAGCGGGTCGTCGACCTTGTCGCCGATGGGGAACGCGGTGGTGGGGGTGGCCGGTGAGACGAGCACGTCGGCCTGACCGAACGCCGCGGCGAAGTCGCGCGAGATGAGCGTGCGCACCTTCTGGGCCTGCCCGTAGTAGGCGTCGTAGTAGCCCGACGAGAGCGCGTACGTGCCGAGCATGATCCGGCGCTTGACCTCGGGCCCGAAGCCCGCCTCGCGGGTGGCCGCCATGACCTCCTCCGCCGACGCGCCCTTGTCGACACGCAGGCCGTAGCGCATGGCGTCGAACCGGGCGAGGTTCGAGGAGACCTCGCTCGGCAGGATCAGGTAGTAGGCCGCGAGCCCGTACTCGAAGTGCGGGCACGACACCTCGACGAGCTCGGCGCCGAGCTTCTCCAGCTGGCGCAGCGCCTCCTCGTAGGAGGCCCGGACACCGGCCTGGTAGCCCTCGCCACCGAGCTCGCGCACCACGCCGACGCGCAGCCCCGACAGGTCGCCCGACGTCCCGAGCCGCGCCGCCTCGACGACCGACGGGACACGCTCGTCGATGGAGGTGGAGTCGAGCGGGTCGTAGCCGCCGATCACCTCGTGCAGCAGCGCCGCGTCGAGCACGGTGCGCGCGCAGGGCCCGCCCTGGTCGAGTGACGAGGCGCAGGCGATGAGCCCGTAGCGCGACACACCACCGTAGGTGGGCTTGACGCCGACCGTGCCGGTGAACGCCGCGGGCTGGCGGATCGAGCCGCCGGTGTCGGTGCCGATCGCGAGCGGCGCCTGGAACGACGCCAGCGCCGCCGCCGAGCCACCGCCGGACCCGCCGGGGACACGGCTGGTGTCCCACGGGTTGCGGGTGACGCCGTAGGCCGAGTACTCGGTGGACGAGCCCATCGCGAACTCGTCCATGTTGGTCTTGCCCAGGATCGTGATCCCCGCGCTGCGCAGCCGCGACGTCACCGTGGCGTCGTAGGGCGGACGCCATCCCTCGAGGATCTTCGACCCTGCCGTGGTGGGCATGTCGAGCGTGGTGAACACGTCCTTCAGCGCCAGCGGGACACCCGCCAGCGGCGACGCGGGCGCGGTGCCGGCGGCCAGGCCCTCGTCGACCATCGCGGCCGAGGCCAGCGCGGCGTCGGTGGCCACGTGCAGGAACGCGTGCACCTCGCCGTCGACGGCCGCGACCCGGTCCAGGTGGGCCTGCGCGACCTCGACGGCCGACACCTCGCGAGTGTGGATCTTCTCGGCGAGCTCTGCTGCCGTCAGGCGGGTCAGCTCCGCGCTCATGCCTCCTCCCCCAGGATCTGGGGCACCCGGAAGCGCCCGTCCTCGGCGGCGGGGGCACACGCGAGCGCCTGCTCCTGGGTGAGACCGGGGCGCAGCTCGTCGGGCCGGAACACGTTCTGCAGCGGGACCGCGTGCGACGTGGGCGGGATGTCGTCGGCGGCGACCTCGCCCACGCGGCTGACCGCAGAGAGGATCACCTCGAGCTGACCGGCGAAGACGTCGAGCTCGGCGTCGGTGACGGCGAGCCGGGACAGCCGGGCGAGGTGCGCGACCTCGTCCCGGGTGATCCCGGTATCGCCACCCGGGGTCACGGGATCGGCGGACATGTCCCTCCAGGGCGTTGCATGCTGCTCAGGGTGCGTTTGCGGGGTGGTGTCGGCGTGCACTGCGACCTGCTCCCCGCGCGCCGGGCAGGCGCAGCGGCACCGGCGCAGGCGTTCGCCTTCCAGCTTAGTCGTCCGGCAACCGGGCTTCCGTCCGGATCCGCCGCCCCGCGGCTGCCGGATCTGCGCTGATCCAGATGCCTCCGCCAGATGTTGCGCCGGAGGGGGCGCACCCTGACACAATCTCGCCCGGAGTGCCGCGTCGGCCCACCCGAGTGGCGCCGGTCCCGTGCGGCTCGGGGGCTTTTCGCGAGAGGACGTGAAGTGTGTCGTTCCTGCTCCGGGTGGTGCTGCCGGACAAGCCGGGCAGTCTCGGAGCCGTCGCCACGGCGCTGGGCAACGCGGGTGCCGACATCCTCGGTGTCGACGTCGTCGAGCGGGCCCACGGACACGCTGTCGACGACCTGGCCGTCGAGCTGCCGGCCGGTCGGCCGCCGGACGTCCTGATCACCGCGGCCGAGTCGGTGCCGGGCGTCGAGGTCGAGTCGGTGCGGCCCCACTCCGGCAAGCTCGAGACGCACCGGGAGCTCGAGCTGATCGAAGAGATCACCGGCGACCCGGCCCGCGGCCTTCAGCTGCTCGCCGACGGCGTCCCGCGAATCTTCCGGGCCGGCTGGGCACTCGTCGCCGAGCGCGACGGCACGCGGTCCTACCGGTTGGCCGAGAGTGCGGCGGCTCCGGAGACCCGCGCGGGCGACCTGCCGTGGCTCCCGCTGCGGCGCGCGATCGTCGTCGACCCGGATGCGCACTGGGTGCCCGACCCGTGGAGTGCTCTCGACACTGAGCTCGCGGCGGCTCCGTTCGGACCGGGCCCGCGGGCGCTGGTGGTCGGCCGCCCGGGCGGGCCGGCGTTCCGGCCGTCGGAGCTGGCCCGGCTGACGCACCTCGCCGGGATCGTCACGACGGTGCTCGGCAGCCAATGATGGGGCGCTGACCCGTGGACCGGCCGTGGTCCCGGGTACCCAGCTGGGTGGGCGCGGCGCTGCGGCCGGAGCTCGCCGGGACGACCGACGAGATCATCGCCGCGGTACGCGCGGAGGTGGCGGACTACGCCCGGCCACTGACCGGGCGGTTCGGCACGCGGATCACCGAGGGTGTCTCGGTCGCGCTCGGGCAGTTCATCGACCTGCTCGGCCGCGACGAGCCCCTCGGGGACACCAGGGTCTACCGGGCGCTCGGCCAGCTCGAACACCGCGAGGGCCGCACGCTCGCGGCGCTGCAGTCGGCGTACCAGGTCGGCACGCGGACGATGTGGCGCCGGCTCGGCTCCAGCACCACCGCCCGGCAGCTGCCACCTGAGGTGATCTTCAGCCTCGCCGAGGCGCTGTTCGGCTACATCGAGCAGATCACCGCGGCGTCCGTGAGCGGCTGGGCCGACGAGGAGGCGAGCCGCGCAGGCTCGCTGCAGGCCCGCCGCCACGCGCTCGTCGAGCTGCTCGCCCGGCACCCGCCGGCCGCAGCCGCCGAGGTCGAACGCGTCGCCGCGGCGGCGGGCTGGGTGCTGCCCGCGCGGCTCGCGGCACTCGTCGTCGAGGACGCCGTCGCGGTGGCGGCCCGGCTGCCCGCGGCGATCGCCGCCGACCTCGACCCGGTCGGTCTCGTCATCGTCACCGTGGGGGTCGTCGGCACAGCCGGGCGCACCGGCCAGACCGTGGGCCCCAACGGGCTCCGCGCCGACCCGGCACCCGAGGGGCCCGGCTGGCTCGACCGGATACGCACCGGTCTGGGCGTTCGGCGCGCGGTGCTCGGCCCGGTGGTCGACCCGGCCCAGGCCCACCGCTCCGTCGCCCGCGCGCAGGCGGCGTGGCCCCTGCACGTCGCGGGCCTGCTCCACCCGGGTTCCGACGAGACGCTGGCCCGTGCCGACGAGCATCTGCTCGCGCTGCTCCTCGCGGCCGAACCTCAGCTCGCCGCCGACATCTACGAGCGGGCCGTCGCCCCACTGCGCGCCCTCCCGGCCGGCGCCGCCGCCCGCGGCGAGGAGACGCTGCGGGCGTGGCTCGACGCGCACGGCGACATCACCGCCACCGCGGCGGCACTGCACGTGCACCCGCAGACCGTGCGGTACCGCCTCGCCGGGCTGCGGGACGCGTTCGGCGGGGCGCTGGACGACCCGGCCGCCCGGCTGGAGCTGGCAGTGGCCCTGCGCATGTCGACCGACGCCTGCGCCGGGGCGGAGCCGTCGTCCGAGGCCTGACGCCCGCCGGAACGGGCCCGCCGACGGGCGACTCAGCCTCCGGAAACGGGCGACTCGCGGGAGTCTCCGCGCCAGGCCACCCCGCTGGGGGGGCGACTCGGCACCCGAAACGGGCGACTCGCGGGGGGTGGTTCCGGTGTCAGGAGGCCAGGCGCACCGCGGCCGAGGGCTTGCGGCCGGCCGGGACGGGCAGCCGGGCGGGCGCGGGCGCGGGCTGCTTCGGGCCGCCGCCGGGGAACGCCAGCCGGGTGATCTTGCGGAGCACCTTGCCGTACTGCCGCGGCAGCGACCCGGTGGTGTAGGGCAGGCCGTAGCGCTTGCAGATCTCCTGCACCTTCGGCGCGATCTCGGCGTACCGGTTGCTCGGGACGTCGGGGAACAGGTGGTGCTCGATCTGGTGGCTCAGGTTGCCAGTCATCAGGTGGAAGAGCTTGCCGCCCGAGAGGTTGGCCGACCCCAGCATCTGCCGGACGTACCACTGGCCCTTCGTCTCACCGTCGAGCCGCTCCTCCTCGAACGTCTCGACACCGTCGGGGAAGTGACCGCAGAAGATCACCGCGTGCGACCACATGTTGCGCACGACGTTGGCCGTGGCGTTCGCGGCCACCGTGCTGAGGAAACCGGGGCCGGACAGCAGCGGGAACAGCACGTAGTCCTTGGCGAGCTGCCGCCGGGCCTTGCGCCAGAGGCCCATCAGCTCCCCCTTGGCCTGCGGCCACGGCTTCGTGCCGTTCTTGACCTTCTCGAACTCGACGTCGTAGATCGCGATGCCCCACTCGAAGATCATCGAGAGGCCGAGGTTCACCAGCGGCTGGAACAGGTCGGCGGGCTTCCACTCCTGCTCGGGCGTGATCCGCATGATCGAGTAGCCGAGGTCGCGGTCCTTGCCCCGGATGTTGGTGAAGGTGTGGTGCTCGTAGTTGTGCGACTTCTTCCACGACGCGGCAGGCGACGCGTGGTCCCACTCCCAGGTGGTCGAGTGGATCTTCGGGTCGCGCATCCAGTCCCACTGGCCGTGCAGGACGTTGTGGCCGATCTCCATGTTGTCGAGGATCTTGGCCACCGACAGCGCTGCCGTGCCGGCCACCCAGGCGGGCGGGAACAGGGAGAAGATCAGCGCGCCGCGGCCGCCGACCTCGAGGCCGCGCTGCACCGCGATGACACGGTGGATGTAGCGGGCGTCGGCCTCGCCGAGGCTGCCGACCACCTCGGCGCGGATCGCGTCGAGCTCGGCGCCGAGGGCCTCGACCTGCTCCTCGGTGAGGTGCGCAGCGGCACTGGGGGTCATGGACGGGCCGAAGGTCTGTGTAGCCATGGAGATGCCTCCTAGAGTTCGATCTCGACGTCGCCCGCGGCACCGGAGACACAGGTGCGGACGGGTTCGCCGGGGGTGTCGTGCAGGTCGCCGGTGCGCAGGTCCCGGACGGCGCCGGAGCGCAGCCGGCCCACGCAGGTGTGACAAATGCCCATGCGGCAGCCGTTGGGCAGCAGTGCGCCCGCCGCCTCGCCCGCCACCATGAGCGGCGTGCCGGGGGCGGCGTCGGTCTCGATCCCGCTGGTGGTGAAGGAGACGCGGCCGCCGGTGGCATCGGTCGCGACGGGCACGGGTGGGGTGAACAGCTCGACGTGCAGCGCGGTGGGATCGCCCGCCCTGGCCCAGTGCTCGGTGAAGGCGTCGATCATCGCGGCGGGCCCGCAGGCCCACGCCTGGCGCGCGGCCCAGTCAGGGACGTCGTCGGTCAGGTTGTCCGGGGTGAGCCGCCCCCGCACGGCGGTGTGCCGCTCCACCAGCGTCAGGCCGGTGGTGGCTGCCAGGTCCCGCAGCTCCGGGCCGAAGACCAGGTCGGACGGCGTGCGGTCGCAGTGCACGAGCACCGCCCCGCTCAGCGCCTCCGGCCGGGTGGCCGCCAGGTCGCGCAGCATCCCCATGACGGGGGTGATCCCGCTCCCCGCGGTGAGGAACAGCAGCTTCTCCGGCACCGGCTCCGGCAGCACGAACTCACCGGCGGGGGGTCCGATCCGCAGCAGCGTCCCCACCGGGGTGCCGTGCGCGAGCGCGCCCGAGACGGTGCCGCCCGGCAACGCGGTGACGGTGACGGCGAGCAGTGGGTCGCCGGGGCACGACGTCACCGAGTAGGTGCGCCAGTGCCAGACGCCGTCGAGCCGGGTGCCCACACCGACGAACTGGCCCGGCCGGTGCCGCGGACGGCCCGGCCCGGTGCGCAGCAGCAGGGTGGTGGTGTCGGCGGTCTCCCGGCGTAGCCCCACGACGCGGGCGTGCGGCTCCCGGGAGGACCACAGTGGGTTCAGCGTGCCGAGCAGGTCATCGGGCAGCAGCGGCTGCGTGAACCAGGTGGCCGCCACTCGCGCCCGCCGTCCGATTTCGCCCAGAACTCCCATGTACTCGACGGTATTGCGCGCTTCCCACAGTCGGCCACGTCCTCGACCACGAGTGATCGGCCCCTTCTGTTGCAGAAGCCAAAACGAGATCAGACGCGGATCTCCAGCGCGAGCTCGGCGAGATGGTCGTTGCCCGTGGCCAGCCAGCCCCTGGGGGTGACGAGGACGTCCTCGAAGCCGATGCGGGTGTCGATGCCCATCCGCATCGCGTACTCCAGCACCGGCCAGGCGCCGTCCTCCTCGCCGTGGAGCAGGATCGGCACCGGGAGCGTGCCCAGCGCGCGCAGGATGCGCACCGCCTCGGCCACGGCCGTCTCCGGATCGGAGACGGTGGACTCCGCCAGCACGCGGGTGGTACCCCGCGGCACGCCGGTGGTGCGCAGTGTGACTGCGTCGCCGCTGGTCCAGACGCCGAGCTCAACACCGATCCCCACCGACGCCGCCGCGGCGCAGACGTCGACCCAGCCCTTCTCGTGCACGTTGACCGAGCAGACATCGGGCTTTCCGACCCCGAGGTGCCCCCACGCGAGCACGGCCTCGATGCGCTTGAGGGGGTCGGGCTGGATCCAGCGGCCGGTGGTGACACCGATCTCCATGCCGGGCACCTGCGCGCGGATGGCCGCCACGGTGTCGCCGACGTAGATCGGGTCGAGCGTCTCCTGCTGGTCGGGCCCGCGGGGGTGCACGTGCACCGACGTGATGCCCAACTGCGCCACGTCACGGGCGTCGCGCGCGAGATGCCGCGCAAGGACCGGGAGTGCAGGATGCGCGTCGGCCGGCCGCGATCCGTTCAGAACCGCCTGCAGCACCCGCCCACCCCCGAACCGTAAAACCGAGTCGTACAACGATCGACAGCCGAGCGGCCCTACCTGAGGCCCTCGGCACATCGATCATACGGACTCACGGCTGACACGATCGGGGGCTCATCCCTCAACGGTCGCCGTTTCCCGCGCCGCATCCGGCCCGCGCTCCAGCAGAACCCGGAAGCCCGCCTCGTCGAGGACCGGCACCCCGATCTCCAGTGCCTTCTCGTACTTCGAACCGGGCGCCTCGCCCGCCACCACGAACGCCGTCTTCTTGGAGACGGACCCCGCCGCCCGCCCGCCGCGGGCCGTGATGGCCTCCTTGGCCTCGTCGCGGGAGTACCCCTCCATCGAGCCGGTGACCACGATCGACAGGCCGTCGAGCGTGCGCGGAACCGACGTGTCGACCTCGTCGACCATCCGGACGCCCGCCGCGCGCCACTTCTCGACGACCTCCCGGTGCCAGTCGACGGTGAACCAGTCGCGGACCGCGGCCGCGATCGTGGGCCCGACCCCCTCGACGCCGGCGATCGGCGCCAGCGCCGCCGTGAGGGCCTTCGACTGCGCCCGCGCCGCCACCCGGGCAGCCCGCTCCGCAGCGGCGGCCCGCTCCTCCGCGGAGAGCTCCGGCACGACCTCGCCGCCCGCGCCGGCGGCGCCGTCCGCTCCTGCGTCATCGACAGGGGCTGCGCCGTCGACGGCCACCTCCCCGGCCGCCGCACCCCCGGCGGCGGGAGCACCGGCCGCCGGGTCGTCGGATAGGAGTGCCGACGTGGCCGCGTCGTCCGGGTCGGCGACCGAGCCGTCGGAGGTGATCGGGATCCCCGCCGCGGCGGTGTCGCGGGCCGCGGCCTCCGCCGCCTCCTCGATCGCGTCCATCGAGCCGAACTCGCGGGCGAGGGCCTGCGCGGCCGTGGGACCGACGTGCCGGATGGACAACCCGACGAGCACCCGCCACAACGGCCGGTCCTTCGCCTCCTGCAGGTTGGCCAGCAGCTTGTGGCCGTTGGCCGACAGCTCCCCCGCCTTCGTGCGGAACAGGTCGACGCGGAGCAGGTCGTCGGCGGTGAGGGTGAAGACGTCGCCCTCGTCCTGCACCACGCCGGAGGCGAGCAGGGCCGTGGCCGCCTCGTAGCCCAGCCCCTCGATGTCGAACGCGCCCCGCCCGGCCACGTGGAACAGCCGCTCCCGCAGCTGCGCGGGGCAGGAGCGGGCGTTGGGGCAGCGCTGGTCGACGTCGCCCGCCTTCTGCCGGACCAGCCGGGTGCCGCACTCGGGGCAGTGGGTGGGCATGACGAACGCGCGCTCCGAGCCGTCGCGCAGGTCGACCACCGGACCGAGCACCTCGGGGATGACGTCGCCCGCCTTGCGGATGACGACGTGGTCGCCGATGAGCACGCCCTTGCGCCGCACCTCGTCGGCGTTGTGCAGCGTGGCCAGCGAGACGGTGGAGCCGGCCACGACCACCGGCTCCATCTGCGCGAACGGGGTGACCCGGCCGGTGCGGCCCACGTTGACCTCGATGTTGAGGAGCTTGGTGGTGGCCTCCTCCGGCGGGTACTTGAACGCGATGGCCCAGCGGGGCGCCCGCGAGGTGGACCCGAGCCGCCGCTGCAGCGCCACCTCGTCGACCTTGACGACGACGCCGTCGATCTCGTGCTCGATGTCGTGGCGGTGCTCGCCCCAGTACTCGACGTGGGCGACCACCTCGTCGACGCCGTCGAGCACGACGGTGCGCTCCGACACCGGCAGCCCCCACGCCCGCAGCGCGTCGTAGCCCTGGGACTGGCGCTCCAGCGCGAACCCCTCGCGCTTGCCGAAGCCGTGGCAGATCAGCCGGAGATGGCGCGACGCGGTGACCTTCGGGTCCTTCTGCCGCAACGACCCGGCCGCGGTGTTGCGCGGGTTCGCGAAGGGCGGCTTGCCCGCCTCCACCAGCGACGCGTTGAGCGCCTGGAAGTCCTCCAGCCGGAAGTACACCTCGCCGCGCACCTCGATCAGTGCCGGTACCGGGAACTCGGCGGTGCCGGTGAGCCGGTCGGGCACCTCCTCGAGGGTGCGCATGTTGAGCGTGATGTCCTCACCGGTGCGGCCGTCGCCGCGGGTGAGCGCCCTCGTGAGCCTGCCGTTCTCGTAGAGCAGGTTGACGGCCAGCCCGTCGATCTTGAGCTCGCACAGGTAGTGGAGCTTCTCCGCGCCCACCTCGCGGGCGACCCGCTCGGCCCAGCTCCGCATCTCGTCGGCGCTGAAGGCGTTGTCGAGGCTGAGCATGCGCTCGAGGTGGTCGTGCGCGACGAACTCGGTGGAGAACCGCCCGCCCACCTTCTGCGTCGGCGACTCCGGTGTGGCCAGCTCGGGGTACTGCTCCTCCAGAGCCACCAGCTCGCGCCACAGCGTGTCGAACTGCCCGTCGGAGACCACGGGAGAGTCGAGCACGTAGTAGCGGAACTGGTGGTCGGCGACCTCGGCCGCCAACCGGGAGTGCCGCTCACGGGCCTCGACCGGCGGGGCGGCGGGGGCAGGTTCTGGGCTCACGCCCGTGAGGCTACCGAGCCGGACCGACAGTCCCCGGTCCCGACGCCCCAGGTCAGGAAGTTCAGGAAAGCCACTTTCAGGCCCGCAGAGGGCAGCAAAGTGGCTTTCCTGAACTCACCCCCGGAGGGTTCTAGGCCTTCAGGAGTTCTCTCGTCGCGCCCAGGAGGGTCACCACGGAGCGTTCCGTGGCGGCGTGGCCCATCAGGCCGATCCGCCACGCCCGGCCGGCGAGATCCCCGAGCCCGCCGCCGACCTCGATCCCGTACTCGGCCAGCAGGCGGGTGCGGGCCGGTCCGTCCTCCAGGCCGTCGGGCAGCACCGCGGTGGTGAGCTGCGGGAGCCGGGAGCCGTCGGGCGCGACCAGCGAGAAGCCCAGCTCGGGCAGCTCTGACTGCAGCAGCGCACCGACCCGCGCGTGCCGGTCCCAGACCGACTCCACGCCCTCCTCCAGCAGCCGTCCCAGCCCCGCGTGCAGCGCGTACGCGAGCGTGGACGACGCCGTGTGGTGGTAGCGCGGCGGGCTCGCCAGGAAGTAGTCGTGGAGCAGGCCCAGGTCCAGGTAGAAGGAGTGGATCGGGGTGGTGCGGTTGCGCATCTTCGCGACGGCGCGCGGGCCGAGCGTCACCGGGGCGAGCCCGGGCGGGGCGCCGAGGCACTTCTGGGACGCGGAGTAGCAGGCGTCGATCTGCCAGGCGTCGACCTCGAGCGGGGTGCCGCCGAGCGCGGTGACGGCGTCGACGAGCAGCAGCGTGTCGGTCTGCGCGAGCTCCGGCCCGAGCGGGGCGACGTCGTTGCGGACGCCGGTGGACGTCTCCGCCGCTACGACCGCCACGAGCGCGGCCTGCGGGTGGGCCCGGTGCGCGGCGAGGACGTCGGCCGGGTCGAGCGCGGTGCCCCACGGGGCCTCGACCCGCACCACCCGCGCGCCGCCGCGGTGCGCGACCTCGCAGAGCCGCTCACCGAAGTAGCCGTTGACGCCGACGATCACCGTCTCCCCCGGCTCCAGCAGCGAGGCGAGGCAGGCCTCCATGCCGGCCGAGCCCGTGCCGCTGACCGGGAGCGTCAACGGGTTCTCGGTGCGGAAGACCTGGCGCAAGCGGTCGCCGGTCTCGTGGATCAGCGCGAGGTACTCCGGATCGAGGTGGCCGAGCACCGGGCGGGCCAGTGCCTCGACAGCCTCCGGGTACGGGGTCGATGGTCCCGGGCCGAGCAGCAGACGGTCACCGTGCATGCCTGGCACGGTACGCGCGGCACGAGGGACAAAAGACTCAGGACTCCTCGGGCGGGTCGAGGAATGCGTCACCCAGCTCACGGGACAGGGCCAGCGCGCGCCGGGCCCACGTCGGGGTCGCGCCGGCCAACCCGCAGGTCGTGGTGGGTACGGCGAGGGTCGCGAGCCGCGAACGGTCGAAGCCCAGCCGGTCGGCGAGGTCGAAGGCGGGTCGGGCGAGGTCCCGCGACGTCACCGGCCGTCCGGGGTCGAGCGCCGGCACCAGTCCCAGCAGCAACGGCGTGCCGCTGTCCCAGACCTCACCGAGCGTGTCGAGCGCGGCGGGCAGTGCGCTGCTGCCGGAGAACACGGGCCGGGTGGCGTCGATCCCGATGCCGGCGGCGCCGATGCCGGCGAGCAGCCGCACCGGCGGCCGGTCCGCGCAGCAGTGCACCACCACCGGCACCCCGAGGCCCGTGACGAGGTCGCGCAGCGCGTCCTGCGCCTCGTTGCGCCCCACCGAGCGCACCGTCCCGTAGCCCGACGCCGTGGGCAGCGTGCCGGCGAGCACCGCAGGCAGGGTGGGCTCGTCGAGCTGCACCAGCACCTGGGCGCCGGTACGGGCGGCCACCTCCGCGATGTGCACCCGCAGCCCGTCCAGCAGGCTCGCCGCGAACTCGCTGACCGCACCGTGGTCGGTGAGCACCCGGTGGCCCGAGTGCACCTCGACGGCCGCCGCGAGCGTCCACGGCCCGGCCACCTGCACCTTCACCCAGCCCGGCCGGGCGACCTCGCAGGCCTCGTCGAGCGCGTCGAGGTCGGTGCGCAGCAGGTCGACGGCGCGGCGGTGGTCACCTCCCGGCCGGGCCGTGACCCGGTAGCCGCTGGGCACGACCTCCACGGCGATGTCCACGAGCAGCGCCGCGGTACGGCCGATCATGTCGGCACCGACCCCGCGGGCCGGCAGCTCCGGCAGGAAGGGCAACAGCGGTAGCTCGCCCACGACCGCGGCGGCGGCCTCGCGCGGATCGGTGCCGGGCAGGGAGCCGACTCCCGTGGCGGCGCCGTCGGGCCAGCGCGGCAGCGGCGCGGCCTCCTCGGTGTCGTCGACCGGGTCCGGCACGACCATCGCGCCGCCGCCCGCCGTGCGTCCCGGGGTGGCCCCGGCCAGGCCGGCCGCTGCGATCGCGGCCTCGAGGGCGTCATCGGTACTCACGGCCGGTGTCTACCACCCGCCGTGCGCGGTCATGCCTTCCGGTACCGGGCGTCGAAGAAGCAGTAGACCCCGAACGCGACCAGTCCGAGAGCCAGCACCATGAGGACCACCGGCCCGTACGGCTGGTCGGCCACGACCTGCAGCCCCGCGTCGAGGCCGGTCGGCTGCGCCGGGTCGAACCGCACCGCGGCGACGACGAGCAGCACGCCGGGGATCCCGTAGACCAGCCCGAGTGCGGTCCACCCGACCTGGCCGACACGGGTGACCAGCAGCGAGCGGTTGAGCCCCGCCCCCCGCAGGTCGAGCTCGTGCAGGAACGCGTGCGTGGGGCCACCGTGCACCGCGTAGCCGCCCCCGATGACGAGCCCGACGCCGGCGAGTCCCACGAGCAGCGGGCCCCCGGGCAGGCCGAACACGACCGTGGCGAACGACGGCTTCTGCGACGGTGCGCCTCCGCTCGCGGCGACCGATCCGGCCGACCAGGCCAGCACGCCGAACAGCGCCGCCTCCGCGAGGTTGACGGCGGTCCGCAGCACGCGGTTCCCGACCGGTTCTCCGCGGTGGCCCCACACGGCCTCGGCGAGCTGCCAGACCACGAGTGCGACCAGGCCGACCGTGATCACCCACAGCAGGGCCACCCCCGGCCCGCGCTCCGCGATCGCCTGGAGCGCGCCCTTCTTGTCGACCCGTTCCCGATCACCGAGCGCGACCTGCACGGCGAGCGCGCCGACCAGCAGGTGCACCACCCCGTACGCCACCAGGCCGACGCGGCCGAGCAGGACCACGGGGGCACTGCGGACCAAGTCCCGCGCCGCCGCTCCGGTGTCGGACACCATGCGCACCTCCTCGTGCGCGCGAAGCGTCCCCCGGGCCGGGCGACACCGCCACTCGGCGGGAGAACTGCGGACCGGCGGCCCGAGCTCAGTGCGCCCCGGTGATCGTGGCGCTGCCCAGCACGACGTCGCCCGCGTCGTCCGGGCGGTACAGGGCGACCGCCTGGCCAGGAGCGACGCCGCGCAGCGGCTCGTCGAGCTCAACACGCAGCCCGTCGGCCGAGGGCACGGCCACCGCTGCGGCCAGGCCGCCGTGGGCCCGGACCTGGGCCACGCACGGGAACCGGTCGGCCGGCGCGTGTCCCGCGCTCCAGACCGGGCGCACGGCGTCGATCGTGCGGACGTCGAGCGCGGACGCCGGCCCGACCCGGACGGTGCCGGTGACGGGCTCGATCCCCAGCACGTAGCGGGGACGGCCGTCGCCTGCGGGCGCGTCGATGCCGAGGCCCTTGCGCTGCCCGACCGTGAACCCGTGCACGCCGTCGTGGCGGGCCAGCTCCTCGCCGGTGGCGTGGTCGACCACCGCGCCCGGCCGGGCGCCGACGCGGGCGCCGAGGAACGCGCGGGTGTCGCCGGAGGGGATGAAGCAGATGTCGTGGCTGTCGGGCTTGTCGGCCACCCGCAGACCGCGGGCGGCGGCCTCGGCGCGCACGGCGGGCTTCTCGGTGTCGCCGATGGGGAACATCGCGTGGGCCAGCTGGTGCTGCGTCAGCACGGCGAGCACGTAGGACTGGTCCTTGCCGTCGTCGACGGCGCGGCGCAGCTCGCCGGCGGTGAGGCGCGCGTAGTGCCCGGTGCAGACCGCGTCGAAGCCGAGCCCGAGCGCCCGCTCCAGCAGGGCCGAGAACTTGATCTTCTCGTTGCACCGCAGGCACGGGTTGGGGGTCTGTCCCGCCGCGTACGCCGCGACGAAGTCGTCCACCACGTCCGCGGTGAAGCGGGCGGCGAAGTCCCAGACGTAGAACGGGATGTCGAGGACGTCGGCGGCCCGCCGGGCGTCGGAGGCGTCCTCCCGTGAGCAGCACCCCCGGGAGCCGCCGCGCAGCGCGGCCGGGGTCTCCGACAGCGCCAGGTGCACCCCGACGACGTCGTGCCCCGCCTCGACGGCGCGGGCCGCCGCCACGGCGGAGTCGACCCCGCCGCTCATCGCGGCCAGGACCCTCATCGGACCGCTGCCGGCTGCCCTGCCCGCCGCGCCCGCTCGACCACGGCGCCGATCACCGCGACCACGGCGTCGACGTCGGCGGGGGTGGAGGTGTGGCCGAGGGAGAACCGCAGCGAGCCGCGCGCGGTGGCCTCGTCGGCACCCATCGCGAGCAGCACGTGGCTGGGCTGCGCCACCCCCGCGGTGCACGCCGAGCCGGTGGAGCACTCGATGCCGTGCGCGTCGAGCAGCATGAGCAGGCTGTCGCCCTCGCAGCCGGGGAAGGACAGGTGCGCGTTGCCCGGGAGCCGCGACGGGCCGCCCTCGACGACGCCGGTGCCCGGGTCGCCGTTGAGCGTGGCGTCCGGGACGGCGGCGAGGATCTTGCCGACGAGGTCGTCGCGCAGCCCGGCGATGGTGGCCGCCCGGCGGGCCGAGCCGGTGGCCGCCACCTCGACGGCGGCGGCCAGGCTCACCACGGCCGGGGTGTCCAGGGTGCCGGACCGCACGTCACGCTCCTGGCCGCCACCGTGCAGGAGCGGGGTGAGCGCCACCTCCCGCCCGAGCAGCAGCACGCCGACCCCGATGGGGCCGCCGAGCTTGTGGCCGGTGAGGGTGAGCGCGTCCGCCCCGCACGCCGCGAAGTCGACCGGCAGGACGCCGACGGCCTGCACCGCGTCGCTGTGGAACGGCACGTCGAAGTCATGGGCGATCGCGGCGAGCTCGCGGACCGGGTTGACGGTGCCGACCTCGTTGTTGGCCCACATGACCGAGACCAGCGCCACCCGCGCGGGGTCGCGGGCGAGCGCGGCCCGCAGCGTCTCGGGGCGGACCCGGCCGACCTCGTCGACCTCCAGCAGCTCCACCTCGGCGCCCTCGTGGTGGGCGAGCCACTCCGCGGAGTCGAGCACCGCGTGGTGCTCGATCGCCGAGACCAGCACCCGGATGCGGCGCGGGTCGGCGGCACGGCGCGCCCAGTACAGGCCCTTGACCGCCAGGTTGTCGCTCTCGGTGCCACCGGTGGTGAACACGACCTCCGACGGCCGCGCGCCCACCGCGGCCGCGATCCGTTCGCGGGACTCCTCGACGGCGCGCCGGGCGCGGCGTCCCGCGGTGTGGAGCGAGGAGGCGTTGCCGGTGCGTCGCATCGCATCGGTCATCGCCGCCACCGCCTCGTCGAGCATCGGGGTGGTGGCGGCGTGGTCGAGATAGATCGCTGGAGGTGTCACTGAGCTCTACGCTGCCATTCAGGTCGGCTACCCGTCCCGGTCATTGAACGCGCCCCCAGAGTAGTCGCCCGCGGTGGGCCACCCCGGGCTATGCGGCCACCGGGGCGGCGGCGCAGGACGGGTGGTGCCGCGTGTGCGGATGCGTCACGCCGGTGTGCGCCCCGACCGCATCCGCGGCGAGCCGCGCCAGCTCCCGCCGGTCGGCAGCCACACCGGGCGGGATCACCGGGAGGACGGTCAGCTCGCAGACCAGCGCGGGCAGCCGCAGGACCCGGGAGAGCGAGTCCCAGAGCGTCTGGTCCCCGACGAACGCCGAGGACCGGTCCGCAGTCCCGTCAGGGCGCCGCAGCCCGATCGCCACCGGCCGCACCGGCACCTGCGCGTCGACGGCAGCCTGGAACGCCGCCCGCCGGAACGTCCCCGCCGCGGCACCACACCACGTCGTGCCCTCCGGGAAGACGCCGACGACGGCACCGGAGCGCAGCGCCTGGGTCGTAGCGGCGACGGTGGCGGGAAGGGAGCGGAGCCCGGCGCGGTCGACGAACAGGGCGCCGGTGCGCGCGGCCAGCCCTCCGATGACCGGCCAGTCCCGCAGCTCCTGCTTGGCGAGCATCCGCACGGGCTGCACGGCGCCCATGGCGAGCACGTCGATCCAGGACAGGTGGTTGGCCACGACGAGCACGCCCGCCCTGCCGGTGGAGAAGCCGCCGTTGACGCGCAGCCGCACCCCCACCGCACGCAGGGCGGCCCGGCAGCCCACGCGCAGCGCGTGTCCCCGCACGGGGCCGCGCAGCAGCGGCACGGCCAGCACGGCCCCCACGAGCACGGCGGCGAGCAGCACCCCGACCAGCCGGGCCAGTCGCGACGCCATGCGCAGCCGGGAGGCGGCGTCCCGGTCGTCGTCCTGCAGGCAGCCCGGTCCGCACGGCGACGAGGGCGCCCAGCCCGCCGCCTGCTGCGCCGGGTGCGGTAGCGCCGTCGGCGCGGTCATTCCGCGTCACCCAGGAAGAACCGCACGTACCGCTCGTCCATGTGGTCCAGGCCGAGCAGCACCATGAAGTCGGCGCAGTCGAAGTCCGGGTCGTGCGCGGGCTCTCCGGCCACCCACGCCCCGAGCCGCAGGTAGCCGCGCAGCAGCGGGGGCAGCTGGACCCGCTGGGGCGCAGCGGTGCCGGCCGGGTCCCACGGCCGCAGCGGCTGCACGCGGTACGGCTGTGGGGACAGGTGCCGCGCACGCACGCGGTCGCGGACGCCGGCGGCGAGCCCGCCCCCGTCGCCCAGCGGGACGCTCGCGCAGCCGCCCAGCCACCGGTTCCCCGTCAGCAGCATGTACCGGGCGATGCCGGCCCAGACGAGCCCCACGACCGCCCCGTCGCGGTGGTCGGGGTGCACGCAGGACCGTCCGGTCTCCACGAGCGACGGCCGCAGCGGCGCCAGCGCGTCGATCACGAACTCGGACTCCATGTAGAGCCCGCCCGCCGCGCGCGCCCGGTCGGGCGGCAGCATCCGGTAGGTGCCGACGATCTCGCCGGTGACGTCGTCGCGGACCACGAGGTGGTCGCAGAACTCGTCGAAGTGGTCGATGTCGAGGCCGGCCTGCGGGGTGTGCAGCACGGCGCCGAGCTCTCCGGCGAAGACGCGGTGACGCAGCCGTTGGGCCTCGCGTACCTCGTCCGGGTCAGTGGTGATCAACAGCGAGTAGCGTGAGGTTGCGGCCTGCGGAGTACGCGCCAGAACCTGCGATGAGGTCACGCCGGTGTTGGTACGGGACGTGGGCGAACGCCGAACCCCGCGGGCGTCGACCGGTGGTGGCAACCCGATGAACAGCGCCGATCACACCCCGGACGGCGCTCACCGCCCGGGGCACTGACCGCGCGGGAAGATCAGCCCTTGCGCTTGGCGATCTCGTCCTTGAGCTGCGGGGCCACCTTGAACAGGTCGCCCACCACGCCGAAGTCGGCGATCTCGAAGATCGGCGCCTCCGCGTCCTTGTTCACCGCGATGATCGTCTTGGATGTCTGCATCCCGGCCCGGTGCTGGATCGCCCCCGAGATGCCCAGTGCGATGTAGAGCTGCGGCGACACCGTCTTGCCGGTCTGCCCCACCTGGAACTGGTGGGGGTAGTACCCGGAGTCGACCGCGGCACGGGAGGCCCCGACCGCGGCACCGAGCGAGTCGGCGAGCGCCTCGACGACCTGGAAGTCGTCGGCCGAGCCCACGCCGCGGCCACCGGACACGACGACCGACGCCTCGGTCAGCTCCGGACGGTCCCCGCCGACGATCGGCTCCCGGCTCGTGACGGTGGCGGCCCTGCCCTGGCTCGCCGGCACCGGCACACTCTCCTCCACACCGGCACCCGCGGCGGGCTCGATCTCCACCGAACCCGGACGCAGCGTGATCACGGGGTGGGCGGTGGTGGCCTTGGCCTCCGCGATGTAGGCGCCACCGAACACCGAGTGCGTGACGCCGTCGGCCGACACGGCGACCACGTCACCGAGCAGCCCGCTGTTGGTGCGTACCGCGAGCCGCCCGGCGATCTCCTTGCCGTCGGCCGACACCGCGATCAGCACCGCCGCCGGGTCCTTCGCCTCGACCAGCGACGCCAGCACCCCCACCTCGGGGGTGAGGAAGTCGGTGGAGTCGGTCTCCGCGACGTAGATCTTCTCGGCGCCGTGCTCCTTCAGCACGTCGGCGAGCTTGGCGGCCGTGCCCGCGGCACCCACCACCACCGCCGACGGCTCGCCCAGCGCGCGGGCGGCGGTCAGCAGTTCGAACGTGCTCTTCTTGATCTCACCCTCGAGGTGGTCGACGAGGACCAGCACCTCGGCCATGAGCTTCTCCTCTTTCCCGTCGAACGCTTCTCAGATGAGCTTCTGGGCGACCAGGAACGCGGCCACCTTCGCGCCGCCGTCACCCTCGTCCTCGATCTTCTCCCCACCGCTCTTGGGCGGCTTGGGCTGCGACGAGGCCACGGTGCTCAGCGCGGTGGCCAGCCCCACCTCGGACGGGTCGATCCCCGCGTCCGCCAGCGAGAGGGTGACCACCGGCTTCTTCTTCGCCGCCATGATCCCCTTGAACGACGGGTAGCGCGGCTCGTTGATCTTCTCTCCCACGCTCACCACCGCGGGAAGCTCGGCACTGAGGTGGGTGACGCCGTCGTCGGTCTCGCGCCTGACGGTCACCGTGGACCCGTCGACGGTGACCTCACGGGCGTGCGTCAGCGCCGGCAGGCCGAGCACGTCGGCCACCATCGCGGGCACCGCGGCGCTCCGGCCGTCGGACGCCTCGTTGCCGGCCACCACCAGGTCGAACCCGCCCTCGACGGTGCCCAGCACCGTGGCCAGCGCCTTTGCGGTCTGCACCGCGCACGAGCCGTGCAGGGCCTCGTCCGACAGGTGCACCGCCTTGTCCGCGCCCATCGACAGCGCCTTGCGGATCGCGTCGGTGGCGCGCGCGGGCCCCATCGTCAGGACGGTGACCTCGCCGTCGTGGGCCTCCTTCAACTGCAGGGCCGCCTCCACCGCACGCTCGTTGATCTCGTCGAGCACCGCGTCGGTGGCGTCCCGGTCCAGGGTGCCGTCCGACGAGTTGAGCTTGCGCTCCGAGTAGGTATCCGGCACCTGCTTGACCAGCACGACGATGTTCATCGGACCTCTTCGACCTCCTGCCGGTGCGGACGAGCCGCGGTGGGCCTCACGGAGGACGCCCGCGTTCGGCGTCCAGCTGCCGACTCTGCCACGCCCGCGGGTGCGCGCCGTGGCCAGCCGGATCGGGCAATTGTTACCGGCGAGTAGCCAACCCGCAAACGGACTGCCGGGTGAAACTCCTCACCCGAGCGAGCACCGATGCCGGATCATCGTGTGGCGATCCACTCGACGGGGTACCCGACAAAATGCCCATCATGGATCGCATCAAGAACTTCCTCGCCAGCCCGCAGGGCCGGCGCATGACCGACCAGGGGCGCCGCATGGCGTCCGACCCCCGCAACCGGGACCGTGCCCGCGGCCTGTTGGCGCGTCTGCGCCGCCGCTGACCGGCGGGGCCCCCGCTTCAGCCGCCCGGAGCTGCTGAAGCCCGGATAGGGTCGGGCACCCGTCTACACGCGGAGCTGCCCATGTCCGTCCTGGTCCGAGCCCACCCGACCCGGAGATCCGACACGATCCGGACATGGGGGGCGGCGATGACGCTGGCCGTCGTCGCGGCCGCTTGTGGCAACCCCGGAAACGGCGAGGTCGAGCTCGAACCGCACACCGCACCGGGCCAGCCACCCGGCACGATCCTGCTGGCGGCGGGCACCGACTTCGCCGGCACCGTACAGCGGGTGCAGGGCGCCATCACCGGCGGTGGTGGCGCCGTGGCCACCGTGGTCGACCACACCGCCTCGGCCCGGGAGGCCGGGGCGACGATCCCGGCATCCGCGCTGGTCATCGGCGGGTCACCGGCCGGGCAGTGGCCGCTGCTGCGCATCGACCAGCGGGCCGGGGCCGAGCTCCCGCAGCGCTACCTGGTGCGCCAGGCCGCCGATGGCTCGGTGAGCCTCACGGTCGACAGCGCCGACTACGTCGCCGCGGTGTCGGGCATCGGCGACCTCGCCGCGCGCGATGCGCTGCAGAGCTCCACCGCAGGCGTCCTCACCGCAGCGGTGCCGGGCGCCCGCATCCCGGTGGGGTCCCCGCTGGTCGGCGTGACGCCGTCCGGCCATCTCGTCACCGTCTACGGCAGCCTCGACGTCCCCGCCACCGTCGAGCGGCTGCGTCGCGAGGCCGACCGGAGCCCCACCCGCTCGCTCGCCGTGGTCGACCTGGCCGCGGGGTCGGCCACCCCGGGGCCGCCGATCCGGCCCACCTCCGTCGTGTTCGTCGGCAACCCGGCCGCCGAGGCCCCGCTGCTCGCCGCCGCCCCCTCCATCGGGCTGGACCTGCCACTGCGCTTCGTCGTGTGGGTCGACGAGCAGAACCTCACCCAGATCGGCTATCCGGACGTGGCCCGGCTCGCCGCCCGGCACGGCGTGGCTGCCGACAACCCGAATGTCGTGCGGATGGCGGCAGATTCCGACCGGCTCGCGCGACTCGCGGCCGGCCTCATCGAATGAAGTACGGAGCGACACGGTGATCGTGACCGGGTACGACGACCGGCAGGGCTGCGGCTACGTCCTCAGCACCGGGCCAGACGCCGCCGAGGGCCTGCCGGGCGGTAAGCCGGTGAGCCACAACGGGGTGTCGGTGCTGGCCACCCCCGAGCTGGCCGCGCTACTCAAGGATGCGCTGGCCCACCGGCCGACAGCCCTGCTGAGCTGGTCGGGGCCGCGGGTCCCCCTCACCCTGGACGACACCACGCTGCTCGCCTGGCTCAGGTACGACGTCGGTGGTGTGCTCACCGTGCGGGGCACGCCCGGCCCACACCCGAGGGCGTCGGGCTGACACCGTCACGTCGTCAGGCCTCACGGCCCGCCCGGGTCAGCTCGATGGCGGCGGAGCCGGTCGCCGCGGCGTCCCGGAGCCGGTGCCACAGATCGGCGTAGGGCCGCACGCGCGCCGGGGCGCCGGCCGTGGTGGCGCCTCCTCCGTCGGGGGTGATGCGCGAACGGCGTGGGGGCGCAACGGTTGGCGCGCCTCACCGGGCTCGTCTCCCGTATCGATGTCGGGGGTTCGCCCGGGCCGGGGCGTCGAGCGCCAGCAGCCGTTGGCGCCGGGAGGTGACACCGATGCGTCGGTTCGGCGTGGGACTGTTGGTGCCGGTCAGCGCGCTCCTGCTCGTGTTGTCCAGCACGTCGTTGTGGACGCGCCACAACGTGGTGGACACCGACGTCTTCGTCGCGAACGGTCAGAGGGTCCTCACCGATCCGACGGTGGAAGCCCGCGTCGAGTCCCAGGTGGTGGACACGATCATGGCCAAGCCGGAGGTCCGGCAGGCCCTCGACGAGGCCGTCGCGGTGCTGCCGCCGAGGCTGCAGACGTTCCGGCCCTCCGTCGAGACGGGGTCAGGAACCTGCTGGGCAGGGGGGTGCGGCTGATCCTGACCTCACCCCGGTTCGCCGACATGACCGGCGCTGTCCTGCGCACTGCCCAGACGCAGATTCTGGGCGGCCGGCCGGTCGGGTTCACCCTGGGTCAGGCCAAGGCGCTGATCCCTCGCCAGGATGTGACGGGCCTGGCCGGGCAGGTCGTCAACCTGATCCCGAACGACGTGGGATTCACCGTGCTCACCCCGCAGGAGGCTCCTCGCATCTACACGACCATCGACGTGTTGAAGTCGCTGTGGCTGTGGGTCGGCCTGGCCGCGCTCGGCATCCTCGCGGGGGCCCTGGCGGTATCGCGGCAGCGCCTGCGGACGCTCCGGGCCTGGGCGGTGACCACCGGGGTCATCGCGTTGCTGCTCGCCTTCTCCCTCGTCCTGATCCGCGGACCCCTGCTCAGCGGCGTGCAGCCGGCCAACGTCGAGGTCGCCAACGCGGTCTACGACGGCGTCACCGCCAGCCTGCGCAGCTGGACGTTGTGGCTCGTGCTGATCATGGCGGGGATCACGGCGGTGACGCTGCTGTGGGGCCGGATCGGGCTCGTCCCGGCCATCCGGCGGGCCCGGCACGCCGCCCGCGCACGAGGCGCAGAGGACCGAGCGGTTGCCGTCGCGGCTCCCGCCGACGGGAGCGAGGCGGTCGGGCAGAAGCCGCCGTCCTGGCCGAAGCGGGTTGCGGACGAGACCCGGGCGTTCGTCGCCGGGCTGACTCTCCAGGAGCAGCTCGCCCGCCTCGCGGGGTTCCTGCGGCGCAACCTGCGGGCGGCCCGATGGGCGGGGGTCGCGGTCGGGGCACTGGTTCTGCTGCTGTGGCCCGGGCCGACGCTGTCCGTGCTCATCTGGGTCGTGGCGTGCGTCGCTCTGTACATCGGGCTGATCGAGCTCGTGCTGGCCGGCGGCGCCCGGTCCGAGGGCGCGTCCGACGCGGAGGCCGGCCGGGTTCCGGTCGCCACGAACGGCGGCGCGACCGCGGACGGCGCCACCGATCCCGCTGCGGTGGTCCCGGCCCCGGCAGTCCGCGCGGGGGCGGACGGCGAGCACACCCCCGTGGCGGCTACGGGCGCGGCTGCGGCGACGCCGCCGGCCGGCCGGCCGATGACGCAGGAGGGCATCTCGGCGATGAGCAGCAAGCTCGACGTGCTCATGCGCCTCGGTGACGCCCGAACCGCGGGGGTTCTGACCGAGGAGGAGTTCACCTCGCAGAAGACCCAGCTCCTGAGCCATTGACGACGTCGGCACTCCCGGACCGGCGGATGGCCCGTGCGTGGACCGTGACGGTGCGTCGTGAGACGGTGCCCGGCGTGAGGACCCCTTCATCCGCCGGATCGGCACGGAACAACCGAGCGACGGGTGCGCGTGTCGATGCGTGATGCCGTTGCTGATCAGGGGGCCGGCCTGCCGCTGACCGGCGAGCGCACCGTGCCCGGCATCGTCGAGGAGAACTACTGGTTCCGCCGCCACGAGGTGATCTACCGGGCGCTGCTCCCGCGCTGCACGGGTGCCGTCGTGCTGGAGGCGGGGTGCGGGGAGGGCTACGGAGCCGGCCTGCTGGCCGAGGGCGCGGCCGCCGTGCTGGCGCTGGACTACGACCCGGCCACGGCCGCGCACGTGGCCCGGCGCTACCCGGGAGTCGGCTCCGCGCGGGCCAACCTCGTGGCACTCCCGGTGCGCGACGGTGGCTGTGACGCCGTGGTGTCGTTGCAGGTGATCGAGCACCTCTGGGAGCAGGAGCGGTTCCTGCGTGAGTGCCACCGCGTGCTGCGGCCCGGTGGTGCCCTGTTCGTCTCCACCCCCAACCGGATCACCTTCTCCCCCGGGCGCGACACCCCGCTCAACCCGTTCCACACCCGGGAGCTGGCCGCTGCGGAGCTGGCCGGGCTCGTGCGCGACGCGGGGTTCGCCGGCGTCGAGGTACTCGGGCTGCACCACGGTCCCCGGCTGCGCGCCCTCGACGCCCGCCACGGCGGTTCGATCGTCGGCGCGCAGGTCGCGGTGGCGGTCGGCGGTACGGACTGGCCCCCGGCCCTGCTCGGCGACGTCTCCTCGGTGACGTGCGCCGACTTCGAGCTCACCGCGGACGATCTCGACGCGAGCCTGGACCTCGTCGCCGTCGCGGTGCGTCCATGAGCGAGCGTGCGAGCGAATCAATGTCACAGCGCGAGCCGGTGGGGACGTTCTGCCTCGTGCTGCACAGTCATCTCCCGTGGCTCGCCCACCACGGGCGCTGGCCGGTCGGGGAGGAGTGGCTCTACCAGGCATGGGCGCACGCCTACCTCCCGGTGCTCGACGTCGTGGAGCGGCTCGCCGCCGAGGGCTTCCGTGACCAGCTGACGCTCGGGGTCACGCCCGTGCTCGCCGCGCAGCTGGACGACCCGCACTGCCTGCGTGGCATGCACGACTGGCTCGGCGGCTGGCTGCTGCGCGCCCACGGTGCCGCCCCGCGGCTCCCGGATCTGGCCACCCACGAACACCGCGCCGCCACCGCGGCTCTCGCGCTGTTCGAGTCCCGCTGGCGCCACGGCGCGTCGCCGGTGCTGCGCCGACTCGCCGACGCCGGGGCGCTGGAGCTGCTCGGCGGCCCCGCGACGCATCCGTTCGCCCCGCTGCTGCTGCCCGAGGTCCGGGCGTTCGCGCTGGAGACCGGGCTCGCCGACACCACGATCCGGCTCGGCTCGCGGCCTGCCGGCATCTGGGCGCCCGAGTGCGGCTATGCGCCGGGCATGGAACACGGGTACGCCGCGGCGGGAGTGCGGCGCTTCCTCGTCGACGGGCCCGCGCTGCACGGCGACACCGCACTCGCGCGCCCGGCCGGTGGCTCGGACGTGCTCGCCTTCGGCCGCGACCTGGAGGTGACCTACCGGGTGTGGTCGCCGCGCTCCGGGTATCCGGGCGACCGCGACTACCGCGACTTCCACACGTTCGACCACCCGTCGGGGCTCAAGCCCGCCCGCGTCACGGGGCGGTCGGTGGCCCCGGAGGACAAGCAGCCCTACGACCCCGCGCGCGCCGCCGCCGCCGTGGCTCGCGACGCCGCCGACTTCGTGTCGGTCGTCCGGGAACGGCTCCTGAACCTGCGGGAACGGCTGGGCCGCCCCGCGCTCACCGTCGCCGCCTTCGACACCGAGCTGTTCGGGCACTGGTGGCACGAGGGGCCTGCCTGGCTGGAGGCGGTGCTGCGCGCGCTGCCCGAGGCGGGCGTGCGGGTGACCACCCTGCGCGGCGCCGCCGACGCCGGGCTCGTCGGCGGGCCGGTCGAGCTGCCGCCGTCGTCCTGGGGGTCGGGGAAGGACTGGCGCGTGTGGGCGGGCGACCAGGTCGCCGACTTCGTGGGGCTGAACGAACAGGTGCAGAAGACGCTGCTGGGCTCCGTCGCACCGGGCCTGGCCCGCGACCCGGTGCGGGACGCGCTCGCGCAGGAGGCGCTGCTCGCGCTGTCGAGCGACTGGGCCTTCATGGTCAGCAAGGATTCGGCGGCCGACTACGCACGTTCCCGCGCGTACGCGCACGCCGGCCGGGTGGAGGAGCTGGCGGGGCTGCTCACGGACGGAAGCCGGACGGAGGCCGCCCGCCGCATCGCGTCCTGGCCCGCCCGCCCCTTCGGCCACGTGGACGCCCGCGCGCTCTGACCCCGAGCGCACCGTCCACACCTCGTGGCCACCGTGCACATGTCAGGACGTGTGGGCGGTGGCCACGGCGTGTGCACGGTCGGCGGATCACCGGACTTACCGCCGGGTAGTTTCCCGGGGATGCGGGTGCTGACGGTGTCCTGGGAGTACCCACCGGTGGTGGTCGGGGGCCTGGGTCGGCACGTGCACGCCCTCGCGACGGAGCTGGCGGCGGCCGGGCACGAGGTCGTCGTCCTGTCGCGCCAGCCCACCGGTACCGACGCAAGCACGCATCCGACGCAGGACGAGGTCGTCAACGGCGTGCGCGTGCTGCGCGTCGCCGAGGACCCGGCGCACCTCGAGTTCGAACGGGACATGGTGGCCTGGACGCTGGCCATGGGACACGCGCTCCTGCGGGCCGCGCTCACCCGGCTCATCGGGTGGCGCCCCGACGTCGTGCACGCCCACGACTGGCTCGTGGCGCATCCGGCGATCGCGCTGGCCGACGTACTGGGAGTGCCGCTGGTCGCCACGATCCACGCCACCGAGGCGGGGCGGTACGCGGGCTGGCTGTCCTCACCCGTGAGCCGGCAGGTGCATTCCACGGAGTGGTGGCTGGCGAACCGCGCCGACCAGGTGATCACGTGTTCGGCCGCGATGCGCGACGAGGTGGCCGAGCTGTTCGAGCTGGATCCCGCGCGGGTCGAGGTGCTGCACAACGGGATCGCCCCCCGGCGCTGGCGCGCTGACCCGGCCAGAGTCCCCGCAGCGGGGAAGCGCTACGCCCCGTCCGGGGAGCCGCTCCTGCTCTACTTCGGGCGGCTCGAGTACGAGAAGGGGGTGCAGGACCTGATCGCGGCGCTCCCGCGGATCCGCCGGGCACACCCGGGGACGAAGGTGCTGGTCGCCGGCACCGGAACCGCGGCGGACCTGCTCGTGCAGTCGGCACGGACGCACCGGGTACGGCGGAGCGTCGAGTTCCTCGGCCACCTGCCCGACGAGGAACTGGTGGCGCTGCTCGCCGCTGCCGACGCCGTGGTCCTGCCCAGCCGCTACGAGCCGTTCGGGATCGTGGCCCTGGAGGCGGCCGCCGGCGGCGCGCCACTCGTGGCGTCGACTGCGGGCGGGCTCGGGGAGGTGGTGGTGGACGGGGTGACCGGGGTGTCGTTCCCACCCGGCGATGTGGCGGCGCTCGCGCGGGCCGTCGGCGCCGTGCTCGGCGACCCGACGGCGGCAGCGCGGCGAGCCGATACGGCACGCGCACGGCTCGCAGTGGACTTCGACTGGGCCCGCATCGCCGCCGAGACCGCTGCGGTGTACGCGGCAGCGCCGGCGGGCGCACCGGCCCAGCTCGGCCGGCCGAAGATCCCGACCGGCAACGTGTTCGGGCGCTCGGCGCCCGGGGTGAGGATCAGGCCGCCTCGTTGCTCATGATCTCCAGCGCGGCGTCGGGGTACTCCTCGACGAGCTGGTGGATGAGGTCATCGCGGTTCTCGGCGACGGCAGCGTTGACGGCTGCCGTGTACTCGTCGTCGAGTGCGTTGAGGCGGCGAACGGTGTCGTCCTTCATGGGGGCACCACTTCCTGGCTGGCGGTTTGTATCCGACGCCCTGTCCAACGCGGGAAGGGCCGCCATTGTTACCGAGGTTGCGGCAGGTCACATCGATTCAGATTGTGTTAACTCTTCTTGGTGGACGCACTACCTGAAGTTTGCTCCACACGCTCCCGGACGGCCGCTTCCGTCTTACGCGCGATGTCGGTGAGTGCCGCTCTGCGCTCGGCCGCCGCCTCGTAGTCGGCCACGCGGTTGCGCACCACCCTGGCCGGGGCACCGACGGCGACGGAGTACTCCGGGATGTCGCCCCGCACCACCGCGTGCGCCCCCAGCACCGAGCCACGCCCGACCCGGGTGCCGCGCAGTATCGACACCTTCACCCCGATCCAGCAGTCGGGCCCGATCCGGACCGGGGTCTTGACGATGCCTTGGTCCTTGATGGGGACGTGCACGTCCTCCGTGCGGTGGTCGAAGTCGGTGACGTACACCCAGTCCGCCACGATCGTGGCCGCCCCGACCTCCACGTCGAGGTAGCAGTTGATCGTGTTGTCCTTGCCGAACACGACCTTGTCCCCGATGCGCAATGACCCTTCGTGGCAGCGCAGCGAGTTGCCGTCGCCGATGTGCACCCACCGGCCGATCTCCAGGCGTCCGTACCCGGGGCGGGCGTGCAGCTCGACGCGCCTGCCGAGGAACACCATGCCCCGCAGGATCACGTGCGGGTTCGCCAGCCGGAAACGCAGCAGGCGCCAGTACCGGACCAGGTACCAGGGCGTGTAGGCGCGGTTGCGGATCACCCAGCGCAGCGAGGCGATCGTCAGGAACCGGGCCTGCCGGGGGTCGCGACGCGGGGCGCGCCCCCAGCGGTCACGCAGGGGAGCGCCCCACATGCTGGTCATGACCCGACGATAGGGCTGCCGCGTTTCGCCTGCGCCGCCGCCCGGGTAGTCGCGCAGGTGACCAGTGACAGCTCCCACACAGTCGGCGCCGAGGCGCCCGCCGGCACCGAGGAGGACCGGGTCGTCTCCCGACGGGTCGACAACCCGACCGGAGCCAGCCCGAAGGACGAGCGCGCGTACGACGCCGCCGACCCCGGATCCGACCCGGCCGAGCCGGACCGGTCGAGCGGGGGCGAGGGAAGCACCGCCGAACGCGCCGACCACGACCTCGACGACGATGACGAGAGCGAGCCGACCCGGTCGGAATGAGGTGCTCTTGCGCCGCCGCGCGTGATCGGACATCGTCCGCGAGGTGTCCCGGATCGCGGTCGTCGGCAGCGTCAACCTCGACCTCGTGGCCCGGGTCCCCCGGCTGCCCGCTCCCGGCGAGACGCTCGCCGCGGGCGACCTGCAGCGGGTGCCCGGCGGCAAGGGTGCCAACCAGGCGCTCGCGGCGCGGCGGCTCGGTGCTGAGGTGACCCTGGTGGCCGCGGTCGGCGACGACCCCGCCGCCGACGAGGCCCTCGCCCTGCTGCACCGCGACGGCGTGCGGCTCGACCGGCTGCGTCGGGAGCCCGCGCACCCCACCGGGCACGCGCTGATCACGGTGGACGACTCCGGTGAGACCACGATCGTCGTCGCCGCGGGCGCCAACGCCGCCCTGCAGGTCACGCCGGACGACGTCCGCGGCGCCGACGCCGTCCTCACCGTGCTGGAGATCCCGGACTCCGCGGTGGCGGCCGCGGTGGAGCACGCCGGTGGGCTCGTGGTGCTCAACGCCGCTCCGGCGCGGGCGCTCCCGCCCGCGCTGCTCCGCCAGGTCGACCTGGTGGTCGTCAACACCTCGGAGTACGCCGCGATCGACGGGCTCGACGCCGCGGGAGCCGTGGCCGTCACCGCCGGGACCGACGGCGCCGTGCTGCGCCGGGGCGGCCGGGAGGTGGCTCGGGCCGCGCCACCGCCGGTCACGGTCGTCGACGGCACCGCGGCAGGCGACACCTTCACCGCCGCGCTCGTGGTTGCCCTGCTCGACGGCGCGTCCGACGCCGACGCGCTGCGCCGGGCGTGCGCGGCCGGGGCGCTGACCGTGACGCGGCCCGGGGCCCAGCCGTCCCTGCCCACCGCGGCCGAGCTGGCGGCCGTCCTGTGACTGCGCTGATCATCGACACCGACCCGGGCGTGGACGACGCCGTGGCCGTCATGCTGGCGCTCGCCTCGCCCGAGGTCGATGTGCTGGCCGTGACCACCGTGTTCGGCAACGTGCCGCTGCGGAGGACCACGGAGAACGCCGGGCGGATCCTCGCTCTCTGCGACCGGTCCGGCGTGCCGCTCGGTGTCGGCGCCGACCGCCCGCTCGTGCACCCGCAGCGCCAGCGCGCCGAGGCGTGGCACGGCGGCGACGGGCTCGGCGGCCGCGCCGACGCGCTGCCCGCGCCGGCCGCAGAACCCGACCCGCGGGGCGCCGTCGGGCTGATGGCGTCGGTGCTGGCCGCGGCGACCGAACCGGTGACGATCGTGCCGATCGGGCCGCTGACCAACATCGCGCTGCTGCTCGCGGTGCATCCGGAGCTGGCACCGCGGATCGGACGGATCGTCGCGATGGGTGGCTCGCTGGGCGCGGGCAACACCGGAGGCGTCGCCGAGTTCAACGTGCACTCCGACCCGGAGGCCGCGCACCGGGTGTTCACCCAGACCGACGTGCCCGTGACGATGGTGCCGCTCGACCTCACGCACCGGTGTACCGCCAGCGCCGACTGGCTCGCCGCGCTCGCGGGCGGCGGTCCCCGGTGCGCGGAGCTCGCGCAAGTGGTCGGCCACTACCACGCGGCCTACCGCACCCGGTACGGCGTGGACGCCGTCGCGCTCCACGACGCACTCGCCGTGCTGGAGGCGATGGTGCCCGGCACGCTCGTGACCACCCCTCTCCCGATCCACGTGGCCTGCGACCTCGGACCGGCCCGGGGAGCCACCGTCGCCGTGCCGGACGCGCCCGGGGCGCCGGTGCACGTCGCCCTCGACGCCGACCCGCAGGCCGTGCTGGCCGAGATACTGGCCCGCCTGCCGCGCCTGGGCTGACGTGCGCTCCTAGGCGAGCCCGTTCTCGATGGCGTAGCGCACCAGTGCGGCGCGGCTGCGCAGCCGCAGCTTGCGCAGCACGTTCTGCACGTGGTTCTCCACCGTGCGCGGGGAGAGGACCAGCCGGGTGGCGATCTGGCGGGCGGTGAGCCCGTCGACCACCAGGCGCAGCACGTCGGCCTCCCGCTCGGTGAGCCGCCGGGCCCCCTCCTGCGGGTCCACGGGCCTGCCGACCTCGTCCAGCACCACGTCGGCGAGCCCGGGGCTGAAGACGGCGTGCCCGGCCGCGGTGCGGCGTACGGCGTCGGCCAGCTCCTCCGCGGAGGCGGGCGCGACGAGATGGCTGGTGGAACCGGCCTGCACGGCGGCGAGCACGGCGGCGTGGTCGGGGGTGGCGGTCAGCGTGAGGACAGCGGCCTGCGGGACCGCCGCGGTGACGGACCCGATCACCGCAAGTGCGGCCCGACCCTCGGCGAGATCCACGACGACCACCTGCGGGCGTAGCCCGAACACCAGTTGCACGGCGTCGCGGGGCCCGACCGTGCCGAGCAGCTCGACACCGCAGCGGGCGAGCACCGAGGCCGGGTACGCGCCGCCCGTGAACTCACCGACGAGCACGGCGGTGGCCGGACGACCGGCTTCCTCCTCGCTGCCCGCCCGCCCGTCCGCGGCGCCCACGATCATGAGGCGGATCCTCCCAAGGAGTTACGCCGGGTGGAAACCGTTCGCGCAGGACCACCCGTTCGCCGCATGAAGATCACGTCGAGTGATCAACCGTCGGCCAGACCCCGCTCAATGGCGTAACGCACGAGCTGCGCCCGGTTGTGCAGCTGCAGCTTCCGCAGCGTGTTCTGCACGTGGCTCTCCACCGTGCGGTGCGACAGCACCAGGCGCTCGCCGATCTGGCGGGCCGTGAGGCCCTTGGCCACCAGCCGCAGCACCTCGGTCTCCCGTTCCGTGAGCACCGGCGCCTCGCCGCCGGTGCCACCCGGCTCGCCCGCCAGCCGCCGGTACTCCCCCAGTACCAGCCCGGCCAGGCCGGGCGTGAACACCGGGAAGCCCTCGGCCGTACGCCGGACCGCCGCGAGCAGCTCGTCGGCCCCCGCCGACTTCAGCAGGTAGCCGTTGGCCCCGGCCTTCACCGCCTCCAGCACGTCGCTGTGCTCGCCGCTCGCCGACAGCACGAGGATCCGGGTCTCGGGCAGCTTCCCGAGGATCCCCTCGATCGCCCGCACTCCCGACGACGCGCCGAGGTTGAGATCCATCAGCACCACACGCGGCCTGGTGGCGAACGCGATCCGCACCGCCGCGTCCGCGTCCGCGGCGGTGGCGACCACCGTCAGCCCGCGTTCGGTCAGGTCCCGGGCCACGCCCTCCCGCCAGATCGGATGGTCGTCCACGACCATCACCGTGATCGCGTCGCTCTCCTCCGTCATGCCGGCACCTTCCGCTGCGGGATCCTGATCGTCCAGTCCGTGCCCCGGCCCGGCCCGGTGTCGCAGGAGATCGTGCCCCCGAGGTCGAGCACCCGGCCCTGCATCGAGCGGGCCACGCCCAGCCGCCCCTCGGCCTGCGCCGCGTCCAGCCTGCCCTCGGGGATGCCGGGCCCCTCGTCGCGCACGCTGATCTGGACGCCGTCACCGGTGTCCTCGAGCAACACCCAGGCGGGCGCCTGCGGGCCGACGTGCACCGCGACGTTCGCGAGCGCGGCAGCCGCCACCGCCACCAGCTCGTCGACGACGTGCGCGGGCAGCTCGACCCGGTGCGCCGGCGTGGAGACGCTGACGTGCTCGGAGGCGAGCACCCGCAGGGCCGCTGCGAGGTCGCGCCTGCCGTTGACGTCGACGAGCGCGGCCCCGGTGGTCAGCAACGTGCGCAGCGTGAACTCCTGCTTCCCGGCCAGCTCACCCAGCTCCCCCGCCGGGCCACCCAGCTCGGCGCCCCGCCGGCGCACGTACCCGAGCACCTGCAGGACACCGTCGTGGACCGCGCGTCAACCGTTCCCGTTCGGCGAGCGCGGCCTCGGCGGCCACAGCGAGGCGCAGCCGCTCGGCGGCGCGCCGCAGCACCGTGGACGCGAAACCGATCGTCACGCCGACGAGAAAGAGCAGCTGGATGTCGTGCAGCTCGTCGCGCCAGTGGGCCTGGAACGCCACCAGCGCGAGGGAAACGGTCGCGGCTCCCGCGAGCCCGCCGCGCACCCCGTAGACGAGCGCGCAGGCCAGCACCGCCCCCGGCGTCCAGATCGACCCCATCACCGGGGCGTCCCCGAGGAACTGGGCCGGGGTCTGCACGAAGGGGGTGGTCGCCATCACCGCGACGGTGACCCCGATGTCGGCCACCGCGATCGGGCCGCACCGGTCCCGCAGCCCCGGCAGGGCACCGAAGTAACCGAAGCTGCTGAGCACCGTCCAGACCGCCATCACCACGAGCACCGCCACCGCGGCTCCGGGCCGGGCGTAGCTGTCCAGCGAGTACAGGACTCCGGCCGAGGTGCTCATCAGTGCCAGCACCCGGTAGACCAGCAGGCCGCGCCACAGCGGTGCGAGCGGCTGTTCCGTGTCGGCGGCTGTCGGCGTCGTCACTGCTCCATCCTGGCCGACGCGGCGCGCCCGGTGATCGGCGAGCTACCGGGATCTCGTACCCGTGACGAGCGCGTTGTAGAACCACGCCCTCGGCACGACGCGGGTGAGCACGCGCTGGTCCAGCCACGACAGCCGCTGCCAGGAGCGGTAGGCGAACATCGCCCAGCCCATGCCGAGCTTGCCCGGCGGCACCGCGGCCTCGAACGTCCGTACCGGCCAGCCCAGCATCGCCGCCGTGAACTCCTCGGTGACCACGCGGGCGTCCGCCGCCCCCGCCCGGCGGGCGATGCCCTCGAGCTCGGCCGGGTCGAACGTGTGGATGTCGACCACGGCCTCCAGCGCAGCGGCCCGGGACGACTCGTCCAGCTCCGCCTGCGGGCGCCGCCACCCCCGCAGGACGGGCAGCCGCGTGATCGTCGTGGCCGCCTTCCAGGTGAGCGCCCCGAGCCGGCGCGCGTAGGCGTCGCCGACCGTGGTGGGCTCCCCGGCGAACACGAACCGGCCGCCCGGCTTCAGCACCCGCAGCACCTCGCGCAGCGCGAGCTCGACGTCGGGGATGTGGTGCAGCACGGCGTGCCCGACCACCAGGTCGAACGTCTCGTCCTCGTACGGGATGCGCTCGGCGTCGGCCACCCGGCCGTCGACGTCCAGCCCGAGGCCGCCGGCGTTGCGCAGGGCGGCCCGCACCATGCCCGGCGAGAGGTCCGTGACCGACCCCCGCTTCGCGACGCCCGCCTGCATGAGGTTGAGCAGGAAGAAGCCGGTGCCGCAGCCCAGCTCCAGCGCGTGCCCGTAGGGCCAGCCACCGTCGCCGACCACGAGCCGGAAGCGGTCGGCGGCGTAGGTGATGCAGCGCTCGTCGTAGGAGATCGACCACTTGTCGTCGTACGAGCCCGCCTCCCAGTCGTGATAGAGGACGTTGGCCAGCTTCCGATCGTGCTGGGCAGCCGCCACCTGTTCAGCGGTGGCGTGCGGGTTCGGGGCCGGGTCCGTACTCATGGGTAGGCAGCATATGGGGCGCGCTTCAGCGTCCGCTGAACGTCGCCTTGCCCGGGCCCTTCTCCACGAACGACGTCATGCCGGCCGTCCGGTCCTCGGTGGCGAAGAGCGCCGCGAAGAGCTCCGCCTCCAGGTCCAGGCCGCTGCGCAGGTCGACGTCGAGGCCGCCGTCGATCGCCTTCTTGGCCGCCGCCAGCGCCACGGCCGGACCGGTGGCGAACTGCTCGGCCCAGCTACGGGCCGCGGCGTACACCTCGTCGGCCGGCACGACCTGGTCGACGAGGCCGATCGCCAGCGCCTCCTCCGCCCCGACCATCCGGCCGGTGAAGATCAGGTCCTTCGCCCGCGACGGCCCGATCAGCCGGGCCATCCGCTGGGTGCCACCGCCGCCGGGGATGATCCCCAGCAGGATCTCCGGCTGGCCGAGCTTCGCGTTGTCGCCGCACACGCGCCGGTCACAGCCGAGTGCCACCTCCATCCCGCCGCCGAGCGCGTAGCCGGTGATCGCCGCGACCGTCGGCTTCGGGATCTCCGAGATCGCCCCGAAACAGGCGGAGAGCCTGCGCGCGACCGGGGCCACGTCGGAGTACGACATGGCCGTCATCTCCTTGATGTCGGCGCCCGCCGCGAACACCTTCTCCCCGCCGTACACGACCACGGCCCGGACGTCCGCCCGCCGCGTGGCCTCCTCGGCAGAGGCTTTCAGCTCCTCCTGCACCTGCCGGCTGAACGCGTTCATCGGGGGCCGGTCCAGCCGGATCGTGCCGACACCGGACTCGACCTCGAGGGTCACGAATTCGCTCACGGCCCCGACCCTAGATGAGCGGCTGCGGCCTCCGTGGGTTCAGGAAAGCCACTTTCACGCCCTCTCCGGGCAGGAAAGTGGCTTTCCTGAACTTCCGGGGAGGCTCCTACCGCAGCCACGCCGTGTAGCGGCCACGGCGGCGCTGCACCTTCAGCGGGAGGCCGAAGGTGGCGGTCAGGTTCTCGTCGGTCAGGACGTCGTCGAGCAGGCCGGCGGCCACGACCCCGCCCTCACGCAGCAGCAGGCCGTGGCTGTAGCCGACGGGGATCTCCTCGACGTGGTGGGTGACCAGCACGGACGCGGGGGCGTCCGGGTCGGCGGCCAGGGTCGCGAGCCGCCCGACGAGGTCCTCGCGGCCGCCCAGGTCGAGCCCGGCGGCGGGTTCGTCGAGCAGCAGCAGCTCGGGGTCGGTCATCAGGGCCCTGGCGATCAGGGTGCGCTTGCGCTCGCCCTCCGACAGCGTCCCGAAGGTCCGCTCGGCCAGGCCGCGGACCCCCAGGGCGTCCAGGAGCTGCGCCGCCCGCTCGGTGTCGGTCGTGTCGTACTGCTCCCGCCAGCGGCCCAGCACCCCGTACCCGGCGCTGACCACGACGTCCTGCACCGTCTCGTCGCCCGGGACCCGCATCCCGAGCGCGGCCGAGCTGAGGCCGATCCGGGTGCGCAGCTCGAACACGTTGACCCGACCCAGCCGTTCGCCCAGCACGTCCACCGTGCCCGCAGTCGGGTGCAGCTCCGCAGCGGCCAGCCGCAGCAGGGTGGTCTTGCCCGCCCCGTTGGGCCCGAGCACCACCCAGCGCTCGTCGAGCTCCACGGCCCAGTCGACGTCGTGCAACAGCGTCGACGTGCCCCGCCGGACCGCGACGCCCTCCATCCCGATGACGAGATCGGTGCCGTCGAGGTCGGTGTCGGTCCGCGCCCCGTCTCCAGCGACGGTGCGCGGGCTGACGCTCAGTGGGGGGTTGCGTGCGGTGAGGAAGGACTCAGATTGCGATCCCGGCGCTGCCACGGGCCCTATCCTCGCCGATCGTGCCGGTCTTCCCACTGGGTGCCCATGCCGACGACGGCGGGGTCCGCTTCGCGGTGGCCTCCACCAGCGCGGACGCCGTAGAAGTGTGTCTCGTGGACGGTCCGGACGACGGGCTGACCGAGAAGCGGGTCGCGCTCACGGAACGCACGTTCGGCGTCTGGCACGGGTACCTCGCCGGGGTGACACCCGGGCAGCGTTACGGGTACCGCGTGCACGGTCCGTACCGGCCGTGGGACGGGCTGCGGGCCAACCCGGCGAAGATCCTCGTCGACCCCTACGCGCGGCGGATCACCGGCCGCGTCACCGATCTGTACGCCGCCCGCGGCTGGGTGGACGACCCGATGACGGGCCTGATGAGCACCGTCGACTCGCTCGGGCACGTGCCGCTCTCGGTGGTGAGCGCCCCCGACGTCCTCGCGAGCGGCCCCCGTCCGGACGTGCCGTGGTCGGAGACCGTGATCACCGAGCTGCACGTCCGTGGCTACACGAAGCTGCATCCCGAGGTGCCGCCCGAGCATCGCGGCACCTACCTCGGGCTCGCGCACCCGGCCGTGGTCGAGCACCTGAGCAGGCTCGGTGTCACCGCCGTCGAGCTGCTGCCGGTGGCCTCGATCGCCGAGGAGCCACCGCTGCTGCAGGGCGGCCGGACCAACTACTGGGGCTACGCCACGCTCGGCTTCCTCGCCCCGCACGCGGGGTACGCGAGCACGCCGGGTGCGGAGGTCGAGGAGTTCACCGCGATGGTGACCGCGCTGCACGCCGCGGGCATCGAGGTGATCCTCGACTTCGTCCCGAACCACACCGCGGAGGGCGGGGTCGGGGGCACCACGCTGTCCTACCGCGGTCTCGACGCGCCCGCGTACTACTCGCTGGGCGGCAACGGCCATGACGCCGACATCACCGGCACCGGCAACACGCTCGACGCCGGCTCGCCCACCGTGATCCGGCTGGTGTGCGACGCGATGCGGCACTGGGTCACCGTCTTCGGCGTCGACGGCTTCCGCATCGACCTCGCGAGCGTGCTCGGCAGGCCGCGCTCGGGGGCGTTCGACCCGCACTCGGCCCTGCTGACCGCGATCTCGGTCGACCCGGTGCTGTCCCGGGTGAAGCTCATCGCCGAGCCGTGGGACGCCACCGGCGAGGGCTACCGCGTCGGCGGTTTCGGTGTGGCCTGGTCGGAGTGGAACGGCCGATACCGCGACGCGGTCCGTGACTTCTGGCGCGGCCACGGCGGCATCGGCGAGGTCGCGTCCCGGCTGACAGGCAGCTCGGACCTGTACCGGCTGTCCGGCCGCCGCCCGTGGGCGTCGGTCAACTTCGTCACCGCCCACGACGGGTTCACCCTGCGCGACCTGGTGTCCTACGAGCGCAAGCACAACGAGGCCAACGGCGAGCACAACCGCGACGGCACCGACGACAACCGGTCCCAGAACTTCGGCGTCGAGGGCGAGACGTCCTCGCCGGTGCTCGTCTCCCGGCGGCTGGCCACGGCCCGCGCGATGCTCGCCACGCTGCTGCTGTCGACGGGCACCCCGATGCTGCTCGGCGGCGACGAGCTGTGGCGCACCCAGCGGGGCAACAACAACGCCTACTGCCTCGACGACGAGACGTCGTGGGTCGACTGGACGGGCGGGGCGGGGGCGGACTCGCTCTCCGCGTTCACCGCACGGGTGGCGGAGATCCGGCGCAGCTCCCCCGCGCTGCACCGGGACCGCTTCTACCGGGACGGCGAGGTGCTCTGGTGGCACCCGTCGGGGCGCCGGATGGGTGGGCACGACTGGCACGACGGCCATCTGCACAGCCTCGGCCTGCTGCGTGGGGAGTGGCTGCTGTTCCTGCACGCCGGCGACCCGGCACTGGCCGCGACGCTGCCCAAGGGGGGCCCGTACACGCCCGTGCTGGACAGCACCCGGCCGGACGGGGTCCCGGTGAGCGGGCGCCCGCTCCCCAGCAGCACGACCATCACCCTGCCGCCCCGGTCGCTGCTGCTCCTGCGCGCCTGACCGCGGCAGGCCCCGCTCAGCCGAAGAAGGCCGTCAGCTCGCGGGCGAGGTCCTCGGGCCGTTCCTCCGACAGGTAGTGGCCCGCGCCCGGGAACTCGACGAAGCGGGTGTCCGACGCCCGTCCCTCGGTGAGCGCCTTGACGAAGGGGAAGTAGATCCCGCCCATTCCCAGCACCGGCATCCCGAGCACCGGGTACTTCTTCGCGTCCTCGATGTCGTCGTGGAACGCCTGGTACCAGCGGTTGGCCGCCCGGACGGCGCCCGGCTGGTCGTATGCCTCGGCGTAGACGGCCCGGCTGCGCTCGTCGATCGCGTCCGGCGGGGTGCCCATGTAGTCGATCAGCCAGTCCACGACCAGGCGGAACCGACCGGCGAGCAGCTTCTCGGGAAGGCCCTCGACCTGGTTGAAGGCGAACCACCACAGGTTGGGTCCGGCCGCGGTGGGCAGCAGCGGGAACGAGCGGAACGACTCGTCCGGGTGTCCGGGTTCCCAGAGGGCCAGCTTCGTGGTCGCCTCGGGGTGGTTCGCCGCGAAGCTGAACGCCACCATCGAGCCGATGTCCTCACCGGCTATGAAGACCCGGTCGTGGCCGAGGGAGCGCACGAGCTCGTGGACGTCCGAGGCCATCGTCTTCTTGTCGTAGCCGCCGTCGGGCTTGTCCGACCCCCCCATGCCCCGCAGGTCGACGGCGATCACGCGGTACCGCCGCGCCAGGATCGGCATGACCTTGTGGAACTGCCACCACGTCCTGGGCCACCCGGGCAGCAGCACCAGCGGCGCGCCCTCGCCACCGACGACGTAGTGCAGCCGGATCCCGTTGACCTCGGCGTAGCCGTCCTCGAACCCGTCGAGCATGTCGCTCCCCACGTAGTTGAACAGTGGTTCACATTCCTAGCACGTTCGTGAACGATCACTCAACATGAACTAGGCTGCACCGGTGCCACGCCGACGCAGCTTCGACGAGACGGACGTCGTCGAGCGCGCCATGGAGATCTTCTGGACCCAGGGGTACGAGGCCACCTCCTACACCGACCTGACCGCGCACGTCGGCCTGCACCCGGGCAGCCTCTACCGGGCCTTCGGCGACAAGCAGGCGATCTTCCTGCGTTCCCTCGAGCACTACCGCGACTCGCAGACCCGGACGCTGGCCCCCTTCCTGCTGGCGGGGGGACCCGTCCTGCCGCGGATCCGGGCGGTGCTCGTGGGCTACCTCGACCTCGCGGCCCGGCAGCAACCGGCTCCGCGCGGCTGCCTGATCGCCAACACGGCAGGCGAGCGGCTCCCCGGTGACGCGGCCGTGGCCGCGCGTCTCGCGGAGATCCTCGCGCTCGTCGAGGACGGGTTCCTGCAGGGCCTGCGCAAGGCGTCCCAGGAGGGCGAGGTGGCGCCCGGGCTGGACCTGCCGGCCTCGGCCGCCATGCTCACGATGCTGCTCGAGGGCCTCCAGGTACTGGTCAAGTCCGATCCGGACCCCCAACGGCTCGCCCGCGCCGTGGACACCGCGCTCGCCGGGCTCGCCGCTCGCCCGGACGTGAGCGCGCCCGCCGACGAGGCGGCGTCGAGCGGCTGACCGCACCCGTCGCAGTGGTTACGCTGCCCGCGTGCCCCGCTACGACTTCCGCTGCCGCGACTGTGGCTCGACCTTCGAGGTCAGCCGTCCGATGAGCGCTGCGAGCGACCCCGCCCGCTGCCCCGCGGGCCACGACGACACGGTCAAGCTGCTCACCACCGTCGCCGTGGGCGGCCTGAGCGCCGGCTCGCAGGCCGCGCCCGCCCGCGCAGGCGGCGGGTGCTGCGGAGGCGGCTGCTGCGGCGGCTGAGCGCGCCGCCCCCGTCGAACGTCCCGCGCGTGAGTTCTGGTGGTTGTCCGGTCCCGTTCATCTGGCATCGGGCGCAAAGCCGGTATCGATCACTAACTTCTCCAGCCGCGGCCCGGGCGGTCGCGGCACAGCGATGGCAGCGGGAGAGGTAGGCGTTCATGGGTCGGCGTTCGCGTCTGTTCGGACGGGGGGCCGCTGCCGCGGTACTCGCGGTCCTGGCACTTCTCCCCGGCGCGGGCGGCGCCGCTGCGGCGCCGAGCCCGGGCCCGGGCCCCGCGAGCTCTGCCGGTGACTCCGGCGGCGACCTGGCGTCGGACCTCGCGGCCGTGGACCGGTCGACGGCGTGGACGCAGCTGTCGACGGTGAAGCTGAACTTCCCGACCTACCACCCGGAAGGTCTCGTCGTCACGGCCGACCGGTTCTACCTCAGCTCGACACAGATCATCGAACCCACCCAGACCTACCCCGCGCCCGTCGACGGGTTCGACCGAACGCCCGGCAAGGGCGTCGGTCACCTGTTCGTCATCGACCGCACCGGGAAGCTCCTCAAGGACGTCGTCCTCGGCCACGGCGACGTCTACCACCCGGGCGGCATCGACCTGCACGGCAACGACCTGTGGGTGCCCGTGGCGCAGTACCGGCCGGGCAGCACGGCCGAGATCGACCGCGTGGACATCCGGACCCTCGAGGTCACCCGGGCGTTCACGGTCGACGACCACATCGGTGGCATCGTCTACGACGCCTCGACCGGTCACCTCGTGGGCAACAACTGGGGCTCGCGCACGTTCTACGAGTGGACGCCGAGCGGCAAGCCCGTCACCACCTGGAAGAACCCGGAGAACCTGGTGGACTTCCAGGACTGCCAGTACGTCCCCAAGGGAAAGATGGCCTGCGGAGGCATCACGAACCTCCCCCAGACGCCGACCGCGGGCGGCGCGAAAGCCACCTACGAGCTCGGCGGAATCGCGCTGCTCGACCTGCGGACGCACGCCGTCGTCAACGAGTTCCCGTTCCAGCAGTGGTCCGCGGCCGGTCATGTCATGACCCGCAACCCGCTGAAGCTCAGCGCCGACGGGGACGGCATCACGATGTGGGCGGCCCCGGACAACGGCGAGGAGAGCGCAGGCACCCAGATCTACACCTGGCAGGCAAAGGTCCCGAAGCGGAGCTGACCACCGCCCGGTTCAGACCGGGAGCGGCGTCGCGGAGAAGACCCCGTCCGGGTCGAGCTCCCGCTTCAGCCGCTGCAGGCGGGGCAGGTTGGCGCCGTAGGCCTCCGCGATCTGGTCGGCGGCCTCCGGCCCGAGCACGTTGGGATAGCCGCCGGGCAGGGAGTACGGGGCCAGTGCCCGGCTCAGCCCGTCGGCCCAGGCCTCGTGGGGCGCCGGGTCCTGCGACGGATCCCAGGTGGCGATGATCTGCATCATGAAGTGGTCGCTGCGCTGCGCGAACGCGGTGGCGGCCACCGGCACCCGCGCCGCGGCGCCGCGCAGGTACTGCCAGGAGATCACGGACAGCTCCGACGACCGCGCGTCGACCGCCGCGACGATGGCGGCGACGGCCTCGGGCCGCAGGTCGGCCAGCGACCGCGTGCGGAAGTCGATGTGGCGGCCGTTCACCACCCGCGCGTCGGCCGGGGCGAAGGTGTCCAGGAACGGCATCGGCCGCACCTCGTGGACCACCGGGTCACCCAGCGCCGCGAACCGGGCCAGCACGCGCTCGCCCTCCGCCGGGTCGCCGGACCAGACCGGCGCGAGCAGCAGCGCCGGGGTGCCCCCCGGCGCCGAGGAGATGGCGCCCACCACGCCGAGCTCGTCGGGTGCCGATGCCGCCAGCTCGGCGTGGCCGCGCAGCACCGCTTCCGCCTGCGACCACGGGAACACGATGGGCCCGGAGAGCACGGTGCGGACCGGATGGAGCCGGATCCGCATCGAGGTGACCACTCCGACGTTGCCCCCGCCACCGCGCAGCGCCCAGAACAGGTCGGTGTTGTGGGACTCGTCGGCGGTGACCACGGCGCCGTCGGCGAGCACGACCTCGACCCCGACCAGGTTGTCGAGGGCGAGGCCGTAGCGGGGGCTCAGCGGGCTGTAGCCGCCGGCCAGGGTGAACCCGGCGACGCCGACCATGCTGACCGTGCCGAGCACCGCGGCGAGCCCGTGGTCGGCGGCAGCGCCGGCGAGGTCGGCGGACGTCGCGCCACCCGCCACGACGGCGACCCGGGTGCCTGCGTCGATCTGGACGACATTCATCCTGGTCAGGTCGATCACGAGGCCCTCGTGCCGCAGGGCCCTGCCGGCCCAGTCGTGGCCGCCGACGCGCACCGAGAGAGGCAGGCCGCAGGCGCGGGCCGCGCGCACCGCCGCCTGCACGTCCTCGGTGCTCTCGCACATCACGAACAACGCGGGCCGATGCTCGACGCCACCGTTCCATATCTCGCGGGCGTGGTCGTACCCGCTGTCGGCGGGCAGGAGAACGTGACCCTTGAGCAGGGGACCCAGTTTCTCGGCCGCCGATAATGCCCGTGCAGTGAAATCATCCGGCATTGAACCGACGCTACCCCGCGCCTCCACCGGTTCATGGGTCGATTCATTTCACCGGGAGTTTCGCGAGAATGTCGCCATTCCACGATTTGCCCGCCTACGGCATGCGGCGCCGAGCCACCCGGTCAGTCGCTGCGCAGCTGTTCGCGCAGCACCGTGCCCACGGTGGTGGGTTCGCGGCCGAGCAAGCCGGCCAGCGTCGGGTCGACGGCGGCGAACTCGGCGGCGCGGCTGGCGGCGAAGATGCCGAGCAGCTGGTCTGCCGACTCGGCGGGGACGCCGTGGCTCACCAGCTGTTCGCGGAACTGGTCGTCGGGCGCGGTGGTCCTGGTGATCGTGCGGCCCGTGACGTCGCCGGCGATGCGGGCGATGTCGTCGAAGGTGAGCGCCTGTGCCGCGGTGAGTGACGGCGTGGGGCCCTCGAAGCGGCCTTCATCCGCCAGGATGGCGGCGGCTGCCGCGGCGAGGTCGGCGTGCGCGGTCCAGCTGACCGGCCCGTCCGCGGGGAGGACGACCTCGCCGGACTGCATGGCGTGGCCCAGGAACTGCACCGCACTGGCGGCGTAGAAGCCGTTACGCAGCGAGGTGAACGGCACGCCGCAGGCGCGCAGTGCTTCCTCGGTGGCGGCGTGGTCGCGGCAGGCCTGGAAGTGCGACGAGGCGCTGGCGCCCATGTGGCTGGTGTAGAGGACGCGGCGGGCGCCCGCCGTGACGGCCCCGTCGATCGCGGCACGGTGCTGCCGCACAGCCTCCTCGCCCATCTTGTCGACGGAGACGATGAGCACCTGGGTGGCCCCTTCGAACGCGTGAGCCAGGCTGCCGGCGTCGGTGAAGCTGCCCTGGCGCACCCGTACGCCTTGTCCGGCGAACGCTTGCGCCTTCTTCGGGTCGCGGACGCTGAGGCCGATCTGGTCCGCCGGCACGCGGGTCAACAGCTGTTCGACGATCTGGCGGCCGAGCAGTCCGGTGGCTCCGGTCACGATGATCATTTGCGCGCTCCAGCGAGCTAGTTCCAGTGGAATCGAAACTAGCGTAACACCGATACTAACGGTGGAAGCAAGCCTGGGGTATCGTCGATACCATGCCCCCCGTCGACTCCGACACCACAGCCATGGGCCGCGAGCAGGCCCGACAGCGCGTCATCGAGGCCGCCGCCGAACTGCTGGCGCGCGATGGGCGCGACGCGGTCACCACCCGTGCGGTCGCGGCCGCGGCCGGCATGCAGGCGCCGGCCATCTACCGCCTGTTCGGCGACAAGGACGGGCTGCTCGAAGCCCTCGCCGAGCACGGCTTCGCCGCGTTCCTCGCGACCAAGCACGTCGACCCCCACCCGCAGGACCCCATCGAGGACCTGAGGGCCGCCTGGGACCTGGCGGTCGAGTTCGGCCTTACCAATCCCGCCCTCTACACGCTGATGTACAGCGAGCCCGCCGGCGCCACATCGACCGCCTTCAAGGCCGGCATGGAGATCCTGAGGGGCCGCATCCGACACCTCGCCGCCGGCGGCTGGCTCCGCGTCGACGAGGAACTTGCGGTCACGCTCGTCCACGCCACCGGACGCGGCGCGGTCCTCACCTGGCTGTCCCTGCCCGAAGACCGGCGCAACCGGGCCCTGTTGACCATTCTCCGCGAATCCATGGTTGCGGCCGTAACCACCCAGGAGCCGGCCGTCACGGACGCGGGCGCGGCCGGCGCCGCCCGCGCCCTGCGCGCCGCACTGCCCGAACAGACGACCCTGAGCGCCGCGGAGACGCAGCTACTGAGGGAGTGGCTGGACCGCCTCACCTCCGGCAGCTGAGCTCCACCGGTTGCGGGCTCAGTGGGCCAACACGACCTTGCCCAGCTCCGCCGCCGTGGCGAGCAGGGGGTGGGCGGGCAGGACGCGCACCGTGTACCCGGTGAGCCCGGCATGCGGGAGCTTCACCACGGCCTCGAACCTGTCCCCGGCCCCGTCGGCCTCGCCCACGTGCTCCATGGCCACCGTCACCGCGTCAGCCAGGTCGTCGGTGTGGCCGACGCGTCCCACCACGGCCTCCACGGTGACGTCCTCCGGGCGCAGGCCCGCGAGCTGCACGGCAGCGCGCACGGTCATGGGCGCGCCGACCTCGGGGGTGTCCGGCAGGCCGGAGGCGTCCACCCCGGTGACCTCCACGCGGGTCCACGCCGCGTTCAGCCGGGCGCGGTAGCCCGCCAGCTCACGCGCCGGGCCGAAGTCGTCGGCGACGATCCGTGCGGCCGCGCGGGCGGCGGGCGCGTACCAGTCCTCGACGTACTCGCGCACCATGCGCGTGGCCTGCACCTGCGGGCGCAGCGTGGTGAACGTGTGGCGCACCAGCTCGGTCCAGCGCAGCGGCACGCCGTCGGTGCGCTCGTAGAACGCCGGCGCCACCTGGGTGGCCAGCAGCTCGTAGAGGGCGTTGGCCTCGAGGTCGTCGCGCTTGACCGGGTCGTCGATCCCGTCGGCGGTGGGGATGGCCCAGCCGTTGGCACCGTCGTAGAGCTCGTCCCACCAGCCGTCGCGGATCGACAGGTTGAGCCCGCCGTTCAGCGCCGACTTCATCCCGGACGTGCCACAGGCCTCCAGCGGGCGCAGCGGGTTGTTCAGCCACACGTCGCAGCCCCAGTAGAGGTAGCGGGCCATCGACATGTCGTAGTCCGGCAGGAAGACGATGCGGTGGCGCACAGCGGGGTCGTCGGCGAAGCGGACGATCTCCTGGATGAGCGCCTTGCCCCCGTCGTCGGCGGGGTGGCTCTTGCCGGCGACGACGAGCTGGACGGGCCGGTGCGGATCCAGCAGCAGGTCACGCAGCCTGCCCTTGTCGCGCAGCATGAGCGTGAGGCGCTTGTAGGTGGGGACGCGGCGGGCGAACCCGACGGTCAGCACCTCCGGGTCGAACACCTGGTCGGTCCAGCCCAGCTCGGGGGTCGACGCGCCGCGCTGCAGCCACGCCTCGCGCACCCGGCGGCGGACCTCCGTGACCAGCCGGGCGCGCAACGCGCGGCGCAGCTCCCACAGCGTCTCGTCGGACGCCGGCTCCTGTGACGGCTGGGTGGCTCCCGGACCGGGGTCACCGAGCAACGCCGTGACCTCCCTGGCCTCCCAGGTGTGGCCGTGGACGCCGTTGGTGACCGACCCGATCGGCACCTCGTCGGCGTCGAAGCCCTCCCAGAGCCCGCCGAACATGCCGCGCGACACCGCCCCGTGCAGGCGCGAGACGCCGTTGGCGCGCTGGGCGAGCCGCAGCCCCATGTGCGCCATGTTGAACATGTTGGGGTTCTCCTCGGCGCCCAGCGCCAGGATCCGGTCCATCGGCACGCCGGGGAGCACGGTGTCGGAGAAGTAGTGGCGCACCATGTCGACGGGGAAGCGGTCGATACCGGCCGGCACCGGGGTGTGGGTGGTGAACACGGTGCCTGCGCGCACCGCGGCCACGGCCTCGTCGAAGCTCAGCGGCTCGGCACCGTCGGCCGAGCGGTTCAGCAGCTCGCGGATGCGCTCGAGTCCGAGGTAGCCGGCGTGCCCCTCGTTGGTGTGGAACACCTCGGGCGCGGGGTGCCCGGTGGCGGCGCAGAACGCCCGCACCGCGCGCACCCCGCCGATGCCGACGAGGATCTCCTGCCGGATGCGGTGGTCCTGGTCCCCGCCGTAGAGCCGGTCGGTGACGCCGCGGTAGTCGGGGTCGTTCTCCTCGATGTCGGAGTCGAGCAGCAGCAGCGGTACGCGACCGACCGCCGCCTGCCACACCCGCGCGCGCAGCGTGCGCCCGGCGGGCATGGCCACGTCGACGAGCACGGGCTCACCCGCGGGGTCCGTGAGCAGCTGCAGCGGCAACCCCTGCGGGTCGAGCACCGGGTAGTGCTCGAGCTGCCACCCGTCCAGCGACAGCGACTGCCGGAAGTACCCCGAGCGGTAGAGCAGCCCCACCCCGATCAGCGGCACACCCAGGTCGGAGGCGGCCTTGAGGTGGTCGCCCGCCAGTACGCCGAGGCCGCCGGAGTAGTTGGGCAGCACCTCGCTGACGCCGAACTCCATGGAGAAGTAGCCGACGGCCGCGGGCAGGCTCGGGTCGTCCTCGCGCTCCATCTGGTACCAGCGCGGCTCGTCGAGGTAGCTCGCCAGGTCGTCGGCGAGCTCCCGGACGGTGACGACCGTGTCGGCGTCCTTGGCCAGCTCGCCGAACCGGGCCGAGGAGATCTCGCCCAGCAGCCGGACGGGGTCGTGGCCTGCCCGCTCCCACGCCTCGGGGTCGAGGGCGGCGAACAGGTCCTGGGTGGGCGCGTGCCAGCTCCACCGGAGGTTGGTCGCCAGTGTCTGCAGCGGTGCCAGCGGCGTGGGCAGCTGGGCACGAACGGTGAACCGCCGGAGAGCTCTCACGGCGGGAACCATAGATGAGTGGATCCCGGGATCGGTCAAGCGTGGGGCCGCCCCCGCGCAGCCGGCGCCCGAGGGCCTTCTCCACGACCGGGGGACGACGGCTTGCGTCCGTACGGAGGACATCAGGTCACGATCACGTGAACGGCAACGACCCGTTCTGATCAGGCGCAGAGCGGGTAGATAGGTTTGTGACTTCCGCGACGGGCATGCAGCTGGGGGTGAGCCGATGACCGGTCGGCTGGGTATCGATGACGTCAGCCCCTCGGTAAGTGGCGGCCGCCATCCCAGCAAGGCCGTCGTCGGCGAGGTGGTTCCGATCAGTGCGACGGTGTGGCGCGAGGGCCACGACGCCGTCGCCGCCAACGTGGTCTGGAAGAAGGTGGGCAGCCGCGGTCCGGCCCACCACGTCCGGATGACGCCGACGGGAGCAGGCACCGACCGCTTCACGGCGATCGTGGTCGCCGACGAGCCGGGCCTGTGGACGTTCCGCGTCGACGCGTGGAGCGACCCGTGGTCCACGTGGCGCCACGCCGTCACGGTCAAGGTCGAAGCCGGGCAGGGCGCGGAGGAGCTGGCCAACGACCTCGAGGTCGGCGCCCGGCTGCTGCAGCGGGTCGGCCGCCGCCCCGGCGAGCGGGGCCACCGCGACCTGCTCTTCGGCGCCGCCAACGCCCTGCGCGACACCGCGATGCCGCTGCACGCCCGGGTGGCGCCCGCGCTGTTCCCGGCCGTCCAGACGATCATGACCGAGCGCCCCGTCCGGGAGCTGATCACCCGCGGCCACGCGCAGCAGATCTACGTCGACCGCGAGCGGGCGCTCTACGGGTCCTGGTACGAGTTCTTCCCCCGGTCCACGGGCGGCCGGGACGAGACCGGCCGGGCCGTCCACGGGACGTTCGTCACCGCGGGCAAGGAGCTCGACCGCGTCGCGGCGATGGGCTTCGACGTCGTCTACCTCCCGCCGATCCACCCGATCGGCACCGTGCACCGCAAGGGCCGCAACAACTCGGTCAACGCGGGCCCCGGCGACGTCGGCTCGCCGTGGGCCATCGGCTCCGCCGAGGGCGGCCACGACGCGATCGACCCCGAGCTGGGCACGATCGAGGACTTCGACGCCTTCGTGGCGCGCACCCACGACCTCGGGATGGAGGTCGCGCTGGACTTCGCGCTGCAGTGCGCCCCCGACCACCCGTGGGTGGCCGAGCACCCGGAGTGGTTCACCGTCCGTCCCGACGGCACCATCGCCTACGCGGAGAACCCGCCGAAGAAGTACCAGGACATCTACCCGATCAACTTCGACAACGACCCGGCCGGGATCTACGCCGAGTCGCTCCGCGTGGTGCTGCACTGGGTCGAGCACGGCGTGCGGATCTTCCGGGTGGACAACCCCCACACCAAGCCGCCGAACTTCTGGCACTGGCTGATCTGGCAGGTGAAGGCCCGCTACCCGGACGTGCTGTTCCTGGCCGAGGCCTTCACACGCCCCGCGCGCCTGTTCGGGCTGGCCCGGCTGGGGTTCACCCAGTCCTACAGCTACTTCACGTGGCGCACCACGAAGGCCGAGCTCACCGAGTTCGCGTTGATGCACGCGGAGAGGGCCGACGAGGCGAGGCCCAACCTGTTCGTCAACACCCCGGACATCCTCCACGAGTCGCTGCAGACCGGCGGCCCCGGAATGTTCGCCATCCGCGCAACGCTCGCCGCCACGATGGCTCCGACCTGGGGGGTCTACTCCGGCTTCGAGCTCTACGAGGGGGAGCCGGCCAAGCCGGGCAGCGAGGAGTACCTCAACTCCGAGAAGTACGAGCTGCGCCCGCGCGACTTCGAGGGCGCAGCGGCGAGCGGCAACTCGCTGGAGCCCTACATCACCCGGCTCAACGAGATCCGCCGCGCTCATCCCGCGCTGCAGCAGCTGCGCGACATCCACTTCCACCACGTCGACAACGATGCGATCATCGCCTACTCGAAGACCGAACCGGCCACGGGCGACACCGTCCTCGTGGTGTGCACCCTCGACCCGCGCGTGGCCCAGTCGGGCAACACCGCCCTCGACATGCCGGCACTCGGCGTGGACTGGAGCGACACGATCACGGTGCACGACGAGGTCAGCGGCGAGGTCTACCAGTGGGGCCAGTTCAACTACGTCCGGCTGGAGCCCTGGACCCACGTGGCCCACATCTTCCGCGTGGAACGGCCCACCGCCTGAGCATGCCCGTCCCGGTCCTCGCGGAGCGCGTGATCACTGCGAGGACCGGGACGGCGCGGTGGCACTCCCGTCAGCGCGGCGAGTGCAGCCAGGGCTCGTGCAGGTCGAGGTAGCGCAGGTCGCGCATCAGGTCCATCTCCTCGGCCGGCACCTCCGCCGCCTCAGCGGGTTGCTGCGCCTCCGCCGCGCGCGCCTCGTCCTCCGAGGTGAAGTACGCGGCCTGCGTGAACGCTCCGTCCTCCCCGTCGTGGACGGCCACGAGGTAGCCGATGAGGTCGGGCCGGAGGTGCGGGAACCGTTCCTCGAACACGGTCATCGTCTCGCGCATCCGCACCAGGTCGGTGGTCCGGCCCTGGATCACCTGCACGAACCCGGCGCTGTCGGATCCACCGCCGCGGCCGGCGTGCACCTCGCTGCAGTCGTGGAAGCTCACCTCGCCGGTGAAGAGCTTCGACATCCCGGACCACCACTCGCCCTGCAGTGCGCGGCCGCTGTTGCGCTGCGCCGCTGCCGAGGAGGCGAACCGGGCGATGCCGATGAACGTCCCGTCGTCGGTGACGCCCGCCGTGCTGCCGAGCCAGCCCTCCGCACCGGGCGCGAGGCGCTCGACCCAGTCGTCGAGCCCCCGGCGCGCTTCCTGGCGGTCGGAAACGGGCCCCTGGAAAACCTGGATGAACATGTCGTCTCCTTCCTCCTCCGGGCTGCGAGGGGCCGCCCAGGGTCCTCCCCGGCACGCGGCTCGACCAGAGCCGGATCGGTACCCGATCGACGACTGTCCGTCACCAGATCTTCACGATCTGCCGCGCACCCAAAGGTGAGCGCGGTCGTTGCTGCGACGGGTGCAGCAGATACCCTCATCCCAGCCACCGAGCCACGTTCTGCGCACGGGCACCACGCCCGGTAAGACTGGCCGGGTGCTCCTTCCGCCATCCGTCCCCGCCCGGTAGGAACGCGATACCCCTATGTCAATCGACACCTCGGCCGCCGACGCCCAGTTCGACGCCGACGACCAGCTGGTTGAGAGCTCCTCCGACGAGTACGGCCATGCGCGGACACTCGATGTCGACCGCGACTGGTTCAAGCGGGCTGTCTTCTACGAAGTGCTCGTCAGGGCGTTCTCCGATTCCAACCGGGACGGCACGGGCGACCTGCGTGGCCTCACGGAGAAGCTCGACTACCTGCAATGGCTGGGCGTCGACTGCCTCTGGCTCCCACCCTTCTACGACTCTCCGCTGCGCGACGGTGGCTACGACATCCGCGACTTCCGCGCCGTGCTCCCCGAGTTCGGCACCGTCGAGGACTTCGTGGTGCTGCTCGACGAGGCCCACAAGCGCGGTATCCGGGTGATCACCGACCTCGTCATGAACCACACGTCCGACACGCACCCGTGGTTCGAGGAGTCCCGCCGCAACCCCGAAGGTCCCTACGGCGACTACTACGTCTGGTCCGACGACGACTCCCGCTACGCCGACGCCCGGATCATCTTCGTCGACACCGAGACGTCGAACTGGACCTACGACCCGGTGCGCGGCCAGTTCTACTGGCACCGCTTCTTCTCCCACCAGCCCGACCTGAACTACGACAACCCCGCGGTCCAGGAAGCGATGCTCGAGGTGCTGCGCTTCTGGCTCGACCTCGGCATCGACGGTTTCCGGCTGGACGCGGTGCCGTACCTGTTCGAGCGCGAGGGCACCAACTGCGAGAACCTCACCGAGTCGCACGCCTTCCTCAAGCGGTGCCGGAAGGTGATGGACGACGAGTACCCGGGCCGGGTGCTGCTCGCGGAGGCCAACCAGTGGCCGTCGGACGTGGTCGAGTACTTCGGCGAGGCCGAGGTGGGTGGCGACGAGTGCCACATGGCCTTCCACTTCCCGCTGATGCCACGCATCTTCATGGCGGTGCGCCGCGAGAACCGCTTCCCGATCTCGGAGATCCTGGCCCAGACGCCGGCGATCCCGACGGGCGCGCAGTGGGGCATCTTCCTGCGCAACCACGACGAGCTGACGCTCGAGATGGTCACCGACGAAGAGCGCGACTACATGTACGCGGAGTACGCCAAGGACCCGCGGATGAAGGCCAACATCGGCATCCGCCGCCGGCTCGCCCCACTGCTGGAGAACGACCGCAACCAGCTCGAACTGTTCACCGCACTGCTCTTGTCCCTGCCGGGTTCACCCGTTCTGTACTACGGTGACGAGATCGGCATGGGAGACAACATCTGGCTCGGCGACCGCGACGCGGTGCGCAGCCCGATGCAGTGGACCCCCGACCGTAACGCCGGCTTCTCCACGTGCGACCCGGGGCGGATGTACCTCCCGATCATCATGGACCCGCTCTACGGCTACCAGGCCGTCAACGTCGAGGCGCAGAGCAACTCCACGACGTCGCTGCTGCACTGGAACCGGCACATGATCGAGATCCGCAAGCGCCACCCCGCGTTCGGGCTCGGCGAGTACCACGAGCTCGGCGGCACCAACCCGTCGGTGCTGGCGTACGTACGCAGCCACGGCGACGACGTCGTGCTGTGCGTCAACAACATGTCGAGGTTCCCGCAGCCCGTGGAGCTGGACCTGTCGCCGTGGCAGGGCTGCGCACCGCACGAGCTCACCGGAGGGGTGCCGTTCCCGCGGATCGGCGAGCTGCCCTACCTGCTGACGCTCCCCGGCCACGGCTTCTACTGGTTCTCGATCACCCCTGCGGAGGAGTCTGCGTGAGTCTTGCCGAGGAGCTTCCGACCCTGCTGCCCCAGTGGCTGCCTCAGCAGCGCTGGTTCGCCGCGAAGGGCCGCCCGGTCCGTGAGGTGGCGGTGGCCGCCGTGACCTCGCTGCTGACCGAGGGCGAACCGCTCCTCGACCTCGTACTGGTCGCCGTGACGTTCGACGACGACTCCCCGGTACAGCACTACCAGCTCCTCGTCGCCCGCAGGGAGCACCTGCGCGGCGACCTGGAGCACGTGTGCATCGGGCAGATCGGCAACTGCCTGGCCTACGACGGGCTGTGGGACCCGGCGGTCACCGAGTGGCTGCTCGAGTCGGTGCGCAACGGGCGCACGATCGGCGACGTGCGGTTCGTGCCCGAGCCCGGGGCGAAGATCGCCGAGGGGGCGATCGGGCGGGTACTCGGGGTCGAGCAGTCCAACACCTCGGTGTCGTGGGGCGACCAGTCGATCCTGAAGATGTTCCGCCGGGTGGCCCCCGGGCTGAACCCCGACCTGGAGCTCCACCGGGCCCTGCGGTCGATGGGCAGCAACGAGGTCGCCGCACTGCAGGGCGCCATCGAAGGTGAGCTCGACGGCCAGCCGGTCACGCTCGGCATGCTGCAGGACTTCGCGGCCAACTCGGCCGACGGCTGGTCCATGGCGCTCGCGAGCGTCCGCGACCTGCTGGCCGAGGCCGACCTGCGCGCCGACGAGGTGGGCGGCGACTTCGCGGGGGAGGCGTCGCGGCTCGGTGAGACGGTCGCGGTGGTCCATGCCGAGCTGCGCCAGGCGCTCGGCGCGGACGAGGCCGACCCCCGGGCACTGGCCGCCACCTGGCACGACCGGCTCACCACGGTGGCCGGGCAGGTGCCGGCGCTGACCGAGTACGTGCAGCCGATCCGCGACGTCTACGACGCGGTCGCCGCGCTGGAGGGCTCCATCCCCACCCAGCGCGTGCACGGTGACCTGCATCTCGGCCAGACGCTGCGCACACCGTTCGGCTGGCTCGTGATCGACTTCGAGGGCGAGCCCTCCGCGCCGCTGTCGGAGCGGGTGAAGCCCGACTCGGCACTGCGCGACATCGCCGGGATGCTCCGGTCGTTCGACTACGCAGCGTTCCACCAGCTGTCCAAATGGGAGCCTGCGGGCGACTGGACCGATCCGTACCACGACTCGCAGATGGCGTGGCGGGCGCGCGAATGGGCCGAGCGCAACCGGTCGGCGTTCTGCGACGGCTACACCATCCGCGCCGGCGCCGACCCCCGCGAGCAGGCCACCCTCCTGCGGGCCTTCGAGCTGGACAAGGCCGTCTACGAGGTGCTCTACGAGACCCGTAGCCGCCCCACGTGGGCGCAGATCCCGCTGGCCTCGATCCGGCGGCTCACCATGGAGTCCGACCCCGCCGGCTGATCGCCCCGAACGCACACCCAATCGTTGTGCCCACGCTCGGCGACACGGCCCCGATGGCAATAAGGTGCGCGAGTGGATCGCGAGGAGAACCCGACCCAGACGATCGACCCTGCGACGGAGCCGTTCCCGCCGGACCCGCAGACGATCGACCGCCTACTCGGTGGAGCGCACCACGACCCGCACTCGGTGCTCGGTGCCCACCCGCACCCGGACGGCACGGTCGTCCGGGTGCTGCGCCCGCACGCCGACGAGGTGCACGTCGTCCGCGAGGGCGGCGAGGGCCACCCGCTCGTCAAGGTGCACGAGGCCGGGCTGTTCTCGGGCGTCGTGCCCGGGCCGCCCGCCGACTACCGCCTTGCGGTGCGCTACGGCGAGCGCGTCGACATCGTCGACGACCCGTACCGCTGGTTGCCCACCCTCGGTGAGATCGACCTGCACCTGATCGGCGAGGGCCGCCACGAGCGGCTGTGGGACGTGCTCGGCGCCCATGTCCGCCACTACGAGACCCCCGCAGGCCCCGTCACCGGCACGAGCTTCGCCGTGTGGGCGCCCACCGCGCAGGGCGTCCGCGTCACCGGCGACTTCGACGGCTGGACGGGCTGGGCGCACCCCATGCGCGTGCTGGGCAGCTCCGGGGTGTGGGAGCTGTTCGTCCCGGGCATCACCCCGGGCGTCCGCTACAAGTTCCGCATCCTCGGCAAGGACGGCCGGTGGCGCGACAAGGCCGACCCCATGGCCTTCCGCACCGAGATCCCGCCGGCCACGGCGTCGGTCGTCGACGTGTCGGAGTACGAGTGGGGCGACGAGGAGTGGATGGCGGCCCGCGGGCTGCGCCAGGCGCACGTCGAGCCGATGAGCGTCTACGAGGTGCACCTGGGCTCGTGGCGCCAGGGCCTCACCTACCGGGAGATGGCCCAGGAGCTCGTCGAGTACCTCGGCGAGACCGGCTTCACCCACGTCGAGCTGCTGCCGGTGGCCGAGCACCCCTTCGGCGGGTCCTGGGGCTACCAGGTCACGTCGTACTACGCGCCGACGGCACGGTTCGGCACCCCCGACGACTTCCGCTACTTCGTCGACCACCTGCACCGCCACGGCTACGGCGTGATCGTCGACTGGGTGCCGGCGCACTTCCCGCGTGACGAGTGGGCGCTGGCGAAGTTCGACGGCACACCGCTCTACGAGCACGCCGACCCGCGCCGCGGCGAGCAGCCCGACTGGGGCACGCTCGTGTTCGACTTCGGCCGCACGGAGGTGCGCAACTTCCTCGTCGCCAACGCGCTGTACTGGCTCGAGGAGTTCCACATCGACGGCCTCCGGGTCGACGCAGTGGCGAGCATGCTCTACCTCGACTACTCCCGCCCCGAGGGCCAGTGGCTGCCCAACGTGCACGGCGGCCGGGAGAACCTGGACGCCGTCGCGTTCCTGCAGGAGATGAACGCGACCGTGTACCGCAACCACCCCGGCGTCATCACGATCGCCGAGGAGTCCACGGCGTGGCCGGGCGTCACGCGGCCCACCCACCTCGGGGGCCTGGGCTTCGGCTTCAAGTGGAACATGGGGTGGATGCACGACACGCTCGACTACGTCGGGCGCGACCCGATCTACCGGGGCTACCACCACAACCAGATGACCTTCTCGCTGATGTACGCGTTCAGCGAGAACTTCGTGCTGCCGCTGTCGCACGACGAGGTGGTGCACGGCAAGGGCTCGCTGTGGACCAGGATGCCGGGCGACGAGTGGAACAAGGCCGCGGGCCTGCGCGCGATGCTCGCCTACATGTGGGCCCACCCGGGCAAGCAGCTGCTGTTCCAGGGCGGCGAGTTCGGGCAGGAGCGGGAGTGGTCCGAGCAGCGTTCGCTGGACTGGCACCTGCTGGAGGACCCCCTGCACCAGGGCATCAAGACGCTCGTCGGTGACCTCAACCGCACCTACCGGGCCACCCCCGCCCTGTGGACGAAGGACGCCACCCCGGAGGGCTTCTCCTGGATCGACGCCAACGACGCGTCGGGCAACGTCCTGAGCTTCCTGCGCCACGGCGTCGACGCCGACGGCAAGCCCACCGTGCTCGCCTGCGTGGCGAACTTCTCGGGCACCCCGAAGCCGGACTACCGGGTCGGGCTGCCCTTCGCCGGCCGCTGGCGGGAGGTGCTCAACACCGACGCGCAGATCTACGGCGGCTCGGGCGTGGGCAACCTCGGGGCGGTGGAGGCCGAGTCGGCGATGTGGCACGGCAGGCCGGCGTCCGCCGTGCTGCAGCTTCCGCCGTCGGGTGTGCTGTGGCTGGTTCCCGAGCCCTTCGAGGGCGCGGTGCGCAGGCGCGGCATCGCGGCGGCCGAGGCCTCGGCGCTGGAGGCCACCGCCCCCGCTGCCAGCGCTGCAGCTGCAGCTGTAACTGCCACCGTCGATCCGGCCGATGCCACCGCGACCGGCGAGGACGACGTGGTCGACCAGGCCCCGGCGGCGCCCGTCACCGACGAGCTCCCGGAGGTGGCCCCGCCCGTCCCCGACATCTCCGTCGAGGACGTAGCGGCCGCCGACCCGCGGGTGGCTCAGGAACCGGAGGACGGCACCGAGGGAGTGGAGACCGGCGTGGTGACCGTCGAGTCGTCGGATCTCGCCGTGCCGTCCGCCACGTCCGAGCCGTCGGGCGCCACCGCGTCCGCCGAGGGCGGGCGCAACAACACCGCGCGCAACAACACCGCCCAGTAGCCGAGCAGGATCGCGCAGTAGAGGGACCGCCCGACATCCGGCCAGAAGCCGGCGGGCGGCCACTCCGCGTTCCACGACACCGGGATCACGATCACCGACAGCGCGACGGCCGCGATCGCGCCCTGCCGGAGCGCGATCAGCACGAGCACGCCCGGCCAGAGCAGCATCAGGTAGTTGTGCCAGGAGATCGGGGAGACGAGCAGCCCCGCGGCGACCACGGCCCACGGCACGGTCCCCGCCGGGTCGATGCGCTCGCGGTGGCGTCCGACCCAGGCGAGGGTGCCGACCAGGACGACGGCACCGAGCAGCGTGCCCAGCACCGACGGCACGCCGAACCGGACGGCGAGCCCGGGCAGCGAGGCGTTGTCCACCGTGTCGGGCACCGGCTCGGTGACCGCGATGCGCAGCCATTCCAGCCCGCTCGACGGCCCGGCCACGAGCACTCCCAGCAGGGTGGCGGCCGCCGCGGCGACCAACCCGGCCCGCAGCGGCACCCACCGCCGCTGCACCGCGGGGAGCAGCAGCAACGGGGCGAGCGACGGTTTCAGCGCCACGGTGATCCCGAAGATCACGGCGGCGACCACCGGCCGTCCCCGTCGTTCGGCGATCCAGCCCGCCACCAGCCCGACGAGCAGCAGCGGATAGATCTGGCCGAGCACGAGCGTCCCGTGCAGCGGCGACGACGCCAGTACCGCCAGCACGGCCAGCGCCGTGGCCCCCCGGCGCAGGCGCAGCTCACGGGCCACGGCCAGCACCGCAGCCACGACGAGCACGAGGGTGAACGCGGCGAAGATGCGGTACGCGGTGAGCGAGGAGAACCCGGCCAGCGGCGTGAGCAGCAGCGTGAGCAGCGGCGGGTTGAGGTTCGTGAGCTTGGCGGGGGTCTTGTAGATGTCGGCGCCGTGGGTCAGCGCGACGGCCGAGTGCCAGAACGTGTCGAAGTCGACGTGCAGCTCGCGCATGTCGGGAGAGGGCAGCAGGGTGACCAGGGCATCGGGATGCCGCACGGTCAGCACGACCGCCGTGACGACCGACGCCAGCACGAGCAGACCGGCGATCCCCCACCGCACGACCACCGCCCGGTGGACGTGGGCCCCCCTCATCAACGACACGGTGCCTGACGCTATCCCGCCCGGTCGTGTCGGGCCGAACCGCTCCCCCGGAGCGCGCCGTCGCGCGATGATGTTCGGCGTGCGCGCCCTGTCACGGCCCCGACCGTCTGCCACCGCGGTGTTCGCCGTCGCCATGGGCGTACTCGTCACGGGATGCACGCAGGCCGTCCCGGGGCGGCCCGATGCAGCCCGGCCGCCGGTCACCGTCTCCGCCGCTCCCGCGCCGTCACCCCAGGCCCCGGTCCCGCTGTCCCCGGACGGGGTGGCGACGGCGGCCACGGGCGCCATCCAGGACGTCTGGCGCGGCGCCTTCCCTGCCGCGTTCGGGCGCCCGTGGAACGACATCCGCACGTTCGCGCCGGTCCGGACCGGCCACCCCGCCACATCGAGGCCACCGTGCGTGGAGCGGGTCGCCGACCTCGTCGGCCAGGCGTTCTACTGCCCCACGGCGGATGCGGTGGTGTGGGACGCCGACACCCTGCTGCCCGACCTGCACCGCCGGTTCGGGAGCGCCGGGGTCATGGTGGCGCTGGCCCACGAGGTCGGCCACGCCGTGCAGTCCCGGCTCGGGATCGACGCGGCGCAGGCCGGTGACCCCGGCCGGTACCCGGCGGTCCTGCTGGAGACGATGGCCGACTGCTACGCCGGGGTCGTCTTCGCCAAGCTGGCCGAACGGCCCGTCGCCGGGCTGGCCGTCGATCCGAAGGCCCGTGACGCCGCGCTGCTGGCGCTCGTCGGGTTCCGCGACCCCCTCGGCGTCCTGCCCGGCAACGACAGTGCACACGGCAACGCGTTCGACCGGGTCTCGGCGTTCCAGGACGGCTTCCGGGACGGCGCCGCCCGCTGCTCCGGGATGACCGTCGACAACCGCTCGTTCACGCAGCGCCGGTTCGGTTCGGCCGCCGACCAGGCCCGTGGCGGCGACCTCCCCCTGCCGGTGCTGCTCGAGGCGCTGCAGCAGGACGCCGACCAGTGGTTCGGCGCGCTCTCCCCCGGCTGGCGGGTCCCCCCGATCGGTGGTGCGAGCTGCCCGGCCCACGTGCCCGTGACCCAGGGGCCGGTGCGGTTCTGCGCGGCCGACGGCGTGCTGTCCATCGACCAGGGCGCGCTCGACACCCTGCACCGCGAGGTGGGCGACTACGCGGGCGCCACGCTGCTGGCGAGCCGGTACGGCATCGCCCTGCTGGCTGCGCTCGGCGCCGAGACCGAGGGGCCGGCAGCCGGTGCGGCGGCGGTGTGCCTGGCCGGTGCGTACACGGGCGCGCTGGTCGAGCCCGACGGCGGGTTCACCCTCTCCCCCGGCGACCTCGACGAGGCCGTGCAGGTGCTGCTGACCCACGACTGGGCCGCCCGCGACTCCGCGGGCGGCGTCGACACCACCGAGAGCGGCTTCGACCGCGTCAGCCGGTTCCGCGACGGCCTGCTCGGCGGCCCGCACGGCTGCCTGCCGAACCGCTGACGGGTGCGCGTGCACGCTTGACGCCCCCGCCTGCGGAGGGGAGGGTTGCCGAGTGGATCTCCGCAGAGCGGCGCTGCTCCGGCGCCCCCTGTACGGCGAGTGCTACGACCGGGGCGACGCCGACTGGTGATTCGGGCCGTGCACGCCCGTCCCCGTACCCGTCGTCCCCGGAAGGTCGTCCTGCCATGTCCGCGTCCACCGTGGCGGATTTCGTCGCCGCGCTGCCCAAGGTCGAGCTGCACCTGCACCTCGTCGGATCCGCCTCGCTCGACACCGTGCTGACCCTCGCGCGGCGCCACCCCGATGGCGGCGTTCCCACCGAGCTCGACGCGTTGCGTCGCTTCTACACGTTCACCGACTTCCCGCACTTTCTCGACGTCTACCGCCAGGTGAACCTGCTGGTCACCGCGGCGGACGTCGTGACGCTGGTGACCGAGCTGGCCGCGGACCTCGCCGCCCGCACCGTGCGCTACGCCGAGGTGCAGGTCACCCCGGTGCGCCACCGGATGGGCGGGGTGGGCTACGACGACCTCGCGCAGGCCCTCGTCGACGGCCGGACCCTCGCGCGGGAACGGCACGGCGTGGAGCTGGGCTGGGTCTTCGACGCCGACGCCATCCTCGGCCCGGCGGGCGCCGAGGAGACCGTCGACTTCGCCGTCGGGCACCGCCCGGACGGCACCGTCGGCATCGGGCTGGGCGGCTCGGAGCTGGGGGTCAGCCGGGCCGACTTCGCGCCCGCGTTCCACCGGGCCGTGGCCGCCGGGCTGCACAGCCTGCCCCACGCCGGGGAGACCGTGGGGCCGGGCGAGATCTGGGCCGCCCTCACCGACCTGGGCGCCGAACGGATCGGGCACGGCATCGCCGCCGCGCAGGACCCGCGGCTGCTCGAGTACCTGGCCGCCCACCACATCCCGCTCGAGGTGTGCCCGACGTCCAACCTCCTGACCGGTGCGGCGCCCTCGCTCGCCGCCCACCCGCTGCCCGCGCTGGTGGCCGCGGGCGTACCGGTCACGCTCGCGACCGACGACCCCGGGATGTTCCAGACCGACCTCGACGCCGAGTACCGGCTGTGCCACGACGTGTTCGGCATGGGCATCCCGGAGCTGGCCGAGATCGCCAGGACCGGGGCGCGGGCCGCGTTCTGCTCGGACGAGCTGCGCACTCAGATCCTCGCCGAGATCGACGCCGTCGAGGCCGCCGCCTAGGCGAGCCCGGCCGGGTGGCCGGTCTCTCGCAGGGCCGGGTAGCGGGGCAGCTCTATCGCGTCCGCCGGCGGGGCGATGACCCGCCCGGCGACGCCGCCGAGCCGCCTGGCCAGGGGGCTGCCGGCCAGCCGGACCGCGGTCCGCAGGGCGGCCACCCCCGCGCGGGACCGAGGATGGACGATCGCTGGGGCCCCGGGAAGGAGCTTCTGGGCCCGGTCGACGTAGGGCCGCATGAGCGTCTCGAACCGCGCGAAGGCCCCGAGGGGATCGGGGGCGCTCGCGAGCTCCCCCGCGAGCACGTAGGCGCCGACCAGGGACAGGCTGGTACCCATCCCGCTCAACGGCGACGGGCAGTAGGCGGCGTCGCCGACCAGCCCGACCCGCCCGCGGCTCCAGCGGGGGATCCGCATCTGGCCGACCGCGTCGAAGTAGAACGCGTCCCGGTCGAGTGCTGCCAGCACCCGCTCGGTCTCCCAGCCCGCGCCCCGGAACGTCCGCCGGAGGATGCGCGCCTGGTCGGCGGGTTCGAGGTCCTCCAGCCCGCCGACGGACGAGGCGACCGAGAGGGTCGCCCGGATCGTCCCGTGGTTGTCCGGACGCAACGTCACCTGGCGCCCACCCGGGGCGAAGTACCAGCGCCACCAGTCGTCGTCAGCGGCGGTGCGCTCGATGGTCAGGTAGGCCATGTAGAGGCCGAGCCCGGTGACCTCGGCGTCGGGGAGCACCAGCGATCGCGTGCGCGAGGTCAGGCCCTCGGCCACCACGACGGCGTCGAAGGTGCGCGCCGGCCCGTTCAGGAAAGAGGCCGTCACCGCGTCGCCGGTGTCGTCGAGTGCGGTGATCTGGTCACCGAAGACGTACTCGACGTCGCGGGCGGTGCTCTCGTGGAGCAGGCGTGCGAAGTCCCCGCGCAGAATCTCCATCTCGGCGGTCAGGCCGTCGCCGTCGGAGGTGCCTGCCGCGAAGGACGCGAGCGACCGGCCCTGCCCGTCGACGATCGTGCTGCCCAGCTCGCCGGTGCGCGCGGCCAGGATCTGCTCCTCCAGGCCCATGCGGCGGACGACCTCGCGACCGGCCCCGCGGACGTCGATGTTCTGCCCGGCCTCGCGCAGGCCGTCGAACCGCTCGACGACCGTCACCGCCCAGCCGGCCCGATGCAGCCAGTGGGCCAGGGCGGGCCCCGCGATGCTTGCGCCCGAGACCAGAACGCTGCGAGAAGCCATCAGCCACCTTCGGTCCGGCCCGTGGCCGGTTCGGACGAGTAGTTAGACCATCTAGTATGTAGATTGTCTAACATGTTTCGGCCGGGTGCGCGCGGCGGACGGGAGCGGGATGGGCGGAACCTCGGGCGGCGGCGAGCTGGACCAGCTGACCGTCGCGGTACGGCGGCTGGGCGACGCGTCGCGGGAGCTGAACGCGCGCAAGGCCCGCGAGCTCGGGATGAACACGACCGACATGACCGCGCTCTACCTGCTCGAGCAACACGGACCGATGGGGGTCGTGGACCTCGCGCGACGGCTGGGCATCCGGGCCGCGTCGGGAAGCGCGATGCTCGACCGGCTCGAGCGGGCCGGCCACGTCCACCGGGCCCACGACGCGCGCGACCGGCGCCGCATCACCGTCGCGATCACCGATGACGCCCGGTGCACGAGCGCCGAGGCCTGGCACCCCGTCATCTCCGCGATCGACGAGGTGTCGGGCTCCCTGCCCCCCGACGAGCGCGCCGCCGTGCTGGACTACCTCCGCCGCGTCGCCGCGGCGATGGAGGACCGGTAGCTCGGCCCGCCCGGGGGCAGGTGGGGTTGGCGGCTCAGAAGAGCGCGCGGGCGAGGGATCGCCGGCTCGCGGTGACCCGGGGGTCGTCGGCCGGGAACAGCTCGAACAGCCCCACGAGGTGCTCGCGAACGCGGTCGCGGTCGTCGCCTGCGGTGCGCGCGACCGTGGCCACCAGCCGCGAGAAGGCCGCCTCGACGCGGTCTGTGGCCACCTCGGCGTCCGCGGCGGCCAACTGGGCGTCGACATCGTCGGGAGCGGCGTCCGCGCGGGCGATGGCCGAGGGGTCGGCACTCTCCGCGCGGGCCAGGAACCGCACCTGCGACAGAGCAGCGGCGGCCTGCTCGTTGGCCGGCTCGACGGCCAGGATCTGCTGGTAGGCGTCCTCCGCGGCCGCGTAGTCACCGCGTTCGAGCGCGTCCTCCGCCGCGGTGAAGCGCGGGTCCTCCGGCTCCTCCACCGGCTCGTCCACCGCCCCGGCGCCTGCCTCCGCCTGCGCGATGGCGGGCATCCGGTCACGCAGGGCGTCGAGCAGCGCGGCGATCCACTGGCGCACCTGGGGTTCGGGCAACGCCCCGTTGAACGCGTCCACCGGCTGGCCCCCGACGACGGCCACCACCATGGGGATCGACTGGACCCCGAAGGCCTGCGCGATCCGCGGGTTGGCGTCGACGTCGACCTTCGCCAGGATCCACGCGCCGTTGCCGGCCTCGGCGAGGCGCTCCAGCACCGGCGAGAGCTGCTTGCACGGGCCGCACCAGGTGGCCCACAGGTCGATGACGACCGGGACCTGCATCGACCGTTCGAGAACGTCGGTCTGGAAGGTCTGCTCGGTGACGTCGATGACGAACGCGCTGCTGCCAGCGCGTTCCGCTCCCCCGGACGCCGGCTGCGGGCGGGCCGCGGCCTCCGAGCGGGCCTTCAGGGCGGACAGGTCGACCGCACCGGCCATGGCGGACGACAGTGCGGCCGTTCTGGCCGCCTGACGAGGATCGGGTCGGGACACGTGTTCATCCTGCCATCGGCCGCATCCGCCGTGCCTGTCTGGTGCCCACGCCGCACGGCCGCCTGCGGAGCGGTTTCGCGCTCACGTCACCGGCACGAGCGGACGCAGTCCCATCGGGTTGGCCGCGAGGAACCCGCCGGCTCCGATGATGGCGCTGACCAGCGGGGCGACCAGGTCCACCAGCCGGTCGGCCGCTGCGGCCCCGATCGCGGCCACCGGCGGGTCGGCGAGCGCGTCGGTACGGGCCTCCACCTCGGCCCGCACGGCGCGTCCGGCCGGCGTCAGTGCCCCCTCCTCGATCAGGCCGCGCTCGGAGAGCCGGCGGGCCGCGTCCGTCCACTCCTCCTCCGACCAGCCACGGCGCCTGCGCAGCCACTCCGCATCCATCGCGTGGTCGGCTGCGAAGAGGACGAGCGCCTCGGCGGGATCCAGCCCGGCAGTGAGCAGGGCGGCGACGTGCCCGTCGCCCCGTTGCTCGCGCAGGACGGTCTGCGCGTGCCACAGCACGAGGTGCGGTGCCTCCGGCCACTCCAGGGCGAGGTTGGCCGCGGCGAGCGGACGTCCTGCCGTGGGCGCGGCCAGCGCCGCGTCCCGTGCGATCGCGGCCGCCGCGGCCACCTCGGGGGAGCCGAGCACCTCCGCACCGAGCAGCCGCCGCAGTGCCGCGTCGACCGCCTGGAGGCGGAGGTCGAGGTAGCGCTCGGGACCCGCCAGCTCCCACACGGCCGGCACCGACCTCGCGACGAGCCCCGGATGGAAGTTGTAGAAGAGAGCCGCGACGAGCTCGGCAGGCGCCGCTCCGAGCGGAGCGGCGCGCAGCGCGAAGTAGCTCATCCAGTAGCCCTTGGTGCCCAGTGCTTCGCACGCCGCCTGGCACTCCGGTGCGAAGTACACGACCGCGTGCACAGGCTCCAGCGCACGCCACATCCGGCGGGACCGATGATCGTCGGTGGCGCCCGGAATCTCGTTCATCGCACTCCTCGCAGTTTGTTGATCGACGTTCCCACCCGGCGTCACGACGGGGAGAACCCGCGCGGAAGTTCACCGGTCCGGTCGTTTCGGTGACCCTACGCAGTCGAGATTCGAAATCCCGTCATCCGTCAGGGCCAGATGGTCACCGGACTGGCAGAACACCGGGGATGCCCGGGCAATCGTTGAGAAGGGTACGAGTGATCAATGGTCGCTCTGCGTCGAATCCACTGCCGCGGGTACGCGGCCTCCCCCTCCAAGGAACCCGCATGAGCACGGAGAACACCGTTGCCGACCGCCTCCTCCAGGACGCCCGGAGGAGGACAGCCAAGAGTGAGAGCCCGAAGCTCGGGAAGGCGGCCCTGATCGTGGGCGTGGTCGCCGTGATCGTCAGCCCGGTTCCGCTCATCGCCTGGATCCTGGGCGCCACCGCACTGGGCCTCGGCAGCGCGGCCTCCCGCCGCCCCGTTTCCGCGAAGCGGGCCAAGATCGCGATGCTTCTCGGCACGGCCGCCATTCTGCTCGGCGTCTTCTTCTTCACCCTGGTCATCAGCCGGGGCTGAGTAGTTCCTCCGTTTCCGGGCCGAACAGGCCGGCGCTGCGGCGCCTGCCCGTTCGGCCCGGACGCGGTTCAGCCCTTGTCCAGCGCCGCCTCGACCCGCTCCACCTTGGCCGTCAGCTGGCCGGAGTGACCGGGCCGGATGTCGGCCTTCAGCACCAGGCTCACCCGGGGGGCGTGAGCCTGGACCGCCTCGACGGCCCGCTTCACCACCTCCATGCCTTCGTCCCACGTCTCGGATTCGATCGTGGTGAACATCGAGGTGGTCTCGTTGGGCAGTCCGGACTCGCGGACGACGCGGACGGCCGCCGCGACCGCCTCGCTCACGCTGTCGGTGCCGGAGTTGCCTCCGGACGGGGCGATGCTGAATGCGAAGAGCATGGTCGCCAGCCTGCCGCAGCAAAGGCGACGACCGCGACCCCGAGCGTGCACCTCACTGCTAGCGTCGCCGGTCATGGCCACCCACGACCCGCTTCCGTTCGACCCGATCCTGCGGGCGGCGGCGATCTGGGACGAGCGGATCGGACCCGCGCGCACGATGGCCGCGGTGACCAGCGTGATGCGGGTGCAGCAGATCCTTCTCTCCGCAGTGGACGGGGCACTGCGCCCGCACGGTCTGACGTTCGCCCGGTACGAGGCACTGGTGCTGCTCAGCTTCTCCCGCACCGGCAGGCTGCCGATGCGGGTGATGGGTGAGCGCCTCCAGCTGCATCCGACGAGCGTGACCAACATCGTGGATCGACTGCAGGCCGACGGGCTCGTGCGCCGCATCCCGCACCCGACCGACCGGCGCGCGACGCTGGTGGAGATCACCGAAGCCGGCACCGCCATCCTGGAGGACGCCACGAAGTCGGTGACCGCGATCGAGTTCGGCCTCAGCGGCCTCGCTCCGGAGCAGGAGACCGAGCTGACCGACCTGCTCGCCAAGGTACGCAGGGCAGCGGGCGACTTCGACTGAGGCGGCCCGCCGCCGCGCGAGCCCTCACGGCGACGGCGGACCCACGCGCCCTCCGGCGCCCCCGCCCCGCCCGGCCCCCGGC